>NZ_JBFRCN010000001.1:0-374339 GCF_040965835.1 Paraburkholderia sp. BR10872
TGTACTTGGCGTGCAGCTCCATGCCGAGCTGGAAGTTCTCGGTGGGCTCGCCGTCCTTGCCGACACCCATGTTGCCGGTGGCGACGCCCTTCACGGAACCGTCGTCGTTGTAGAGCACTTCGGCAGCGGGGAAGCCCGGGAAGATTTCGACGCCCAGGGCTTCGGCCTGCTGGCCCAGCCAGCGCGTGACGTTGGCGAGGCTGATGACGTAGTTGCCGTGGTTCTTGAAGTTGTCAGGCAGCGCCCAGTTCGGCACAGCCGTAGCCCCCGTTTCGGAAAGAAAAAGGAACTTGTCCTCGGTCACGGGCACGTTCAGCGGTGCGCCTTGCTCTTTCCAGTCTGGCATCAGCTCGTTCAGGGCGCGCGGGTCCATGACCGCGCCCGAGAGGATATGCGCCCCGATTTCCGAGCCTTTCTCCAGCACGCAGACGCCGATCTCAGCGCCTTTCTCCGCGGCCAGCTGCTTCAGGCGGATCGCGGCAGACAGCCCGGCGGGGCCGCCACCGACGATCACCACGTCGTATTCCATCGACTCGCGTGGGCCATGCACTTGCTGATTCCCTTCCGCCATCCCCGCTCTCTCCCTGGCCTCGTAACGTCGCCATGCTCGTTGGACTCTCGCCCGTCGAGGGCGCCATCAACACGGGAATCGCTTCCAGCATCCTCCGTAGGTGACAGCGAGGAGTATATATAAATGAATGTCGTATAACAATATGAACGGTAGAGATGGTGAATGCGGCTCAGAGCGGCGACCACTGAAACATCTCAAGGGGACCCGACGTGTGGAGAATGTTCTCCAGGAATTTGCGCGCTCGCGGCTTTATTCGCACGAGAACTCGGCGTCCGTCCGCAGGTCCGGCGTTCGCTTCACAAGGCCCAACTGCTCCGACGTTTGCGCGCTTCGCGATGCCGCCAAGTGTCGTCGTCAGAGGCGTCTGAAGCTGCGTCGGCGACTGTATATACGGTGGCCCTGAAACCACCGGTTGGTCCGGCAGCAACAACTCGGCAGCCAGAACGCCCTGGCTTGCAGCTGCCTCTTTGAGCGCCCGGTCGATGTGCGTCGACAGTCGAAACAGTCGTTGCCCGATAAGATAGACGTTCGCGTCTTCGGCTGGCCGCTCGCGCGCCCACGTGGTGGACTGTGCGTCATCTGCTTCAGGGATCGCCGGTGTATGCAACGCGGTGCACCCCGCGAGGAATTGCGCTTCGGCTTGCACGCGCTTCGAACAGTGCGCCTCCCCGCTGCCGTCCTGAACCACATCGACCCAGCGTGCCTCATCAAGTGCACTCAGGTGCCTGAGCACACTCGCGCGATATGTTCAATTCGCGCGCGCAGCACAATAAACGGCGCACGCGCCGAGCGAGTGTGTCCCAACTACTGTCCAACGAGATCGTAAGCAGCAAGTGCCGCAATCTCCGTCACTCCGCCGTCCACCGGCAGGCATGAGCCGGTAATAAACCGCGACTCGTCGCTGGCGAGAAACAGCGCGGCAGACGCAACATCCCACGCGTCTCCTTCCAGCGGAAGTGGTGCGATCTTGCGGCGCCGCTCGCGCGCCTTCTCATTGAGCATGCTCTGCACCATGGGTGTAAAGATGTGCCCCGGCGCGATGGCGTTGGCACGCACATGTTCACGGCCGTACATCACCGCTAATTCGCGCGTGAACGCAACCATGCCTGCCTTCGATGAACCGTACGCGGCTGACCCGTGACTGCGTATGCCGGCAACCGAACTGATATTGACGATTGCCCCGCCTCCGCGCGCCACGATCTTTGGCACGGCACTGCGACTCATCAGGAATGTGCTCTTCAGGTTCACGTCCATCACGCGGTCCCACGACGCCTCGTCGATATCCTGCAACCGTCCCGGTGCGCCTGAAATTCCGACGTTGTTCACGAGTATGTCCAGGCCACCATATCGCTCAACGGTCTCTTCGACGATTCGCGCGCACACGGCTGCGTCCGTGATGTCACCCGTACAGACGAACCCCTGACCGCCGGATTCGGTAATCAATGCGAGTGTCTCAGCAGCCCTTTCGTATTGCTGATCGACGAGGCATACGGATGCGCCCTCAGCCGCAAAAAGACAGGCAATAGCCTTTCCCGTCCCGTAACCTTGCCCGAGCGACCCCGCGCCAGTGACGATCGCGATCTTGCCGCTCAAACGCTGATAAAAAACTTTTGGAGAAGGCATGCTGTAGTCGAATGATGTAGTTGCTCGCCACTCAAAGTATTCGCGCGCTCCTCTGCCCTGTGCGGCTGTCCGTACGCGCGCTGGCGCCGGCATTTTCGACCAAGCTTAGTCTCACGGGGCCAATAATGCAACACATAGTTGCATTATTGGCCTTTGCGATCACCCGACCCTACTCTTGCGTGATCCACCAATGCCGCGCCAAAGCGCGCCGCGTAGGCTGTGTTCACCGCCTCCGTCTGGAAGCGAGTCTCGTTGATGGCGAAGATGAAATAGCCGTATGCGAGATCGCGTCTATAGTCTTCCCACGCTTCGTCGAACGAGGGTGCCTCGACTCCGCCAGTTGCCAATTGCGACAAGTAGTGCTCGAGCAGCGGCCGCTCCCACGCGCGACGGTCTTCGATATCGAGCGCGCAGCCTATGTGGTAGGCAACCTCCAGGCTCCACGGCGCCCGGCTTACCTGAGCATCGAAAAAGCCTGGTGTTCCGTCTGGCTCGACGAACAGGTTGCCCAGATGCGTGTCGCCATGAATGAGACACACGGGCTTTCCTTTGTGCTGGCTCGCAATGTCTGCGAGCGCTGCCACCATCCATTCACGATCGTGCAGGTACCGGCTCACGGCGGCCCCTCGCGGAAGCGAGACGTAGTGGGCCCACACATCCGGTTCCAGATAGCGATTCTGATATTCCAGCGACCAGTCGGAAAAACGCTCACCCACCCAATCAAAGCGGCCGCCCATTTCAAATTCGGCGCTGTTCCACGTTTGCGCGTGATAGCGCGCCATGGCACTCAACCGCCGCTCCACCTCTTCGTAGCGTTGCGATCGCTGCGCCCTGCAAAAGCGAGCCTCGCGCTGCTCCAGGTCTTCCATCACGACGACGGACTGCCATCGATCGGGATCCGCGCCTGCATAGAAGCATTTCGGCGCGTTCATATTTATGAATGGCAAAACGTCACGATAGAACCGCATTTCATTGCGGTACATGTCCTGCATTAACTCGCTGTGATCCTGAAAGCCACCTTTTACGATCATGCGCGAAGGCAGCGCCATCTCCCTGCCCACATCGTTGTACTCGAGCGCCACGCGCACTTTCGTCGACGTTCCAGGCAGCACGGCCAGGTGGTTGCACGAAGTCACTTCCACGCCCGCGAAGCGAAACGCGAGTGCCGACGTGAGCCACTCTGCGGTCACGCCTTCCACCGTGACCGGCAACGACATGTCACTCACCACAGCTAATGCAGACAAGATTTCCCCCTGGCGATTGAGATAGGCAAGCCGCGTGCGCATCGTCGCGCACAGAGTCGTTCGACCGCAACATGGGGAAAACCACACCTCGTCGAGCGTTGCATATTTTGAATGCCGTGCATATAGTTGCCTCCAGATGCAGATACTTTTTTGGCAGGCACCTGATGAATCTCCTTGACTCACCCACACTGGCCGATGACTTCGCCGGTGCCGCACCAGCAAGAATGCTCGCCCCGGAGGAATACCGAACCGAAGAGAGCGTGGCGTTCAAGATGAATCTGGTTCACCTTCTGCTGGGCAACGAAATCGACCGGAAGCTTGCCGCCAGCGGACTTTCCGCTCTCCAGTGGGGCATCCTGAAAGCGCTCTACGACGAGCGCGCACGCACGCCCACCGCTCTCTGCCGCATCCTTCTCGCGGACAGCAGCGCAATGACCCGGAAGCTCGATTCACTCGAAAAGCGCGGATTGATCGAGCGAATCCGAAGCATTTCCGATAGACGCAGCGTCGAACTCGCATTGACGGCAGACGGCCGTGGATTGCTGCGCGAGACCCTGCCGCACATCGTGGAAACGAGCAACCGCCAGCTTCACGGCTTCACGATGGACGAAGTCGCAACCGTCAAACGGCTTCTCGAGCGAATGATCGTCAACCTGAGCTGAACGGCTAGGTCCATGCCCGAATCGAGCGACGAATCCGCAAAAGCTCAGTGCTTGACTCAATTGAAAAAGGAGCAGTTCATGGAGCACACCGAAACAACCACACGACCGGCCGAGACATCGACGCAAGCGTCGGATTTTGCGCCGCTGCCGGTTGCGCATGTCTACCGCGGCCGTATGATCACCGGAAACGCGATCAGGCACGTATCGCGAGACCTCGGTCAGGGTTTCTGCACCCCCAAAATCGAACTCGATGATCTCGTCTGGCCGCGTGCGGAGTCGGGTCCTGCGTTCGATGTGCCTGTCGCGCAGATTATTGATTTTCTCGTCGAGCTCGGTCCCCGCCTGCATCTCGACGTCAATCCGCTAATGCAGGCCGCACTCGAATCGATGATCAAGGTTAGTCCCCTGGGACGCCGGATCCTCGAAAACTGCTATCGGGACATACCTAACCTGTTTTTGCGCGAGGTAATCGAAGACGAGTTGCGTGTGAGCCTTGGCGACGCGAGGCTCGTCGACGGCTGGGTAGAACGCACGCTGCGCGGCCGCCCTAGCCGTCTGCGCGCCTTCCCGCCGAGGCTCGTTCATATTCTGGCGGGCAACTCACCGATGGTCGCGGCTATGACCGTCATGCGCGCCGCGCTGACGAAAGGTGTGCATCTGCTCAAGCTGCCGTCGAACGACCTGTTTACGGCCACCGCGATTCTGCGCACGATGGCCGAAATCGATCCGAACCATCCCGTCACGCAGTCCTTTTCCGCTGCCTACTGGCGCGGAGGCGACGAGAACGTCGAGTCCATTCTTTATCGCCCGCAGTACTTCGACAAGATCGTCGTTTGGGGCGGCGAGAGCGCGGTACGCCACGTCATGCGCTACGCCGGGCCGGGTCTGGAACTGGTTGCTTTTGATCCCAAGGTGTCGATCTCCCTGATCGGCCGCGAGGCCTTCAGCTCCAACGAGGTTCTGCGCGAGGTCGCGCGTGCGGGCGCCGCCGATGTGCTGTCGTTCAACCAGGATGCGTGCAACGCAAGCCGCTATCAGTTCATCGAAGGCGACGAAGACGACGCCGACCGCTACTGCGAGCAACTCGCGCTCGCACTCGGCGAGGACTACCGTTATGGCGATGGCCAGGGTCCGCTGGTGCCGAGCGACATTCGCGAAGCCGTCGACGTGCTGCGTGAAATGGAGCCGCTTTATCGCGTGTTCGGTGGCTACGACGGCAAGGGTCTCGTCGTGCGCTCGGACGAAATGGTTGACTTCCATCCGATCTGCAAGACGGTCAACGTCATTCCCGTGGGCAGCTTGCGCGACGGAGCGCGCTACGCGACTGTCGCGACGCAGACCGTCGGTATCTATCCGCCGCATCGGGTAATCGAGGTGCGCGACGCCCTTGCGTGCGCAGGCGTGCAGCGCATGGTCGCTTTGGGCGAATCGATTTCGGATGGCGTTGGCGGCTACCCCCATGACGGCATGTTTCCGATCCACCGATTCATGAAATGGATCTCGGAGGAATCGGGTCCGAACCAGCAGGAGACGCGATAATGCATGCCCTTTCCTCCCTCCTGCAATTCACGGATCTGCAGGACCCCTTTCGCAACGCGCCCGAGAACCTCCATACCGTGCAGCTGCAAGCCGTACGGGAGCGCTTCGCGCAGCGCCGTCAACAAATTCGCATTCTCGACAAACGGGCCAGCGAAGCCGGCGTCACGGAACTTCGCACGCTGGACAACGCTGTTCCGCTGTTATTCGCGGACGCCGTCTACAAGAGCTATCCCGACTCGTTCATCGAAAACGGCAAATGGCGTCACCTCACAGCGTGGCTTCAGACCCTTACGACGAACAGGATCGATGGGCTCGACTACAGTAAGGTCGCCAATCTCGACGACTGGATCAACGAGTTGCGCCGCAACGGCCACTATGTGATGAGTTCGAGCGGCACCTCGGGGAAGCAGTCATTCATCTACCAGAGTGAAACCGACCGTGAGCTCGGCTGGCGCCTGCTCGACCAGGGTATTCGCTGGGCGGCAAGCGCCATGCGCGATCGGTCGCGCCGTTATCCCGCGTACCTTTTGACGCCCTCTTCCGGGTCCTACACCGGCACCGAGCGCATGGCGAAGTTCGCCGAGTCGATTGCGCTGCCTGGCGACATTCACTACATGTCGGACGTGCCACAAAGCGCCGCCCAGACCACACGCATGGCGCGCATGCGTCGAGCGATTGCGGACGGCACCGCGTTGCCCAGCGAAATCGAAGCCTTCCAGAACGAAAATCGTGAACGCACCGAGCGTGTGCAAGCCGACTTCCGGCACTTCATCGACGAGTTGCTCGAGCGGCGCCACGAACCGATGTTCATCATGGGCATGATGGGCATGCTCTACCAGATCGTAGCCACGGCGCGCGAACGAGGCATTCCCGACGGCGACTTCCACCCCGACACGATCATCAGTATCGGCGGCGGCAAGAAGGGTGCAAATTTGCCGGGAGATTTCCAGCAGCAGTGCGAACGCTTCTTCAATTTCAACGCGACCAATTTCAACGATGGATACGGCATGGGCGAAGTATCGGGGTTCTGCCCGTGGTTCCATGAAGCGAAGGCGTGGACGGTACCGCCGTGGCTCGTTCCTCTAGTGCTCGATTCCGCCGGCGAGCAGTTGCTGAATCCGCGTGACGGAAAAGGTGTCGTCGAAGGACGGCTTGCGATGATCGATCTGCTCGCCGACGGCCGCTGGGGCGGTGTCATCAGCGGGGACAAGGTCACCATGGAGTTCGGCCATGGCATCGACGGCGTGCGAACGCCCATCATACGCGACGTGGTGCGCTACAAGGATCTGCCCGGCGGCGACGACAAGCTTTCGTGTGCCGGAACGATCGACGCCTATGTCCGCGGAGAAATTGCGGATATGACCGAAGCCCGTATTGCCAATTGAGGCAATTCTTTTCAATATCACGTAGACCTACTCCACAATGACTGAGCAAACGACAAATCCGCCCGTGTGGTTCATCACGGGAGTCTCGTCCGGCTTCGGCCGGTCCCTGGCGGAAGCGGTCCTCGCACGCGGTGACAAGGTGGTGGGCACCGTGCGTAACGACACGCAGATAGCGCCGTTCGAGAATCTCGCGCCCGGGCGCGCCTACGGCGTGTTGCTCGACGTCACCGACGCCGCTTCGGTGCCCCGCGCCGTCGAGCAGGCCATTGGCCGGGCGGGCGCCATCGACGTTCTCGTGAACAATGCCGGCTACGGTCTGTTCGGCGCATTCGAAGAGGTTTCCGACAAGGAAGCGCGTCAGCTCTTCGATACCAACGTGTTCGGCACGGTCAACGTGATCCGCGCCGCACTGCCCCATTTTCGCGAGCGAAAGCGCGGGCATATCGTGAACTTTTCCTCGGTGGCCGGAGTGATCGGCATCGCGGGTTGCAGTTTCTATTGCGCGTCGAAACACGCGATCGAAGGGCTGTCCGAATCGCTCGCGCGAGAACTGAAGCCGTTTGGAATTCACGTGACCATCGTCGAACCCGGCGGTTTTCGCACGAATTTCGCGGGTGGCTCGCTGAAATGGAGCGAGATCGAATCGCCTGCCTACGCTGAAACGGTGGGCAAGATGCGCCAGATGATGGGTGGCTACCACGGCACGCAGGCGGGCGATCCAGCCAAGGCCGCCGCCGCCGTCGTGCGCGCGGTGTCTGCGGAGAACCCGCCGTTGCGGTTGCCGCTCGGCCCGGATGCCGTCGACGTCGTCCGAAAGAAGCTCGCGTCCGTACAGGACAATCTTGAAGCGTGGCTCGACGTGTCGAGTTCCACTGACTTTGATCGCTAACGCTGCAGAAGCTCGTTGCCCGGGAGACGACATGTCCGCACTGGACTCATTTTATGCAATGCTTCGCGATAACGCCGATCCGTTCCGCAATCACCCTGAAAACCTTCGCGAGCTTCAACTCGCCGCCATGAAGGAGCGTTTCGCCGGGCGCCGCAACCAGATCAGGCTGCTGCGCCGCCGCGCGGACGATCTGGGCGTTGAAACCATCAACCGCCATGAGGACATGGTTCCTCTCCTGTTCGCGCATCAGATTTACAAGAGCTACCCCGAGCAATTCATCGACAACGGCCGCTGGAAGCATCTGGCGGCCTGGCTGCAGACGCTTTCCAGCACCCCGGTGAGCGAAGTGGATATGACGGGCGTGGAAGACGTCGACGCGTGGATGGGCCGGTTGCGCGAAGCGGGACACTACGTGTTCAGCTCGAGCGGCACATCAGGGAAATGCAGCTTCATCAACCAGACGCAAGCCGATCTCGAGAACGTCACCGAGTCGTGTGTGAAACTCGGCGTTCACGGTAACGAACTGATCCGCCGAGATTTCGGCAAGCGCCCGGTATTCCTGATGATGCCGCCTGCCGGCGCGCATCGTCACATTGAACCGGTACTCGGCGCTGCGAAACGACTTGGCGCCGAAAGCACGCTGATGTTCGACGAACCGGTGCTTGCTTCCGCCACGATCTCGATGGGCCGCATGCGTCGTGCAATCGCCGACGGCTCCGCCAAACCCAGTGAAGTCGCGGCTTTTCAGGAACATGCGGTGGCGCGCCAGCGCCATACTGGCGCGATGATCGACAGATTTCTCGACAAGCTGGTCACACAGCGCGACGTCCCCGTTCTCGTACAGGGCAACTGGTCGCTACACTGGACGCTCGTTGAGCGCGCCCGCCAGCGCGGCATCGCCGATGGAATCTGCCACCCCGACACGGTGATCACGACCGGCGGCGGATTGAAGGGCACCTCGGCACCCACCGACTATCGGGAGCAGATCATACGCTTCTATGGCATTCGCCCGGAGAACGTCCAGAACAGCTATGGCATGTCCGAAATGATCGGAACCGGCCCCTGGTCGGAGGTGGCACAGGGCTACGCAATCTGCCCCTGGATCGTTCCGTTCGTGCTCGACAAAGCCGGTGAGCAGCTACTGAATCCGTCGGAGGGGCGCGGCATTGCCGAGGGCCGTTTCGCGTTTTTCGACCTGCTTGCCGAGGGATACTGGGGCGGCTTCATCACTGGCGACAAAGTCACGGTGGACTTCTCGCCGGCGGGGAACACCGACGGCCTCCAGGGACCACTGGTCAGGGGGGTCGGCCGCTATGCCGACCTCGAAGAAGGCGAAGACAAGCTCTCTTGCGCGGGCACGATGGAGTCGTATGTGCGTGGGATGATCAACGTTTGATTTCGGCCGCGAGCAACTGCGGGGCCCAGGGGGCCAGTATTGGCACCCTCTGGCGCTCGTGAGTATACTGATGCCCTAATTCCGTCATCAAAAGCTCAACGATGTCCAAACCTATGGCAGTTCAGGCTCCCGACGGAGCCTCGCGGCTCGCTGCGGCGGGCAAACCTCGAACAGCCGGCCGGCCCACCCACGACGACGCGGTCCAGCTGCGCGAGCGCCTGCTCGACGCCGCCAAAACGGTCTTCATGAGGGAAGGTTTCGGTGCCGCCAGGGTCGATGAAATCGCGTCACTGGCCGGCGTCAGCAAAACTACCGTTTACCGCCAGTTCGGCACGAAGGAAGAGCTTTTTCGCTCTATCGTCTGGCGCGGTATGTCCGACCTGCGCGGCAAGATCGATCAGCACCTGGTGCCCGGCCGCGATTTTTCGACCAGCCTGGCATCCCTGATCGATGCGCTCGTCGAACACATGGCGATACCGGACAGCATTCACACTTCACGCATGGTCATTGGCGAGGCGATACGTTTTCCGGATGTCGCAAGGCAGTTTCTGCAGTTCGTGGTGACGATGCTGGAGCCGCTCACGGCCGTTCTGGAAGCGGCAGCGGCCAATGGAATGATCGACATCGACGACCCTGCGAACGCGGCACGTGATCTCCTCACGCTGGTCACTGGCGCCCCCGAAGTGCACCTTGCGATCCAGACTACGCGCGCTGAACGCAAGCGTAGGGCCGAGAGGATTCATCGGATCCTGTTGACCGCCTGGAAGTATCGCGCAACGCTCGATAAGGCTCGGGCGAGAGCAATGCAGTAACGTTCGCCGCGCGCCTGCCTCGCCCGCAGACTAGCTGCCGACTTCCCCCATCACCTGAAACTGCCCGGATGCCTGGGCAATGCACTTCGCATTGGCCCAGATCCGGCAGTCCGAGAAAATCACCCGTTTCCCAGAGCGCAGAACGTCGACATGGGCTTCCACCCAGTCGCCCGGTTCAGCGTTGCCCATGAAGTTGACCGTCAGGCCCGTCGTCAACACCCTTACGGCCGGTTGACGCGAATACTTGCTCGCCCACGTAATGGCCGTATCCGCCAGCATGCAAACGGCGCCGCCGTGCATCATCTGGCCGAGATTCCGATGCGCTTCGCGCACGTACATACCGACGACGTGTCCACGCTCGCTCTTGCGAAAATAAGTAGGACCGAACATCTGATGGAAGGGGCCAAACTCCGGCATCAATGCAAAGCCCTCCGGAATGGGCTTTTCTTCGCTCTCTTCAAGCGCCTCTACCGCCAGTGCGTGTGCGTGTTCCAATGCCACTCTCCTCTTCGCGCCGTAGGTGACCGGCACCAATAAATGCTTTTTCATGGGGGAGACATAGCGTATCATTATTCGCACGCAAGTCAATTATATGAATGGATATGGACATCGGATCGCTCTTTACGCCGCTCGTTGTTCGAGGCGTCACGCTTGCCAACCGCATCGTCATGTCACCCATGACTCGCGGTTTTTCGCCCAATGGACTGCCCGGCAGTGACGTTGCCGCCTACTACAAGCGGCGCGCGCAGGGCGAGACTGGCCTTATCATCACGGAAGGTGTCGGTGTCGATCATCCGGCGGCCCTGGGCGAAGCCGGACTCGGCGAGAATTCGATTCCCGTACTCGCCGGAGCAGAATCGGTTGCCGCGTGGCGGCGAGTGACGAATGAAGTTCATGCGAGCGGCGGCGTCATCTTTCCGCAACTGTGGCACATGGGACCGATGAAAGAGGCGAACACAGGGCCCTTCCCCGCCGCCGCGCCACTACGGCCATCGGGGCTCTGGGGGCCGTCCGGACGCACGACTTCTCTCAACGCGGGCTACATGGAGCGGGTGAGGCCACCAACGCGCCCAATGACCGACACCGAGATCGCGGACGTCATCGCCGCCTACGGTCGAAGCGCGTCGTTTGCGAAGACCGCCGGATTCGACGGCATCGCCATCCACGGAGGGCACGGCTATCTGATCGATGCGTTCCTTTGGGCCGAGACCAATCAACGCACGGACAAATGGGGTAAGGATCTCGTGGCGCGCAGCCGCTTTGCCGCAGAAGTCGTGCGCGCGATACGCGAAGCGATCGGCGATACGATGCCGATTACATTCCGCTTTTCACAGTGGAAACAGCAGGATTTCCGTGCGCGCCTCGCCAACGATCCGCACGAGCTCGAACAGATCCTCGCACCGCTCGCAGATGCTGGCGTCGACATCTTCGAGGCGAGCACGCGTTATTTCAATCGCGCGGAGTTCCCGAGCTCGGAGATGAATCTCGCAGGCTGGGTAAAGAAAGTGACCGGCCGGTATGCTATGGCGGTGGGCGGAATCGGCATTAATAAGGGTTACTACGATTCCATGGCCGGCGCCGAAACATCGGTGCAACCCGACCTGACACCACTGCTGGATCGTTTCTCGCGCAACGAGTTTGACCTTGTTGGCGTAGGACGTTCGCTTCTGCACGACCCGAACTGGGCCCGGCGTGCCCGCCTTGGCGAGCCGTTTCTCGGATTCAGCAACGATTCGCTCGCGCGCCTCACCTGAAACGCAGTTTTGCAGTTGACGCCCCTGTATCAGGCGTCAACTGCTGTTGGTGGCCTGTTAATCTTCAGGTGCGCCCAGTAACCGGAATCAATGCACCGGTTACCCCCGACGCCGCTTCGGAAGCGAGAAAAAGAATCACGTTCGCGATTTCCTCGGGCCGTACCCAACGTGAAAAGTCTGCATCGGGCATGTCGTTGCGGTTTTGCGGCGTGTCGATAATACCCGGCAGGATCGCATTCACGGTAATTGACCGATCCTTGAGCTCTTCGGCTAGCGCCTCCGTCAAACGCATCACTCCCGACTTCGACGCCGTGTACGCACCCATTCCCATACCTGCCTTCAGTGCGGCACCAGCGCCAATGTTGACAATGCGACCGCCGTGCGCGCCGACAGCAAGATAGTCCAACGCCGCTTTCGATGCCGTAGCGGCCGTCCGCACATTCATCTGATACATCAAATCCCACGTCTCGAGGGAGCCGTCCGCCAGTGTTTCCCAGCGAAATCCACCCGCTATGTTGACGAGGGCATCGAGCTTGCCAAGCTGCTCGACAGTCGCCGAAAACGCCGCGCGCGCCGCGTCCAGGTCAGTCAGTTCCACGCCGCCTCGCCACCAGGAGGCGTGTAGCTGCTCCGCGCTCGCGCCCTCCGGCGCGGGCGCCTTGTCGATCAGCGCGACCTTCCAGCCATTGTCGGCAAATACCCGGCCCACCGCGCGTCCCAATGTGCCGAAGCCACCGGTTACCATTACTACCCGTTGCATGTCCGATCACTCCCTCGCCGCTTCGGCGTGAAAAATCAACGTCCCTTGAAAACCGGCTCACGTTTCTCGCGAAACGCGTTGACCGCTTCCTGGTGGTCTTCAGTCAAATTCGACAGCGCCTCGTAGGCGATCGACGCATCGAGAATCGAATGCGCGAGTTGCTTGAGTCCGATGTTGATTGAAGCCTTGGTCCATTGAATCGCACGCGCGGCTCCGTTTGCCAGCCGCTTCGCCATGGCATCGACAATGGCATCGAGTTCGTCAGCCGGCACGGCGTGATTGATGAGCCCCAGACGCGCCGCCTCTTCCGCAGTGAGGAGGTCACCCGTCAGGAGGTATTCCTTGGCCTTCGCGTAGCCGACGAGCTGCGGCCAGATCACCGCGCCGCCATCGCCCGCTACGAAGCCGACTTTCACGTGCGGATCGCCGATCTTCGCGTGATTCGCCGCGTAGCTCAGATCCGAGAACAACGCGATCGTCGCGCCCAGACCAATTGCATGACCATTGATCTTCGCGATGACCGGCTTCGGACAATCGAGCATCGAGAAGACGATTTTTTTGGCGCGCTGCATGCCTTCCAGAAATAACGCCGGGTTGTCGATGACCTGCTGCATGTGCTCGATATCACCGCCCGCGCTGAATGCGCGCCCAGCGCCCGTCAACACGACAACACGGGTCTCGCCGTCCTCCGCGACATCGAGAAAGAGCCGCGACATCTCAATGTCCATTTGCTCGTCAAACGCATTCAGCGTTTCGGGGCGGTTGAGCGTGACGGTCAGGACGCCGCCGTCGCGTTCGAGCAATAACGCCTTATAGTCCGAAATATTCATGGCTTACCTGTTCACAAAGAAGAGACAGCGCGGGACGACGGGTCGCGCCGCCGCGCAAACGCCGGATGCGATTCCCGCTGCACCGGCGCCCCGCGCGACTTCGATTACACCTGCAGCGGAATGAACCTGCGACCGTTGTCGTACATGATCTTGCGCGTGTCTTCTTCGGCAAGCCCATTGAGCGCTTCCGCAGCGAAGTCTTTCGGCTCCGGCACGCCTTCCGCGTGCGGATAGTCGGAGCCCATCAACAGAAAGTCCGACGATCCGGTTTGCGCGATGATCTGGCCGATGTCGTCCTCGGGATACGCGACCACAAACACGTTTTCCTTGAAGATCTGGCTCGGGCGCTTCTTTAGTTGACCGCACGGCCAGTAACCATTCTTCGCCATGCCCCGGCACTTGTCCATTTTCACGAGCAGCGACGGCACCCATTCGGCACCGTTTTCCGCGCTGCACAGCTTGACGCGCGGGAAACGCTCGAAGAAATTGTAGAAGATGAACGACGACAGCGTTTCCATCACCGGACGCTCGCCGTAACCGTGCATCCAGACAAAGGCGGTTTGACGCTGGCGCGACTGCTGCACCGGCTCGCCCCACACCGCCATGTGATCCTTCATGTAGATCGCTTCCGACACGTGGAACGTGACACGCACGCCCGCTTCGTTGAGGATCGACCAGAACGGATCGAAATACGGGTCCGCCGGCGCACGGCCATTGAACGGCCCCATCGGCATCAGGATTACGCGGACGCCGTTCGCGACCAGCCATTTTGCCTCGGCGACGGCGGCGTCGAGATCGTCGAGCGTGACGACCGGCGTCGTGTAGATCCGGTCCTTGTAGTTGAAGCCCCAGTCGTCGAGCATCCACTGGTTATACGCATGCAACACGGCATTTGCGGCGGCAGGCTCGTTGAGGTACGAAATGCACGCGACCATTTCGCCGATGTACATCGTGCAGGCTTCCACGCCGAATTCGTCCATCTTCTTCAGGCGGGCGTCGCGATTGAACATGTCCGGCGTCGGGGCGACACGCATGTCGACGTTGTCCTTGCCGTCCTTCATCGCGCGCAGCCATTCATGCAGCTTGCCCGGCGGCGGCACGTGCCCCTCGGCCGAGGTGTAGCCTTCGCTGATTTCCACCTTGCGGTCGCCGACATACATGCAGCGGTTGCCGTCGGCCGTGACACGGCTGGTGAACGACCAGTCCTTCTTGAACTTCTCGGGCAAGTGGCGGCTGTATGCGTCCTCGACTTCGTAGAAGTGCGTGTCCGCGTCGTAGATCTTCCCTTGGTACGCTTGCATGAACTCTCTCCTGATTGTGGGGGAGCGCTGCTCAACGTGCGCCCTTGAGAGAAGTATCGGCTCAAGCCATCAGCCCAAAAACTCTCATATCGAACACAGAAACGTCGATATCGAATTGATATCGATCGGCGCCCTCGCGATTTCCGAAGCTCGCACATGGCATCCTCCGGAAAACATCAATACGAACATCGTTCGCATATGAGTATACTCGAAACGATACATACAACCGGAGACGCTCATGCAAGTTGAAGTCCTCTCGCAGCAGGCACACCGAGCACAACCCGTAGCCGGTCCGCCGCGCGGGTTCACGATGGCGATCCTGCTGGCCGCAGTGGCCGCCTCGTCGGGAATCACCGTTATCTATACGGTGCTGGTCACACTCTACAAAGCCTTTCCCGCTTCGAACTCCGTGAGCTGGACGGTTACCGCATACTGGCTCGGCTCGGCCGTCTTTGCCGCGGTGAGCGGGCGGCTCGGTGACCTGCTGGGCTACCGTCGCATCCTGCTCGTGGTGATGTCGGTCGCTGCCGCCGGCGCGGTCGTCGCCGCCTGTGCAACCCATGTCGGCATGCTCGTCGCCGGGTGCGCGATGCAATCGATCGCGGCAGGCATTACACCGCTCTCCATCGGCCTGGTCCGCGAGAACCTGCCGCCAGCGAGGCTGCCTGGCGCGGTGGGCCTGATCAGTGCTGCAGGCATGGTATCCGCGGGGCTGGTCTACATTTGTGCGGGCGTCGTCGTGGATCACTATTCCTGGCAAGGCGGCTTTTGGTTCAAAGTCGCGCTTTGCATCGTGGCAGTCGCTGCCGTACGCGCGTGGACGCCGCCGTCGCCACAGCATCCCAGCGTCCGGATCGACTACCTTCGAGGCCTTGCGTTCGCTCCAGCACTTTGCGCGATCCTCTTTGCGGTGCAACAGATCCGCGCGTGGGGGCTCGGCGATGCGCGGCTTTGGGGTTTGATCGTCGGCGGCATGGTCGTGCTGGGACTATGGGCGCGGCATCAGCTCAACGCGCGTCATCCGCTCATCAACGTGCGTCTGCTGAAGACGCGCGAGGTCGTCCTGGCGAATGCCTGCATGGCATTCCTCGCGGCAGGCGCCATGCAACTGGGACAGGTTTTCTCGCTGCTCGCCCAGCAGCCTGCCGGCACGCACGCTGGATTCGGACTGAGTGCAACAGCAGCCGGATTACTGATGTTCAGCGTCAACATCGTCGCGATGGTCGCGAGCCCGTGGAGCGGCCGCGTTGCGGCCCGCTACAAGGCGCGTCGCGCCGCCTTGATCGGCATGGCCATCCTGGCCTTTGCCTGGGCCTCACTGATCGCGCTTCATCGCAGCCTGCTGATCTTCGTTCCAGGCGCGGTCCTGTGCTCGTTCGGGCTCGCCTTCGCGAGCACGGCGCTGTACAACCAGATCGTGGAAACGACGCCTGCGCATCAGACAGGCGAGGCAACGGGCATGCTCTACGTCTTCTTCTCGTGCTTCTTCGCGGTAGGCGCCCAGGTGGTATTCGTGCTGTTACGCGGCGCGACGGGGGGACATGACGGTGCGTCGTTTCCCGCCGACAGTGGCTATGTTTCGGTGTTCGTCTACATCGCCTGCAGTTCGATTGCCGGACTGCTGATCGCTTGCATGCTGCCGAAGCGTCACGCCCGTTGATCGTCGTTGCGAACGACCTGTTACACGCCGGTCCGACGCTTCTTCGAATTCGCCATGCGTGCCGAACATTGAAGCATGTGCTTCAATGCTCGGCACGCTGGCCGGTCACTCATCTTCGGCTTGACCCAATGCAGACGCACGCTGCGCCACCCTGATCATGTTCTGCTCGAGTTGCGGGCGTTCGCGATCGAAACGCTCGAGCGGCGCACCAATCGCCATCGCCGCAATCACGTTACCGTTCGGCCCGAAGATCGGTGACGACACACCCGCGGAGTCCGGCAGCAATTCGCCGCGGCTCACCGACAAACCGGTTTCGAGGATGTGATCGAGTTCGTCACGCAGCGCCTTCTTCGTCGCGACGGTTTGCGGCGTACGGCGCTCGAACTTGACCGTCTTCATGTAGTCGGTGACGAAAGCCTCCGGCGCATGAGCCAGCAGCACGCGCCCCGCAGCCGTGCAATAGAGCGGACGGCGCAATCCGATGTGCATCGAATAGCGCACGGATTGTTCGCTCTCGATCACATCGACATAGGTGATCTCCTTGTGCTCGTGATCAAGGACGCCGATATAAACGGTTTCATTGGTGCTCTTCGAGAGATCCACCAGGAACGGGCGCAGCATCTTCGAGAAATTCCACGCGGCCATCACGCCGGCGGACAAGCGGAAGATCGAAGGCCCCAGGCGATAGCGGCCTGCGTCGTGCATCAAATACCCTTCCGCCACGAGAGGCCTCAGCAGATTGAGCAGGCTGCTCTTCGGCGACTCGAGGGCAACATTCAGTTCTGCCAGCGACATCCCTTCCGGAGACTTCGCCAGCACATCGAAAATTCCGAGGAGTCGGGTCAGCGAGCGCGGCCCGCTGACATCCCGGTCCGCCGGCGCTGAGGTCTCTTTCAACATGATTTTCCCCATGAATTGACTGTATCGATTATACGGGAACTATTCACATAGTTTTACAACGATCACAATTTGGCACACTTTTGCACCGCCTGAATTCGGGAATACGCCAGGGCGCCTCCGCATTCAGGTTGAGATATAGTTGAACGGCGTTCATAAAATTGCAATGCAGGAGCAACGCTTTCCGGACCATCCACGCGGCACGCTCGCGCGTCGAACTGCAGCATCAAACTTCACTTCTGGATCACACATGCACACGAAAAAACTGGCAGAAAAGGTCGTCATCGTGACCGGAGGCGGGCAAGGCGTTGGACTCGGCATTGCCCGCGCGCTTGCCACCCAGGGCGCGAGTCTGGTGCTGACTGGCCGCACGGAGAGCAAACTCACGCACGCTGCTGACGAATTGAGTGCCCTCGGCTCGCAAGTGCTCGTCGTGCCTGGTAACACGCGCAATCGAGCCGACGCCGTGCGCACGGTCGAACTTGCCATTGAGCGTTTCGGACGCGTGGACGCGCTTATTGACAACGCACAAAGCAGCACCCCGGGTGTGCCGCTCGAGTCCGTTACCGACGACGACTGGAGCGACACACTCGAGTCTGGCTTGTACGGCACGCTGTATTTCATGCAGGCCGTATTGCCGCACATGAAGGCACAGGGCCGCGGCGCCATCGTCAACTTCGGCTCGCGCACAGGCATCGAAGGGCTCAAGGGATTCGGCGCGTACGCCGCAACCAAGGAGGGCATTCGTGGACTTTCACGTGTTGCCGCGCGCGAATGGGGTGCCTATGGCATCACCGTCAACGTCATTTGCCCGGCAGCGCTCACGCCAGCCGCTGAAGCCTATCTCGAGGCCAATCCCCAGGAACGCACGCGCTATCTCGGTGAAATCGCTCTTGGCCGCTTCGGCGATCCTGAGCTCGATATTGGACGAACAGTTGCATTTCTGTGTAGTGACGACGCTAATTTCATAACCGGGCAGACTATCAGTGTGGACGGCGGACAGTCAATGCTTTAGTGCGTCTTTTTGAACACAGTTGCAATATATGAAACGAGAAGTTGCATTTCCCAGCGGCGCAGAGAATTTAATTGAACTAACAGTTGCATTAACTGAGATACCTCGATCCGACGGCGAGTTCGCACGAGACGCCTACCAAAACGATCGAAAGTGGTCACATATTTCTCCTCCGGCACACTTCGCGAGAGCGTGTGGAGTTTGACCTTGGCTGCGGGACACCGAGCCAAGGTTTTTTTTGCGCCGTTGTGTCAGGCGATTTTCAACGGGGGCACCGCGACGTCGAGACTCACCCGAAGCCGTAAAGCGATGAACGGATTTTTGGGCGACGGCGAAGAGGACGCTCACCACGACAGACCGAATCGGCCTGTGGAAATTGCGATCTCGATGCCGCCTTTCAAGAAAGCAATCAGTACCATTCCGATGTGAAGAACGGCAAGTGCACGTCCATCCAGTCGTATTCGCTGCGGCAGACCGCCCATGCCCACCGGGGTGACTTTCCACCGCGCTGGGCAGCGTCCGATCGTTGGTGCAGGCGCGAATGATTTGAAGCATCCCCGCCCGCTTCGAGATACCCGACTTCTACCTCGGTTGTGCCTGCGATACCGCTATTGCTATTCTCAGTCGTCATGATTCGTCCTTTAGCTACCGCTTACTCCACCGCCTTCACCATCTCCTCGATCACCTTCTTCGCGTCGCCGAACACCATCATGGTTTTATCCATGTAGAAGAGTTCGTTGTCGAGGCCCGCGTAGCCCGCCGCCATCGAGCGCTTGTTCACGATGATCGTGCGCGCCTTGTACGCCTCGATGATCG
Source organism: Paraburkholderia sp. BR10872 (assembly GCF_040965835.1). Lineage (NCBI taxonomy): Bacteria > Pseudomonadati > Pseudomonadota > Betaproteobacteria > Burkholderiales > Burkholderiaceae > Paraburkholderia > Paraburkholderia sp. BR10872. The sequence continues at coordinate 19,152 of NZ_JBFRCN010000001.1, forward strand.
GCATGCCCGCGATCGGCGACTTCGGATCGTTCTTCGCCGCCGGGTTCACCACGTCGTTCGCGCCGAGCACCAGCACCACGTCGGTCTGGCCGAACTCGTTGTTGATGTCCTCCATTTCGAACACCATGTCGTACGGCACCTCGGCTTCCGCGAGCAGCACGTTCACGGCTTCTCGCTGAACAACGCCATGCTGATCATCGCGGGGTCGCTGGTGGGCTCTTCCGGCGCGATCCTCTCGTACGTCATGTGCCACGCGATGAACCGCTCGTGTCTCCGGCGTCGCGGCCACGCGTGTTTCGTTCGCCCGAGTTTCTGCGGGTATTCCAATGTGCATCAAAGAACCCCTGATTGCAAAAGCGTGATGCGAAACAAGCCAGTTGGCCGCCGAGGGTTCGCGCAACCCCGCAACCATCCTCGAATGTCTCGCAACGACAGTGACATTCGTTGTCCTGATTGATATGGATAGTCCGCAAGAGAGCGCAGCCCCGAAGGGCTGCGCTTCGCAAGATCGTGCTTTCTAAATTACCTTCTTTTCGCGCAAGGTATCGATATCGGACTGCGACATACCCAGCACATCGTGCAGCACGGCGTCCGTGTGCTGCCCGAGCATCGGCGGCGCGCCGTACGAATCGATCGGCGTGCCCGACATCTTCACCGGATTGGCAACCATACGGACCGCCTCGTCGGTGAGCGGATGCGCGACTTCAACACACATCGCACGCGCCTGCACGTGGGGATCGGCGAACACTTGTTCCAGATTGTTGATCGGCCCCGCCGGCACCCCTGCCGCGTCGAGAGCCGCCAGCAGTTCATCGCTTTGCCATTCGGCGATCAGCGGTTCGAACACTTCGCCGAGCGCGCGGCGATTCTTCACTCGCAGTGCAATCTCGCTGAATCGCGGGTCGCTGGCGAGTTCGGGATGCCCGAGGACCTGGCACATCCGCGCGTATTGTTCGTTGTTGCCCGCAACGATCATGATGTCGCGATCGGCACAGCGGAACATGCGCGACGGCATGCCGCCGTTTCCCTCCGTACCGCGCCGGACCGGAACCTGCCCCGAAACGAGGTACTGGCTCGCATAGTGCGAGGTGGCGGCGATCATCGCGTCCAGCAGCGCCAGGTCGATGTACTGCCCCTCCCCACTGCCGCCTTGTGCCGCGTCGCGATGATAGAGCGCGGCGATGATCGCGGACGCCGCGTACTGTCCACAAAGGATGTCCGCGAGACTGGGCCCGGTTTTCATCGGTCCGCCGCCCGGCACGTCGTCGCCGTTGCCCGTGACGCTCATCAGACCGCCCATCGCCTGGAAAATCGAGTCATATCCGGGGCGGGGACTGTACGGCCCGGTTTGTCCGAACCCCGTTATCGAGCAGTAGATCAAGCGAGGATTGACGAGTTTGAGGCTCTCGTAGTCGAGCCCGTAGCGTTTCAGGTCGCCAACCTTATAGTTCTCGAGCAGCACGTCGCAATGCGCAGCCAGCGAGCGGATCAGCGTCTGGCCGTCGGGCGTCGAAATATCGCACGTGATCGACTTCTTGCCACGGTTCGCGCTGATAAAGAACGTCGATTCGCGCGTAACCTTGCCCTCCCGATCCATGAGAAACGGCGGGCCGAACTGCCGCGAATCGTCCCCTTTGCCCGGACGCTCGACCTTGATGACCTCCGCGCCGAGATCCGCCAGCATCTGCGCCCCCCAGGGCCCCGCGAGAATACGGCTCAGGTCGAGTACGCGAACTCCCGTCAACGCGCCTTTTGTCATATCAAACTGTCCCCTTGAATTCATACCGGCCGCGCCGCAAGCCATGCATCAGCGTCCGACGAACTTCGCCGTACGTTTTTCGATGAAGGACTGAACGCCTTCCTTTGCATCTTCCGTGTTGTAGAGAAACTGCTGCGTCGACTGAATCGTCGCGTAGGCATCCTGCCAGCCTTGCCCCAGTGAAACACGCGCGTTCTGCATCGTGGCCTGCACGGCGAGCGGCGCCTGCGCGGCGATTCGCTCTGCGATAGCCAGCGCGCGGTCGAATTCCTGGCCCGCCGGCACGACGTCCTGAACGAAGTTCATGCGGCGCGCCTCCTCGGCAGTGAACTCGTCGCCGGTGAGCAGCACCTTCATCGCGTTGCCCCAGCCGGCACGCTGGACCATGCGGAACGTCGCACCACAACCTGCCATGATCCCCCGCTTCACTTCAAGTTGGGAGAAACGGCAGTTATCGGCGGCCACGGCCACTTCCGATGCGAGCATCAATTCGACAGCGACCGTAAAGCAGATTCCCTTGAGAGCGATGACGACCGGCTTGGTGCGCAGCGGCGCGCGCAAATTGAACGGATCGACCTCACCCTCCGGAAGCAAGGGTTTGCCCTCACGGCGCAGCGGCGCGATCTTCGGCATGTCGAGCCCCGCCGTAAAGTGGTCGCCTTCGGCATAGACCAGACCGCAGAACAGATCGCTGCTGTTCTCCAGCCGCGTGTAAGCGGCGGCCAGTTCCCTGAACATCTTCGGGGTAAAGCCGTTGCGCTTTTCCGGCCGGTCGATGCCTATCAAAAGCAGGTTCCCGCGTTGTTCAACGCGAATCTGTCCGTCCTCGTGACGAGTCGTCATGCACTGTCTCCTCGCGGTGTTTTCCATTAGCGAATCTGACCATTGGCTCAATTGACAAAGCCGGGTCACACATTCAGAATCATAAACGTCGTTCACAAATTTGGCAACGCGCGGCACGACCTGACGCAGTCTGCACGGGGTGCCACAGCCAATACAAGCAAGGCCGGGCAGATACCGATGCTGGCTTAAGTGTTCACCCTGATTCCCGCAAGGAAAGACCATGGCCTACGAGACGATCATCGTCGAAATTCACGGCAAGACCGGCTTGATCAAGCTGAACCGTCCGCATGCCTATAACGCGCTGAACAACCAGTTGATGGACGAGCTGACGGCCGCACTCGACGGCCTCGAGGCCGATCCGGCCATCGGCGCGATCGTGCTCACCGGCAGCGAAAAAGCATTCGCCGCCGGAGCCGACATCAAGATGATGGGCGAATGGACGTACATGGACGTCTACAAGAACCAGTTCATCACTTCGAACTGGGAGCGCACCTCGCGTTGCCGTAAACCGGTCATCGCCGCCGTCGCCGGTCTCGCGTTGGGCGGAGGCTGCGAGCTGGCCATGATGTGCGACTTCATTCTGGCCGCCGACAACGCGCGTTTCGCCCTGCCCGAAATCACGCTCGCAACCATTCCCGGCGCCGGCGGCACGCAGCGCCTCACGCGGGTGCTCGGCAAATCGAAGGCGATGGAGATGATTCTCACCGGCCGCAAGATGGACGCTGTCGAAGCCGAACGATGCGGGCTCGTGAGCCGTATCGTTCCTGTCGATACGCTCGTCGGCGAAGCGCTGAAAACAGCCGACGAAATTGCCCGATTCTCGCAACCGGTCGTGGCGATGGCGAAAGAGTGCGTCAACCGTGCTTACGAATCGAGCCTCGCCGAAGGCATCCTGTTCGAGCGGCGCATGGCTTATTCGACCTTCGCCACCGAAGACCGCAAGGAAGGCATGGCGGCCTTCGCCGAAAAACGCAAGCCGCAGTTCCGCGATTGTTGAATCGCTGAGAAACGAGAGCCACTTCTGCCGTGGCTAACCGAGCACGCCAGGCCGCGCGCATCCAGCGCCCTCCTCTGGCACCCACACTCCCTCCCCAGACTACAGGCACGTGATGAAACCCTACGTCAACCGCATTACTGAATTACTCGGCATCCAATACCCCATCATTCAAGGCGGCATGCGCTGGGTGGCGCGCGCCGAACTGGCAGCGGCCGTAGGTAACGCGGGCGGTCTTGGGTTCATCTCCGCGCATACACATGCAAGCGCCGACGCGCTCGCGCGTGAAATCGACAAAGTGCGTTCGCTCACGGACAAGCCGTTCGGTGTGAATCTGACCGTACTCGGCGCGAATGCCGGTCTCGACTATGACGCGTATGTGCGCACCATCGTTTCGCAGGGTGTCAAGGTCGTGGAAACGGCAGGTAGCAATCCCGCGAAATACATCGCCGAATTCAAGGCGCAGGGCGTCAAGGTCGTCCACAAGTGCGTCACGGTCCGCCACGCGGTGAAGGCCGAATCGCTCGGCGCAGACGCCATCAGCATCGACGGGTTCGAATGCGCGGGGCACCCCGGTGAAGACGATATCCCGGGACTGATCCTGATTCCCGCCGCCGCCGACAAGCTGAAGGTGCCGATTCTCGCCTCCGGTGGTTTCGCCGATGGGCGCGGTCTGATGGCGGCTCTGGCGCTCGGTGCGGACGGCATCAATATGGGCACGCGCTTCATGCTCACGCAAGAATCGCAGGTCCACCCGGCGATCAAGCAACGTCTGCTGGAAGCGACGGAGCGCGATACGGTGGTGGTCGGCCGCTCGCTCGGCGATTCAAGCCGTGTGATCAAGAATAGCGTGAGCCTCGCCGCGCTCGAACTCGAGCGCAGCGGGCACGTGACGCATGCCGACCTCTACGCGCTGACCGGAGCCAAGCGTTGGATGGACGCATTCGGCACGGGAGAAGTCGAAGGCGGCGCGTTCCCCGCCGGGATCGTGACCGGTCTCATCCACGACCTGCCGACTTGTGCGGAACTGATCGAACGCATCGTGAAAGAGGCTGCCGCGATCGCGCAACGCCAGCTCGGCTTCGGAGCCGCTCTCGCATGAAACTCACCGGTCTTCGCGTCGTAGACCTGTCACAGTTCATGCCGGGTCCGTTCCTCGCCGCCAATCTCGCGGAACACGGGGCGCAAGTCATCAAGATCGAACCGGTCACCGGCGACCCCACACGCGGTGCACCGGGCACGGATGGCGCGTTCTTCGCCGCAATCAACCGCGGCAAGCGCAGCATCGCCCTCGACCTGAAGCATCCCGACGGACGCGAGGTGGCGCTCAAGCTGATGAACGAGGCCGACGTGGTGATCGAATCGTCACGGCCGGGAGTGGCCGCCCGCCTTGGCATCGACTACGACACGGTGAGCCGGACGAACCCGCGACTCGTTTATTGCGCGATGACCGCATTTGGACAGAATGGCCCGCTCTCTCAACTGCCCGCCCATGATCCGGTGATTCAAGCGCTCGCGGGCACGCTGCCGCGCGATAGCCGCGGGAGGCCCGTTACCACGGGGCCCTCGCTCGCGGCGCTCGCCGGTTCGTTGACGGCGTTGTCCGCTGTGTTGATGGCACTCCTGCGCGCGCGGGAAACCGGGCGCGGCGACTATATCGACGTCTCGCTCTTCGATGCGGCGCTCACGGCGCAGCCGTATCTGAGTGGCCGCTTGCTCAACACGCCGGACGTTTCATCTCAGGAAACGCCAGACGACGACAGCGGTCTCGCACTGCTCAGCAGCTATGAGACCGCCGATTCGAAATGGCTCTGCCTCGGCGGCCGGGAGCGCAGTTTTGCCACTAACCTGCTTACGCCACTCGGCCGCCCGGATCTGGTCGGCGACGCCATCGGTCCGGCCGGCGACGGTCAGACGCGGGTGCGCGCATTCCTGACGCGTACCTTCCTGACCCGCACTCTCGATGAATGGCTCGACTGGTTCGAGGGCCGAAACATCAGCGTCGCGCCGGTGCTCTCGCTCGCCGAAGCGCTCGACCATCCGCATGCGCATGAGCGCGCGATGATTCAAAGCGATCCGTCCGGACGCAAACACGTTGCAAGCCCGATTCATTTCCGCATGGAGCCTGCAGCGCCGCCGCTCGCCGTTGCGCGCCTTGGCCAGCATACGGAAGACGTACTGCGCAGCATCGGATACAGCGAAGAGCGGATCGCGGAAGTCATCGCGTCGGGCGCCGTGCGTGGGCAGCACGACGACACCTATGCCGTTGCGCCAATGACTCAAACTACGCACTGACGCGAACAACATCATGCCTTTACTGCTAGAGGCGGACTCCGTCGACTTCGCATCCATCGTTCGTCCCGGAGATACCGTCGCGTGGGGTCAATCGAACGCGGAGCCCCTCCCGCTCACGAGAAAGTTGCTGGAGCAACGGCACGGCATCGGCGCGTTTCGGATTTTTCTGGGCGCTAGTCGTTTCGACACGTGCCGGCCAGAGCACGCTGACTGCATCGATTTCGTGTCGTACTGCGGCACAGGCGCCAACCGCGCTTTGGCCAAGGCTGGCGCACTCGATATTCTTCCGTGCCACTACTCGCAGTTTCCGCAGATGATGGAGTCGGGCCAGTTTCCCATCGACGTCTTGCTGCTTCAGCTGGCGCCGCCCGATTCACTGGGTCGCTACAGCCTCTCCATTGCGCATGAGTATCTGATTCCGGCACTGAAGCACGCGCGCGTCGTCGTCGCAGAGGTGAATGAGCAGGCGCCCTGGACGTACGGCGAGCGCTACCTTCGCGACGATGAGATCGACTTCATCCTGCCGACGTCGCGCGCTCTACCCGAAAGTTCGCCCAGCGCAGCAAGCGCGACGGATCTGGCGATCGCGCGGTACACGGCAAGTTTGATCGAAGACGGCGCCACGATTCAACTCGGTCTCGGCGCGATTCCAGAGGCGATCCTTGCGTGCCTCTCCGATCGTCGAAACCTCGGCATTCATTCCGGCACGATCGGAGACAAAGTCGCCGACCTCATGCAAACCGGCGTGATCAACAATGCGCGCAAATCCATCGACATGGGCAAGACCATCGCCGGCGTGATGATGGGCGGCCGCCGCATTCACGAATTCGCGCACCGCAACGACGCCATCGAGTTTCGTTCGACCCGCTACACGCACGACCCGCATGTGCTCGCGAGCATCGATCGCTTCGTCGCCATCAACTCGGCGGTCGAAGTCGATCTGAGCGGACAGATCAACGCCGAAATCGCGGGGGGCGTGTACGTGGGCGCGGTGGGCGGCGCGCTGGACTTCCTGCGCGGCGCGCGACGCTCTCGTGGCGGCGTTCCCGTCATCGCACTGCCCTCCACGGCTGGCAAGGGCGCCACCCGCATTGTCGCGTCGTTGACCGGGCCGGTCAGCACGCCGCGCAGCGACGCCGGGATCGTGGTGACGGAATATGGCGTTGCCGATCTGCGCGGACTGACGCTGCGGCAACGGCGCGAGCGCATGCTTGCGATTGCCCATCCGGACCATCGTGGCGCTCTCGACCAGATGGCCGGCGCCCCGCCTTCCAATCGGTCCGGAAGTGCGACGCTCGTCGCCTGATTGCCATCGGGCCCGAATCAGAAACTCGAAACCCTGCAAGGAACTGTCCCATGAAACGCGCAGCAATTGTGTCCCCCGTACGAACGCCCGTCGGCACCTTTGGCGGTAGCCTGCGCGGTGTCTCCGTCGAAGAACTCGGCGCACTCGTTGCGAACGAAACGATCCGGCGAGCGAGACTCGATCCCGCTCGCATCGACGACGTCGTGTTCGCACAATCGTACGCGAGCAGCGAAACGCCCTGCGTGGGCCGCTGGATCGCGCTGCAGGCGGGCCTGCCCGTCGAAGTGCCGGGCATGCAACTGGACCGCCGCTGCGGCGGCGGCCTGCAGGCGCTCGCCACCGCAGCGATGATGGTGCAGACTGGCGCCGCCGACGTGGTGCTGGCCGGCGGCGTGGAAAGCATGAGCAACATCGAGTACTACAGCACGGACATGCGCTGGGGCGCCCGTTCGGGCTCCGTTCAGTTTCACGACCGTCTCGCACGCGGCCGCGAGCGCTCGCAGCCCGAATCTCGCTTCGGCTATATCTCCGGCATGATCGAGACGGCGGAAAATCTCGCCACCGACTATGGCATCAGCCGCGAGGCCGCCGACGAATTCGCGTTACGCAGCCACCAGCGCGCGGCGGCGGCGTGGGAGTCGGGCCGCATGGCCGAGGAAGTCGTTGCGGTCAGCGTGCCCCAGAAGAAGGGCGAGCCGCTCCTTTTCTCCAGGGACGAAGGATTCCGGGCGGACGCCAGCATGGAAAGTCTCGGCAAGCTTCGCGCTTTGATGCCGGGCGGCACGGTGACCGCCGGCAACTCCAGCCAGCAGAATGACGCCGCGGCCGCCTGCCTCGTCGTCGCGGAAGACCGTCTCGAAGCGCTCGGGCTCGAACCCATCGCCTGGCTGACCGGCTGGGCCGCCGCTGGCTGCGAGCCGTCACGCATGGGCATCGGCCCCGTGCCTGCGGTCCAGAAGCTCATGGCGCGCACGGGCCTCTCGCTCGATCAGATGGATCTCGTCGAAGTGAACGAAGCGTTCGCATGCCAGGTGCTGGCAGTCCTCAAAGGCTGGAACTGGCACGATACCGACCGGCTCAACGTGAACGGCTCCGGCATATCGCTCGGCCACCCGATTGGCGCAACGGGCGTGCGGATCATGACGACGCTCCTGCACGAACTGACGCGTCGAAAGGGGCGTTATGCGCTCGAGACCATGTGCATCGGCGGCGGCCAGGGTATCGCCGCCGTCTTCGAGCGCGTTTGACACTGGGCGACGCAGCGCACGGCCTGGTGCCGTGCGCGTGCCCTAACCCTCAGGCCTCCACCTCGACCATCACGAAGTCGGCCCTGGTCGCGCCGCACTCGGGGCATGCCCAGTCATCCGGGATGTCTTCCCAGCGGGTACCGGGCGCGATGCCCTCCGCCGGAAGTCCCACTGCTTCGTCGTAGTAAAACCCGCAAAAAATGCATTGCCACTTTTTCATGATCGTCTATGAGTCGTTGAGGTGGGGTTGTGTCAGGGCGCTACGTCCCAGGCGAGCGGCAGATAAAGCATGCCGTTGACCGAGCCCGAGCCGCATCGTGGCTTGTCGCCCTCGCAGATGCGGAAATCGGGAATGCGTTTGAGCCATTCCTGCAGGAACACCTTGATCTCCGTGCGCGCGAGAAACGAGCCCGGGCAGCGATGCGGTCCGTTGCCGAAAGCCGCGTGCATCACCGGCTTGCGCGTGAGGTCGACGGCAAGCGGGTTGCTGAACTTGCGGTCGTCGAGGCCGAACAGAGAGTTCGGCAACTGGATCTGGTCACCCTTTTTGAACTGGATGCCTTTGTATTCCATGTCCTGAGTGATGAGTCGCGCGGTATTCGCCACGCCAAAGCGCCGGATCAATTCGTCGACCGACGACACCATCAGTTCCGGATTCTCGATGAGCTGCCGCCGGTGCGCCGGATTCTCGGCGAGGAAACGCCCGATGAAACCCATCAACGAGGCGACGGTATCCAGACCGCCGAACAGCACGACGATAAACATCCCGAACATGCGCTCGGGGCTGATCGGCTTGCCATCGATCTGCGCGTTGACGATCAGGCTGACCAGATCGCCACCCGCCTGGGCCTTGCGCTTTTCCACCCACGTGGCGATATAGCCGCCAAGACGGTGCTGGGATTCGATGCGTTCGTCGAGATTGCCGCGTACGGCCCACTCCGCCCATTCGAGCAGTTGCTCGCGATCGCTCAACGGAAGGTCTGCGAGACGCAGGAAAATCACGATCGGCAGGATCTTCGAAAACTCCGAGACGAACTCGCATTCGCCTCGCGGAGCGATCTTTTCGATCAACTCGATTGCGAGGTTGCGCACGTCGCTCTCGAGCGACGCGATTGCCTGCGGAAGAAAAGCGGGCGTGATCAGGTTGCGGTACGCAGTGTGCTCAGGCGGGTCGAGTTCGAGCGGCACCAGCCGCGACTCGTTGAGCGGCGGAATGTTGACGCTTTGATGCGAGAAGCGCGTATGGTCCTTCTGCATCGCCTCGATATCTTCGCCTCGCGTGGCGATCCAGTGGCCGCCATAGTAAGGGGACCATACGATGTCGGGCCCCGCGTGCAGCGACTTCCATGCCAGATGAACATCGTCTTGCGCGCCAGGCGGGTTCATATAGTCGAAATCGACCACGAGTTCTCGCGGAACATGGTCCGGTACGGTCCAGCCTTTCGTATGATTCATCTTGCGTCTCCTTTCATTTCGTCGTCTTCGAATGGATGAATCGCCACACTCCGCGTCAATGCGTCAGCGTTCATATTATGCAACGTCGTTCAGTTTTGCTATTATACCGAGGCGAGCTTTTCTACATCAACGCCTGTATCGAACGGAGACAAGAGTGAGCGATTTCGTCAAGGACAAGGTGGTAGTGGTAACGGGTGCGGGTGCCGGCATCGGGCGCGACTTCGCGCTGCAATTCGCTGCGAACGGCGCCAAGGTCGTCGTCAACGACCTCGGTCGTAACGCCGAAACCGGCGAATTCGCCGCACAGCGCGTTGTCGCGGAAATCAAGGAGGCCGGCGGACAAGCGGTTGCCTCGATGGACAGCGTCGCCGAATGGGATTCGGCGCAGAAGATCGTGCAGGCCGCGCTGGACACGTTCGGCCGCATCGACTGTGTGGTCAACAACGCCGGCATCGTGCGCGACCGCATGTTCTTCAACATGAGCCTCGACGAGTGGAAGGCCGTGGTCGACGTCCACCTGAACGGGTCGTTTTTCGTGGCGCGTGCTGCGGCTCCGCACTTCAAGGCCCAAAACGGCGGCAGCTTCGTTCACATGACCTCCACGTCGGGTCTGATCGGCAATATCGGGCAAGCCAACTACTCGGCCGCCAAGATGGGTGTCGTCGGTCTGTCGAAGTCCATCGCGCTCGACATGGCCAAATTCAACGTGCGCTCTAACTGCATCGCGCCGTGGGCATGGACTGCGATGACTGCCTCGATTCCCTCGGAAACGCCCGAGCAAAAGGCACGCGTCGAGATTCTCAAGCGCATGGAATCGCGCAAGATTGCGCCGCTCGCCGTGTATCTTGCCTCCGACCAGGCCATCAAGGTTTCGGGGCAGATCTTCGGTGTGCGCGCCAACGAAATCTACTTCTTCAACCAGATCCGCATGATCCGCTCGCTGCATCGCGACGGCGGCTGGACGCCCGAAGCGATTGCCGAGCAGGTCATGCCGGCGTTCGAATCGAGCTTCTTCCCGAACGTGCCCTCCATGGCGCTGACGCCGTGGGATCCGGTGTAAATTCAATCGGACCATGCCCGCGCCACATCATGCGGTGGCGGCGCGGGCGCCCCGCAGTTCTCCTTACGCTTCTACCGAACCGCGCACGCTTTCGGTCTTTTCGGACAAACCGACTATGCGTCTTGCCTTGAGCAAGACCGGCAAGTCCACCATCCGTCCATCCACGGACACTGCCCCGCCTTCAGCGCGCTCGTACGCCTCGACGATTCGCCGCGCCTTGGCAATTTCATCTGCGCTCGGGCTGAACGCGGCATTGACCGCTTCAACCTGGCGTGGATGAATGCACAGCTTGCCGCCGAAACCCAGCGATCTTGCCTTCGACGAGTCCTCCGCAAGTTGCCGTTCGTCATTGATCGCCACGGTTACGCCATCCACCGGAGACTGAATTCCGGCTACACGCGATGCCAGCACGATGCGCGAACGCGCGTGCAGCAGCGCGTCCCATGAACCATCGCAATCGAGATCGAGTTCGAAGTCCACCGAGCCGAAAATGAGCCGCTCGACACCGGGCATGCGCGCCACTTCCAACGCGTTCCAGACGCCCTCGGCGGATTCGATGATCGGCCATATCGGCTTCTGCGTTGCCGTGGCGACAGCGGTCAGCGCTGCCGAATTCTCCGCCTTGGGCAGCACGATGCCATCGATACCGTCGAGCACTGCAAGCGAGAGGTCATCCTCGAACCACTGAGTGCCTGCGCCGTTGATGCGCAGCAGCACGCGAACAGGCGCAGCCACAAATGTTCGCGCGGCATCGGCAACATGTTCGCGTGCTGACGCCTTATCCGCGTCAGCGACGGCGTCTTCGAGGTCCACGATCACTGCATCGGCGCCTGCCGCGAGCGCCTTGGCGAATCGCTCGGGTTTGCTCCCAGGCACAAAAAGAAACGAACGCATAAAACTCCAGTTCAGAGACCGGGCCGCGGAAGTTGAAACACGTTGGCGGACCGGATTCAACACATCAGGCGAGCACGGCCGATGCTTCCATGCGCAACGACCCATCGCTACCCGAAATCCACAACATCACCTTGCCGGGGTCCGATTCGTCCCGCTTCCCGCAGACGTAGAAAGGTGACGTGTCCACCACCGGCTTGATCGCGCGGAACGAAAACGATCGCACGCGCGCGCCCGGCAGCTCGGATCTCAGCGAGTCCATAAGTAGCGTGGCGAGCAGAGGGCCGTGCACGACGAGCCCCTCATATCCCTCTTCGCCGGTCGCGTATGGCCGATCGTAGTGAATACGATGACCATTCAAGGTGAGCGCCGAATAGCGAAACAGCAGCACGGGATCGGGAACGACCTCGCGCGCCCACTGAGCGCTCGCGGGCGCGGCCTGTGGCGCAGCCGGCTTTTCACTCCCCGCCGGATGATCGCGATAAACGATATCCTGGCGTTCGACGATCGCAACGCCGGCCACATCGCCAACCTCGTGCTTGACGTTGACGAACACCAGGTCGCCGGTGCGTCCCTGCTTGTGCGCAACGCTTTCGATGCGCGAAAGACGCGTAATCGCGCTTCCCGCCTTCAGCGGCCGCAGAAACTCGAGTTGACTGCCCGCCCACATACGCCGCGGCAAGTCGACAGGCGGCAGGAAACCTCCACGCTTTGGATGACCGTCCGACCCGACCATCGACTGACGATGAACCGGCAGAAAATAAAGCCAGTGCCACAACGGCGGCAAGTCATCGCCCGCCGCAGCAGACGGGTCGTCGCGGTCGAGCATGGCGCCGAGCGCCGCCATCGGCGTGAGAGTGACCTGGTCCCGCACTTCCTCGGTGCGTCCAGTCCATTGCTGCAAATACGTGATATCCATGACCATTGCGGTGATCACTCCAGATCGAGCGCTTCACGAATCGCAACAGCGATCGGGAGCAGTGGATCTTCTTCCGGCGTGGTCGGATTGAACAGCTTGTTGTGGCAGATTGCCACCGCGAGTCCCGTGTCCGGGTCCGCCCAGCCGATCGAATTGCCCTGCCCCGGATGACACAATGCGCGCGGCGAACGCGCCGCCGTCACCGGCGGATGATTGCCGCCGAACCAGAAGCCGCCGATCGTGATCGGAATCGGAAAGCCGAACATCACGGGGTCCGGCTCTTCGCTGTTGGCGCGGGGCGTATTCAGCGTGGCCACGCGTTCCTTCGAAAGGATCCTCACGCCGTCCAGCTCACCACCGCACGCAAGCATCGCCCAGAAACGCGCTTCACTACGCGCATTGAAGATCCCGCCCACGCCCGCCACCTCGGCGCGCCGTACGTCCGGGCGCTCGAACACATGCGGCGTCAGTGCGACCTGCTGCGGCATCGAGCGCAAGAACAGCGGCGGCAGGTATTCCGCGGGAACCGGCACCATTGCATCGGTAAGACGAGCAATGCGTGGCTCGACTTCATCAGGAATGCCAATCCAGAGATCGTGTATACCGAGCGGCTTCGCAATCTCCTCCTGAACGAAGCGGCCCAGCGAGCGCTTCTTCGGGTCGGCGCGTCGGACCAGTTCCCCAACGATCCAGCCGAAGGTCATCGAAAGATAAAGCGTCTTCGTGCCCGGCTCGGCGAGCGGCTCCAGGTTCGCGATGGCGCGCGTCATCCATTGCCAATCGCACATCAGTTCCGGCGTCACGCCGTCCGGCATCTGCGGCACGCAGGCGCGGTGAGTCAGCACATCGCGTACCGTCGTCTTGTCTTTCCCGTGCGCACCGTACTCCGGCCAATAGCGCGCGACCGGCGCGTCGTATTCGATGAGCCCGCGGTCTGCCAGAATGTGCAGCGCGGTTGCCGCGACTGCCTTCGTCACCGAATAGACGTTGAAGAGCGTATCGCCGTCAACGAGGCGGCCGGTGGCCGGATCGGCCACGCCGCTCCATGCGTCGATCACGAGTTTGCCATTGAGATAGGCCGCCACCTGCACGCCGATCTCGCCACCCTCCCGCGTCGCACGGTCGAGCGCCTTTTGAACGATCGCGTTTCGCTCGGTTAATGTATGCACTGCCAGGTCCATATCGTGTCTCCCATTCGTGAACATGTCGCTTTGACGGCTAGGTCTTGCCAGACTGCGCGGCAATACCGGCGAGCCCTTCGAGCGCGAGTCCGTAGCCCAGTTCGTCGGCCATGCGCCGCTTGAACGGCTGAGCAAAGACCGCGCGGGTATAGCGCAGGGTTTCGATCGGCTTCGCCGCGAGGCTGCGGGCGATCTCCCAGGCGCGATCGAGCAGCGCTTCCTGCGTGACGACTTCGCCGACCACGCCAAGCTCCCACGCGCGTTGCGCCGTCATGCGCTCGCCGGTGAGCAGAAAATGGCGTGCGCGGTTATGGCCGACCAACATCGGCCAGACGATCTGCACACCATCCGCCGGCACGACGCCGTGAACGAAGTGCGCCTGATCCGAGATTTCAGCGTGACTGGACGCGAGCACGATATCGGACAGCACGAGCAACTCGGCGTGAATGAGTGCCGGGCCGTTGATCGCGCCGATAACGGGAACCGGAATGTCCAGCAGTTGCATGAGCAAGTCCTGCCCCTCGCGCTGAAGGCGCGGCCAGATTTGCGCAAGCGGTTCCGCCGGCAGCTCGGCGTAGTTCATGGCGTCGCAGAACGCATCGCCGGTGCCCGTCAGGATCACTACGCGATTTTCGAGGTCGCGTGCAATCTGATAGAACGCCTCGCCCAGCTGACTGTGAATGCTGCCGTCGAGCGCGCCCCACTTGAGCGGGCCGCCGTTCGTGTGCAGGCGTACCAGAAGAACGCCATCGCGCCGCTCGAATTCGATGTTCGCAAAGCGCTTGCCGTAGTCCTCGAGGTGGCTCATCGCGCATCCTCGAGGATCAGGCCGGCGGCACGCCATGCCATCGCCATCATGGGGCCATTGGTGTTGCCGGAGATCATCGTGGGCGTCACGGAGAGATCCATCACGCGCAGGCCTTCAACGCCCCGCACCCGCAAGCGCGAATCGAGCACGGCAAGCGGACCGGAGCCCATCTTGCAGGTGCCGCAAGCGTGAAAGCCGGACTGCCCCTCGCGCCGGTAGAGGTCGAGGATCTCGGCGTCGGTCTGAACGGCGGAACCTGGACGCGTTTCTCCTTCCAGCAGGCTGGCTAGCGGCTCGGCGGCCAGCACGTTGCGCATGAGCCGGAATGCGCTGACGGCCATCCGCTGGTCGTACGAATCGGCAAGGTAGTTCGCAACGACTTCGGGCGGCACACGGGGGTCCGCCGACTGAATCCTCACATGTCCTTCACTGCGCGGACGCAGTGGATAGCTGAAGAGCTGCATGCCAGGGAACCTCTCGAACGCATAGCCGGCCGCGCCGAAATCCATCGAGTACGGCGCCATCATCAGTTGAACGTCGGGGCGCTTCGCGTCGGGAGCAGTCTTGACGAAGCCGCCCACCTGATACGAGCCGAGCGACATCACGCCACGGCGGAACAGGAAATACTGCATCGCGTTGCGCCACAAGCGCAGGCCGCTGAACTGCCGGTTCTGCGAGTCGCGCCAATGCCGCAAACGCACCTGCACCATATACAGATAGTGCTCGCGCATGTTCAGCCCGACACCCGGGATCGCTGCCACGATCGGGATGCCAAGCGACTGCAGATGACCGGGATCGCCAATGCCCGACAACTGCAAAAGCCGCGGCGACTCGATCGCTCCGGCCGACAGAATCAGTTCGCGGCGTGCACGATAGACGATCTGCTGCCCCGCGCTTTCGCATTGCACGCCTGTTGCGCGCGTGCCGTCAAAAACGATTCGCACAGCCTGCGTCGCAGTAACGACCGTGAGATTCTTGCGCGAACGAACGGGCTTCAGAAACGCTTCGGCCGAGCTTTGCCGCCGCCCGTTGCGTATCGTGTAGATCAGATAAGCCACGCCCTCGTGATCGAGCCGGTTGATATCCTCCACGCGCCGAATACCAAGCGACCGGCACGCCTCGAGAACAGCGTCGCCAATGCGGTTGCGCTGCGCATACGGCGAGACTTTCAGTGGGCCGCCCGATCCCCGCAGTTCGTCGGCGCCCAGCGCGTGATCTTCGATCTGCCTGAAGCACGGCGCCAGGTTTTGCCAGCTCCAGCCCTCCACGCCCAGTTCGCTCCATCCGTCGTAGTCCTCGGGATGTCCGCGCATGTACACCATGCCGTTGATGCTGCTCGAACCTCCGAGCATCTTGCCGCGCAGCCAGATTTCATTGCGGTGCCCGTTGCCGTCGTCGGGCTGCACGGGGATGAACCAGGCGTGAGCCGGATCGCCCAGCAGCTTTCCGAATCCCTTTGGCATCCGGATCAAGGGACTGCGGTCCTCGGGCCCTGCTTCAATGAGCAGCACCGTATGGCGCCCGCTTTGCGAAAGACGGTTGGCGAGCACGCAACCTGCGGCGCCCGCGCCAACCACGACATAGTCAAACTCCGTCATCAATGCGTTCTCCACCGTCGGTGCGCGCCGGGCAACTCAATATGCGAGCTGGCCAGCGGCACCTGTCTTGTCGGTCGGCCTCGTAAAAAGCCCATGAGGCCGGCTTTGTTCTGATTAGCCGAAGACGACGGGAATCGAATGCGGAACGCGCATCATGATGCCGTTGATCTGCGGTGCCTGCGCGGCCGGATCGAGACGAAGATTGGGCAGGCGGTCGAGGATCGCGTTGAGCGCGCGCGTCATCTCCACACGCGCGAGATGTTGACCAATGCACACGTGCGGTCCATACGCAAACGCGAAATGGCGGTGAGCCGGTTTGCGATAGATGTCGAACTTGTCCGGATCGGGGAAGCGGCTGGGATCGCGATTGGCGCTGCCCGCCAGCACGTCCAGAAATGCGCCCGCGGGAATCTCGACGCCACCGAGCGTGACGTCACGCGTCGCCATGCGCGACTGCATCAACACCGGACCGTCCCAGCGCAGAGCCTCTTCGATCGCCTGGGCGACCAGCGTACGATCCTGGCGCACCGCTTCGAGCTGTGCCGGATCGCGCAGCAGTGCGAGCAGCAGCACGCTGGTTGCGCGATAAGTGGTGTCGCCGCCCGCATTCACGAGTTGGCGCAGGAACGAAATGACGACCTCGTCCGGCAGCAATTCGCCATCGACTTCCGCGGTGGCCAGCGCGCTGACGAGATCGTCGCCTGGATTGCCGCGGCGCGCCTCGACGAGTTGCGCGAAATAAGCGCCCAGCTTCGTCGATGCCTCCACGCCGTGCGCCACGTCGATCGAAACCAGCGTTTGCGCGATCGCCAGCTTGTGGAAGATCTTCACGTCCTCCGGCGGCAATGCGAGCTGGCGGTAGATGATATTGAACGGATAGTGAAGCGTGAACTCGTTGACGAGATCCGCATGCCCGCGATCCACGAACTTCGACATCAGTTCGTTTACCACAGGATCGACCAATGTGTCGCCCCATGCCGCCACCGTGTGCGGCAAGAACGCTTTCTGGAAAATGCGGCGGTAGCGCGGGTGCTCTGGCGCATCCATCGTCGAAATGCTGCGTCCGAAGCTGATGCCGATATTGCGCTCGTAAGACTTGTTCGAGAACGTCGCCGGATCACCCAGCACCTGCGATACCTCGTCGTATCCGAATACGCAGTAGTGCGCGACATCGGACATCGTCAGGTCCGCGGCACCGCCCATCAGCACACGATAGTCCCCTTCCTGAACCATGCCTTTTTCGCGCAGCTCGGCAATGCGCGGATACGGGTTGGCATCGGCTCCGTAAGCGAGCGAATCCTCGAAAAAGGGGTTGAACGTCGGATCGTCGAAGTCTTCAAGTCGCAGCGCGCCAGCCATGGTTCCAGTCTCCATTAGTCGTTCGATTGCAGGTGCACGGCCTTGCCGTTTGTACCTATAGTTGAACTATGTTCGATTTTGCACGATTGTGCAAGAACGTTTTATTATTCGGTTGAAGGGCCTCCGGCGCTTGACCGGTTTGCGCCTGTAATGAAAGGGAAACTATGTCGTCGAGCAATACCCAGGCCGCCAGCAGCCCGGCAGCCGATAACAAGGAACCGCGCGCTTCGGCTCGCAGCACAACGCCCGAGCGCATTCTCGATACAGCCGAAAGGCTGTTCGCGATGCATGGTTACTTTGGTACGTCGATTCGCGACATCATGCAGAGCTGCGGCATGGAGCTGAGCCTCGCGCGCTACCACTTCGGCAGCAAGGACGCCCTGTTCCAGCAGGCGATAGGCCGCCGCGCAACCGTGATCAGCCAGCAGGTGATCGAATCGCTGGAAGCGGCGCTCGCGCCGCAACATGGCGAGCGCCCCGATGTGGAAGCCATCGTGACCGCGCTTTCCGCGCCGGCCTTCGCGCATCTGAAAAGCGGCGACCCGGGGTGGCGAAACTACCTGCGCCTGCTGACCCAGATCGGCTGCCTGCTGGAGCGCCCCGACCTCACGGCGCCGTTCTACGACCAATACGCGCCGGCCGCGGCGCGCTA
The DNA here is from genome assembly GCF_040965835.1 of Paraburkholderia sp. BR10872. Classification (NCBI taxonomy): domain Bacteria; kingdom Pseudomonadati; phylum Pseudomonadota; class Betaproteobacteria; order Burkholderiales; family Burkholderiaceae; genus Paraburkholderia; species Paraburkholderia sp. BR10872. Next base: position 37,519 of record NZ_JBFRCN010000001.1, read on the forward strand.
CCGCGACGCCTTCGCGAAGGCACTGCCCGGCACGACGCGGGAAACCGTCGAACTCGTGCAGCATTTCGTCGAGTCCGTGTTTCACCTGGTGCTCAACGAGCTGTACGCGAAAGAAGCCCGATCCGGAACGCGCGCACTGACGTCACCACATATCGAGCGCATGCGCACCTATTTGATCCGCTTTGCGGTTGGCGGCATCGAGGCGATGGTCAACGCCGCGCGGGACCAACGGGGTGCGTGAGCGGGGTTATGAGCATTGACAGCCGCGGCGACCGTCGTTCACAATTTAGAACATTATTCAAAATAACTGAGGCCGCAGCGAGCGCGGCCGTGCGAGACGGAGTTCGCCTTATGACAGCTGTAGACGCAGAAAACACCGCGCTGATCGTTGGAGCGGGTCACGCTGCGGGAGAATGCGCGACCGCGATCCGCGAACAGGGTTGGACGGGACGCATCGTGATGGTGGGAGAAGAACCGCATTTGCCGTACCAGCGGCCACCGCTTTCGAAAGCATTCCTGTCGGGCGAATCGACCGCCGAGCAGCTCTACCTGAAACCGCTTTCGACTTACGACAAGGCACGCGTCGAGTTCATTCCGAATACGCGCGCGGAGCGCATCGACCGTGAGGCGAAACGGGTCACACTCTCCGATGGCAGCGAGATCAGCTACGCGAAGCTCGTTCTGGCCACCGGCGGCCGCGCGCGGCGACTCGCGTTGCCGGGTATCGAAGCCATCGAGAAGCTGCAGAACTTTCACTACCTTCGCACGCTCGATCACGTCGCGCGCATTCGTAACCAGTTTCATGCGGGCTCGCGCCTCGTGATCATCGGCGGCGGATATGTCGGCCTCGAAGTGGCTGCCGTGGCCGTGAAGCGCGGCTTGCACGTCACCGTGCTCGAGGCATTGCCGCGTGTGCTCGCGCGCGTCACCGCGCCCGAGCTTTCCGCGTTCTACGAGAAAGTGCACCGCGAGGCCGGGGTCGACATCCGCACGAAAGCGATCGTGAGCGGATTCGAACTCGACGCGTCCCGCGACGCCGTCGCCGCAATCTGCTGCGCGGACGGCACGCGTGTCGCGGCGGATCTCGTCATCGTCGGCGTGGGACTGGAGCCCGCCACCGAACTCGCGCAGGCCGCGGGTCTCGCCGTCGACAACGGCATTGTGGTGGACGAGCATACGCGCACCTCCGATCCGAATATTTTCGCGGTCGGCGATTGCACCAATCATCCCAATCCCGCGCTCGGCCGGCGGCTGCGCCTGGAGTCGGTGCCGAACGCACTCGAGCAGGCCCGCACCGCCGCGGCGTCGCTGTGCGGCAAGGAGCGCGTCTATAACAGCGTGCCGTGGTTCTGGTCCGATCAATACGATCTGAAGCTCAAGATGGTCGGGCTGTCCCAGGGCTACGACGAACTCGTCTTGCGCGGCAGTCCCGAGAGCCGCTCGTTTTCGGCGTTTTATCTCAAGGACGGCGTGATGCTCGCAGCCGACACGGTGAGCCGCGCGCCCGAATTCATGCTGGCAAAGCGGTTCGTCGCCGAGAAAATTCCGGTTCGTGCGGCCGATCTCGCCGACGAGTCGATCCCGTTGAAAAGTCTGCTTCCCCAGTCCAACTAAATTTTCAGAGGTCCAGAAGCCATGCCGCTCATTCGATTCATCCAGCCGGACGGCAGCGAAGCCAGCGTAAGCGCCAACGTTGGCGACTCGGTCATGCAAACCGCCGTGAACAACCAGGTCCCGGGCATTCTCGGAGATTGTGGCGGCAGTTGCAGTTGCGCGACCTGTCACGCCTACGTCGACGAAGCCTGGCGCGGCCACATGCCAGCGGCCGAGTCCTACGAAGTCGACATGCTCACCTGCGCGATGGACGTGCGCGAAAACAGCCGTCTGACGTGCCAGATCTTCATGACGCCGGAACTGGACGGCCTGGTGGTGCGTCTGCCCGGCTCGGCGGCTTGAGCGTCATGACCACGACTGCCCCACGCACGACGCTAATCACCGGCGCGGCTTCCGGCATGGGCGCCGCCCTCGCCCGGCATTTGTCCGCACTCGGCGAACGGGTGATTGGCGTCGATCTGAACAACGCCGAAGTGTGTTCGGACCTCTCCGACCCGGCGGAACGTGCAGCGCTCGTCGCGCGCGTGCAGGAGATTGCGCCATCGATCGACGCGGTGGTCGCGTGCGCCGGCGTATCTCCCCCCGTGGCCGGCGATACGCTCGTGTCGGTCAACTACTTCGGCGTTGCGGACCTGCTGCCGCGCCTGTTGCCGCTCCTGCAGCGTGGAAAGCAGCCCCGCGTTGTGGTGATCTCTTCACTGGCCTCGCTTCATCCCGTCGATACGCGGCTCGTCGAGTTATGCCTCCACGGCGACGAAACCGCCGCGCGGGAACAGGCCGCGAAAATCGGCGCGCAATGCTATGCGTCGTCCAAACGCGCGCTGACCCAATGGATACGGCGCACGGCCGTGCTGCCTGGCTGGGCCGACCAAGGGGTGCTGCTGAACGGCATCGCGCCGGGCATTGTGAAAACGCCGATGGTCGCGCCGCTGCTGGAAACCGCCGAGGGCCGCGAGGCGCTTGCAGCGGGTGTACCCACCGCCGTGCGGGACTATGCGAGCGCGGAGCAGATCGTTCCGCTCCTTGCGTTCCTCGCCGGTCCGGCCAACGCCTACATGGTGGGCCAGGTACCCTTCGCGGACGGTGGCGCGGACGTGCTACTGCGCGGGGAAGCGGCGCTTTGATGCACTCGCCCACGCGCTAGCGCCAAAAGCGCAAACACGATTACGGCGGCGCTTACGGCGCCTTCGTCAACGCGTCGATGGCGTGTTGTTCGCTCTTGCTCCAGAACGCCGCCCACGTCGGAAAGCCCTGCGGGAGACGCGGCTGGTACCGATCGCCCTCATATTTGCCGGGCCAGTTCTGGAAGCGCGGCGCGCCGGGACGTGCGAGCCAGTCCGTCGAATACCAGTGCTGCTCTTCGCGCCGCTCGAAATACCACTGCCCGTCGCGCCGCACATAGTGATCGAAGTAACAGATCGCCATCACCACCCACGAGCCGTTGTCCTCGTGCTCCGCGCGGCAATATACGCTACCCGTCGCATGGTCGGCGTCGATGAAATCCACTGCGTGGCCGCAAATCTGGTGGATACTGCGATAAAACCCGCGCAGGATATGTTCGGACCCGTAGAACGTTTTCAGCGCAGCGCGCCCCACGCCCCAGCGGCCGCAATCGACGTCCTCGGCGAACAGTTGCACGAGGCTGTCCTGATCGCGCGAATCGACCGCGAGCGCGTATCGCACCGGCAACTGCTGAATGGCGAGTTGCGCCTCGATGCGTTCGACACGCGCAAGAAGGCTGAGGTCCGTCGTCATGCCGCCCCCTTGGCCGCGATGGCCGCGTTGGCCGAACGTGCGCGGATTTCATCGGCATAGTACGGCTGGTGCGAAAGCAGTCCACCGTCAACGTTGAATACCTGGCCCGTGACGAACGCGGCTTCGTCCGAAGCGAGATACACGACCGCGTGCGCAATGTCTTCGGGCTGCCCAAGGCGAGGCGTGAGATGGTGGCTCAGCATCATTTCCCCGAGTTCGCCCACGTAGTAAGCCTCAGTCACCGGCGTGACGATCAGCCCGGGAGCAATCGCGTTGCACCGTATGCCCTCCTTGCCGTGCTGCGCGGCTAGGTAGCGCGTCAAATTCTCGATGCCTGCCTTGCAGACGCCATAGGCGCTGTACCCGAGCGCACCTGCCTGAGCCGAGCCCGAAGAGGTATTGATGATCGAACCGCCGCCGCGCAAGCGCATGAGCGGCAGCGCGCGCCGCGAAGCCAGCATCGTGCCGCGAAGATTGATGCGCATCGTGTCGTCCCACACCGCGACGTCGACCGCCTCGACCGCCGCATCGACCGTACTGGAGAGCGACGTGGCCGCGGCGTTGTTGTGCAGGATATCGAGGCCGCCCCACGTCTCGAGCGTGAGATCGAACAACGCCGCGATCGAGCTTTCGTCGCCGATATCGACACGCGCCGCAATCGCCTGGCCGCCCGACTCCTTGATACGGCGAACCTGCTCCTGCGCGCCTTCGAGATTCAGATCCGCCACCACCAGCAACGCGCCTTCCTGCGCGAGCCTCGCGGCACAGGCGGCGCCGATACCCGATGCCGCCCCGGTCACAATCGCAATCTTGTCTTTCACGCGTTGCACGATCTGCTCCTCCGGGCTCACACCGTTACCGGTGTGCGGTTACTTGCCGCAACGCGGTCGAGATGAAAGTCGATATCGCCGAACATCTTTTCCATCATCGCCATCTTGCGGAAGTAATGGCCGATCGGATATTCCTCGGTCAGTCCCATGCCGCCGTGCAACTGGATACCCTGCGCGCAAACGAAGCGATTGGCACGCGCGGCAACGGCCTTGGCCGCCGAGATGGCCCGGCTGCGTTCGGCCGCGGGACGGTCCAGGTGCGCGATCCCGCAGTACAACATCGAGCGCGCTTCCTGCGTGGCGACGAACATCTCCGCCATGCGGTGCTGCAATGCCTGGAACTTGCCGAGGGGCTGGCCGAACTGCGATCGCCCCTTGATGTACTCCGAAGTGATGGCCATCACCGCCTCCATCATGCCGAGGCTCTCGGCCACGCTCGCCAGGGCGGCGAGTTCCGTTGCCTGCGTGAGCACCTCCAGCGCGCGCTCCGGTCCGACGATCAGCGCATCGTCGCCGACCTCGACGTCGTGCAAGTCGAGATCCGCCGCACGGGAGCCGTCGAGCAGGCGATACGACCGGCACGTGACGCCCGCAGCACGACGGTGGACAAGAAACACGGCCACGCCTTGCGATGCGGTTTCCACTCGCGCGGTCACGAGCAGTTGATCTGCCGACTCACCGGCTACCACCAGCGTCTTCGCACCGCTGATCAGGTAACCCGAGGAGGTTTTACGAGCATGGGTTCGCCCATGGCAACCCACCTTGTAGCGGCTGCCCGCTTCACTATCCGCGAGCGAAAGCAGCAGCTTGCCTTCGATGACGGCGGGCAGCAGCGTTTCGCGCTGTGACTGCGCGTCGCCCCGCTCGATGATCGTGGCGCACAGCAGTGCCGTTTGCACGACCGGCTCGAGCGCCATGCCGCGGCCGAGCGCCTCCATCAGGATCGCCATTTCGACAAACGAACAACCCAGGCCGCCAACATCTTCCGGCATGGTCAGCCCAAGCCAGCCAAGCTCCGCGTATGCGCGCCAATGCTCGCGGCTGAAGCCCTCCTGCTGCGCCGCGATGTGCGTGCGCGCCTCGAATCCGTACTCCTGATGGACGTAGCGCTCGGCGCCATCCTTCAGCATCAATTGTTCTTCGGAGAAGTTGAAGTCCATGGCTACAGTCCGAATGCGAGTTTCGCAATGATGTTCTTCTGCACTTCGCGCGCACCGCCGTAAATGGTGGATGCGCGCGCGATGAGATAGCCCGACGTGCGGCCGCCCACGTAATCTGGCCAGTTTTCGTCGACCGCGGGATCGGCGTGCGCGACGCTGTGGTCGTCGAAGCGCATCACGCGAGGACCCAGCGCGTCCATCTGGAGTTGCGTCACGCGCTGCTGCATTTCCGACCCGCTGATCTTCAGCGCGGACACCACAGCGTCGAGATTGCGCTCGCTCTTCTCTTCGGCGAGGATGCGTAGCACCGACCACTCGAGCGCCATGAGATCCGTTTCGATCTCCGCAACCTTGCGCGCGAACCCGGGCGTATCGATCAGCCGCACGCCGTCGACCATCTCCTGAGCGGCGATGTCCTTCGCGCGTTGCAACTCACGTTTGTTGAAGTACAGGAACGCGCTCGTCGTGCGCTCCTTCTCCAGCAGGTACTTCGCATAGGTCCAACCCATGCCCGCCTCACCCACGAGATGCGTCTTCGGCACACGGACGTTCTCGAGGAACACCTCGTTCAGTCCCCTGCCGCCTTCGATCGACACGATCGGACGCACGGTAATGCCCGGCGTGTCCATCTTGACGAGCAGGAACGAGATGCCACGCTGCGGCTTGACCGTCGTATCGGTCTTGACGAGAAAGAATCCCCAGTCGGCAATCGTGGCGTCGCTCGTCCAGATCTTCTGGCCGTTGATGACGTACTCGTCGCCATCGAGTACCGCCGTGGTTCTCAGTCCGGCGAGGTCGGAGCCCGCGTTCGGTTCCGAGAATCCCTGGCACCAAAATTCGTCGCCACGCAGGAGCGGCTTCAGGAAGCGCTCCTTTTGCCAGGCCGAGCCGAACGCGATGATGACGGGCGCGACCATATGCGTGGACTGCCAGCTGTAGTCCATGGCATCGGCGTTGTACAGCTCTTCCATGAAGATATGCTTGCGAAACCCGCTCCAGTCGGTGCCGCCATGCTCGACCGGCAAATGGGGCGCGCCCCAGCCACGCTCGTACAGAATGCCCTGCCACTTGCGAATATCATCGCGCGCAGGCGGATGCACGCCCACGCGCCACCGGCGTGAAATATCGGCGGGTGCATGCTCCTTGAAGAACTGCATCACTTCCTGGCGAAACGCTTCGTCTTCCTTGCTATAAGCAAAATTCATGTTTCCCGACTCCTGAATCCTTTACGCACCCGTATATCAGACCGGCCGGGCTCGCCCTGCTCGTGGAGGAGCCCCTTTAGCGGCCACGGAAGGCAGGCGCTCGTTTTTCTCTCGCGGCCAGCCGGCCCTCCGCTGCGTCTTCCGAATTTACCGCGAGCGCTACAGCATTCAGCTCCTGGGCCAGAAACTCTTCCATGCTTGCGGCGTTCAACCGGAACAATTGCTTCGTCAGGCCAAGCGAAAAGGTCGGGCCGGCCGCCAGTTCGCCGGCCAGCTTCGCGGCTGCCGCGTCGAGTTCGCCGTCCTCGACGAAGTGGCTGGCAAGGCCCATATCGAGCGCTTCCTGGCCTGTCAGCCGGCGATTCAGATACATGATTTCCTTGGCGCGAAACTCGCCGCAGTGACGCGCAAGCAGATGCACCATGCCGCCTTCGGGCAGCGTGGCGCGCATCAGGAACGCGGGAATGAACTGCGCCGTGTCGGAAACGACCAGCTGGTCCGCGCAGAGCGCGAAGCTCCACGCGATACCCACCGCAACGCCCCGCACAGCCGCGACCATCGGCTTGTTCAGGTTGTACAGCCTGAGCGCGATCTTCTGATAGACGGCCATCGAAGCACGAGCATGGGCAACGCTCATCTGCGGCGGCGCGGCGCCGCTGCCTTTGATATCGGCGCCTGCGCAGAAAGCGCGGCCTGCGCCGGTGAGAATGACCGCGCGAATCTCCGGGTCCTGCTCGATGCGATCGAGGTGGCCGAGAATTAGTTGCAGCATTTCCGGCGTCAGTGCATTGAGCTTCTCGGGGCGGTTCAGGCACAGCGTCGCAACCGCGCCGTTCAATGTGAGTTCAACGTCCATGATGTTCGGATCTTCGTTCGAGTTCGGTTCGTCAACTGCCACGAGCGTGCAGGCGGATCATTCCGTCGCCGAAGGGCTCGTCGCGGCGCTTGAGCGCTTCCTTCAGCCCAACCGCTTCCATATCTGCCTTGAACTGCGCGCGGCGCGGTCCCTGGCTCTGGTGAGCCCGCGAGTCGTTCTCCACGGCGAGCCGCTGAAGCGTGCGCGAACCGGCCAGTTCCAAGCCGATGTTGACGATGCGCTTGTTGGCCGCCAACAGATCGGCGTCGACGAAAGACAGACGGCGCGCCAGTTCGCCCACCTCCGCCTCGAGTTGCTCCGCCGGCACCGCGTCCATGACGAGGCCGATTTTCGCCGCGTCTCTTCCTGACAGCGAATCTCCGGAAAGCAGCAGACGTTTCGCCCACTGAGGGCCGACGTGATAGAACCACATATGCGCGGGGGGGGAGCCGTTGGCGCGCGTGGCGGGAAAACCGATTCTCGCGTTGTCGGCGGCGATCACCATGTCGCATGCGAGCGCGAGATCCGTGCCGCCTGCAAGACAGTTGCCGTGAACCTGCGCGATGATCGGCTTGTGGATCTCGGCCATCAGATTGACCGTCTCTGCCTGCCGCTCCATCGACCAGCAGTCGTCGTCGAAACTGCGGATCGTGCCACGATACTCACCCGGATCGATGGCTTCCGCCGCCCGGTCCGTATACGTCGTCACGAGGTCGTATCCCGCGCAGAAGTCACGGCCCGCCCCCGAAAGCACGATCACGTTGACCGACTTCAAATCGTCGGCTTCCAGCAACGCCGCCTTGAGTTCCTGCAGCAGCGGATTGTTGATGGCATTGCGCTTGTCCGGGCGATTCAGCGTGATGCGTGCAACGCGCTCCGCGACTTCGAACTGTACGCACTCCGTACTTTTTAGCCATTTTGCCATGATCGGTTCTCTCTGAATGAAGCGATTGCCGGTTCAACTACGCAAACTGCTTGCGCAGAATCACCTTGCTGATCTTGCCTGTCGGCAACCTCGGTAGCTCGTCGACGAACGCAATGGCTTTCGGGCACTTGTAGCTCGCGATCAGGTCGCGACAAAATTCGATCAGCTCGGCTTCGCTCGCTTGTTCGCCCCGACGCAGAACGACGATCGCCTTGACGCATTCGCCCCACTTCTCATGCGGAACCCCGATCACGGCCACGTCGACGACGGCGGGATGCTGCACCAGTGCGTCCTCGACTTCACGGCTGTAAATGTTCTCCCCGCCCGAAATGATCATGTCCTTCTTGCGGTCGACGAGGAAGATGTAGCCGTCCTTGTCCTGATAGCCCATGTCGCCGGATCGATACCAGCCGTCTCGCAGCGCTTCCACCGTCGCGACGCTGTTATTCCAGTAGCCGCTCAATTGCGTCTGCGAGCGCAGCCATACCTCGCCCGTCCGGCCTTGCGGCAAGTCGTTGCCGTGGTCGTCGACGATGCGTAGTTCGATGCCGGGACACGGGCGCCCGACCGATGCGAGGCGCCGAACCTGTTCCGGCGAGCCGTGCGGCTTGACCTCGTGAGAAGGCAACCAGCATGCGTTGCTCTCGGTCATGCCGTATTGGACCGAAAACACGGGGCCGAGCACCCGAATGCCACGCGAAAGCAGCGGCGCAGGCACGGGTGCCGCCGCGGTGACGATGTTCTCGATGCTCGATACGTCGTAGCTCGACAGTTCCGGCACGTCGAGCACCGCCTGAAGCATGGCTGCCACCATGAACGTGAAGGTGATACGCTCCTCGGCGATCGTTTCCAGCATCTGCTTCGGCTCGAAGCCGCGATGCACGACCGTCGTGCCGCCCATCCAGGCCACAGAATTGACGAAGCCAATGCCGCCGACATGGAACGCCGGCGTGGTTTGCAGCACGCGCGTGTTGCCGGAAAACTCCGTGACGAGCGCGCAACTTTCCGCGGTGACGCACATGGCGTGGTGCGTGCGAACGACGCCCTTGGGACGCCCCGTGGTGCCGCTGGTGTACATCAGGTAAGCGTAGTCTTCCGGGTTCGATCGGATCGGCGGCCCTTCCAGCGGGCCCTCGTCCATCACCGCTTCGAATGAAACGGCCCACTGCGGCGTGTCGCCGATGCAGATGTACTGCTCGATTTCCGGCAATTGCGAACGCAGCTCATCCACGACATCCGCGTACTGCGCCTCGAAGACAAGCGCCTTGGGGGCCGCATCCTTGAGGATATAAAGAATCTCCGCTGGCGCCAGCCGGAAGTTGACGGTTGCCAGAATGAAGCCTGCCCACTCGCATGCGCGGTAACTCTCGTAGTACTCCGCACAATTCATCGCGAGGATCGCAACCCGATCCTGACGCCGCAGGCCGCGCTCATAGAGCGCCCCAGAGAAGCGGCGCGCGCGCTCGGCCAACTGAGCGTGCGTCAAACGGCGCTCAGCGTACACGAGCGCCGTGTGGTCGGCATGCAAGCGAGCGTTTCGCTCAATCATCTCGCCAAGGGTTCTCATTTCAGTCCCGTCGTTGTTTGTCACTTCGTTCTTTTAGCCTGCGAGCGCCTGCGGATCGGCCAGCACGGTCCCGATGAATGCGGCGAAGCGCGCCGCATCGGCTCCGTTGATCACGCGATGGTCGTAGCTCAGCGAGAGGGGTAACATCTTGCGCCAGCTAATACCGCCACCGCCGTCTTCCGCGGGTGCGGCCGCCAGCCGTGTTTTGGTCACGCCGAGAATCGCCACCTCCGGCGCATTGACGATAGGCGTGAAGCCGGTGCCCCCAAAGCCGCCGAGCGAGCTGATCGAAAAGCAACCGCCAGACATCTCCGCCATCGAAAGGCCCTTTTCGCGCGCCTTCAGGGAAATCGCCGCGAGTTCGGTTGCGAGTTCCTCGACGCTCTTCTTGTCGCAATCACGCAGCACCGGCACGAGCAGTCCAAAGCGGGTGTCGACCGCGACCCCAATGTGGAAATACTTCTTGAGGACGATGTTCTTGCCATCCCCGTCGAGCGAAGCGTTGAATTGCGGAAACTCCTGCAAAGCGCGCACCACCGCCTTGATGAGAAACACGAGCGGTGTGAGCTTCACTGCCGCATTCGCCTCGTTGCGCGCCTTGCGCCAGGTTTCGAGCGATGTGATATCCGCGTCGTCGTGGTGCGTCACATGCGGAATCGTGAGCCAGTTGCGCGACAGGAAGGCGCCTGTGAGTTTCTGGATGCGCGAGACCGGCTTGATCTCCACCTCGCCGAATTCGGCGAAGTCGACCTGCGGCCAGGGCGGCAAATTGGCACCCAATGCAGGCGTTACGGGTTCGCCGGGTCCGGCATTCGCATTGGCCTGCGACCGGTTAGCAACGGATTCGACACTCATCGCGGATGCCTCTTCAAACGACCTTTGGGTACTTGACGGCGTGAAGCCGATCAGACGATTTCCGCCAGCAGCGTGCCGACGGGATACACCTCGCCAACCTGTGCGACGATGCGCAGCTTGCCCGACGCCGGCGACTCGACTTCCTGAATCGACTTGTCGCTCTCCAGCGCGTAGAGAATCTGGCCTTCGTTGACGGTCGCGCCGTCTTCGGCCAGCCATTCGGCCAGCGTGCCTTCGTTCATCGAAAAGCCCAGTTTGGGAAGCAGAACTTGTGTGGTCATGACATTGCTCTATTGATGATGAAAATCCTTGGGGTGCGCCGCTCTTATTTCAACGTGGCGCGAACCGCCGCTTCGATATCGGCCACGCCCGGAACGAAGGCGTCCTCAAGCGGCTTGGAGAACGGCACAGGGCAGAATTGCGCGCCCACGCGCTGCACCGGCGCCTTGAGTTCGCGGAAAAGGGCTTCGTAAATGCGCGAAGCGATTTCCGCGCCCACGCCGAACGGCCTGACCGCCTCGTGTACGACGACGGCACGTCCCGTTTTGGCAACCGAAGTCAATATCGTTTCGGTATCCAACGGAGAGACAGTGCGCAAATCGATCACTTCACACGCGATGCCATCTTTCGCGAGCGCCTCCGCGGCAACCATGACCTCTTGCATGCGGCGGCTGTAGCTGATCACCGTCACGTCGGTGCCTGCGCGCACCACGTTTGCCTTGCCAAGCGCAATCGCCACGCCGCGCTCCGGCGCATTGCCCGGATTCCAGTAGGACGGCATGTTCTCGATGAACAGGCAGGGGTCGTCGTCGCGGATGCAGGACAGCATCAGGCCATAGGCATCGGCCGGGTTGGAAGGCGCGACGACCTTGATGCCCGCAACGTGCGCGAACCATGCCTCCAGGTAATCGGCATGCTGTCCGCCCGTGCCGAACCCCGCGCCCGTCATGGTGCGAATGACGAGCGGCACGTTGGTCTGTCCGCCCGACATGAAGCGCAACTTCGCGGCGTGATTGACGATCATGTCCATCGCGACCGTCGTGAAGTTCATCAGCATGATTTCCGCAACGGGACGCATGCCGACCATCGACGCGCCGATCGCGGCGCCGATGATGGCCTGCTCCGAGATCGGCGTCGAACGCACGCGCGACGTGCCGTATTTCGAAGACAGTCCCTTCGTTACGCCGACAATGCCGCCCTCCTGGCCATCGGCCACGTCTTCACCCAGCACGATCACATTGGCGTCGGCCGCCATTGCGTCGTCGAGCGCGTAGTTGACGGCCTGGATAGTGTTGATGTTCGTGGGTGCCTGGCTCATGCGATCACCTCGTCCTTGAAGATGTCACGGCGAAGCTCCGCAACGTCGGGATATTCGCTCGACAACGTGAATTCGACAGCAGCATCGATCTGCGTCTCGTGATCGGATTCCATCGCGGCCAGTTGCTCTTCGGTTGCGTGCTTCGCTTCGATGAGCCACTGCCGGAAGAGCGGCACGGGATCCCTGGCCACCCAGGCGGCCTTTTCGTGCTTGTCCATGTACGCGTCCGGGTCGCCGAACACGTGCCCCTGAAAGCGGAAGGTATTCGCTTCGATGAGCGTCGGGCCGCCGCCGTTGCGAGCGCGTTCGACCGCCTCGTGTGCCGCCCTGTGCATCGCGATCGGATCGTTGCCGTTGACCGTGACGCCGGGCATCTGATACGCGACGGCTCGCTGCGCGATATTCGCCACAGACGTGCCGTAAGCGTATTTCGTGTGCTCGGCATAGCCGTTGTTCTGGCACACGAAGATCACCGGCAACTTCCAGACGGAAGCCATATTCAGCGACTCATGGAAAGCACCGATATTCGACGCGCCGTCGCCGAAATAAGCCACGGCCACCCGCGGCTCGCCACGAATCTGCGCGGCCAGCGCGAGGCCGTTTGCAATGGGCATGGAACTGCCCACGATGCCCGTCGTCACCATGACGCCGGATGCGGGATGGGTAACGTGCATCGGGCCGCCCTTGCCCTTGCAGGTGCCGGTCACGCGGCCGCCCAGTTCGGCCCACAATTCCTTGAGCGGCACACCCTTGGCGATCATGTCGTGAACGCCACGGTAGATCGTGCAGATGTAGTCGTCGTCGGTGAGGCACACCGACATCGCGGAGGGAATCACCTCCTGGCCGCGCGGCGAGTAGTACGGCATGACCAGCTTGCCGGACTTGATGACGGCACGAAAGCGCTCATCGTTCTGCTTGATGAGTGCCATGCGCCGGTAAATGTCGACCAGGACTTCACTGCTGGGCGGCTGATAGGCGTTCATTCGTATCTCTCCTGTCTCACCAGATTTTTGGCGCGCCGCTTGCATGGAGCGCCGCGATATAACCAAATACGAACGACGCGCCGATACTGCTGCCGGCGCCCGGATAGCAGCGGCCGACAACGGATGCCGTGCAGTTGCCGGTGGCGTACAGGCCGGGAATCTGCGTGCCGTCATCCCTGAGCACGCGAGCGTATTCGTCGGTCACGAGGCCGCCCGCCGTACCTACGTCGCCGGGGTACATGCGCACGGCGTAGAAGGGGCCCTCTTCGATCGGCCCGAGGTTCGGGTTCGGCTTGATGGTCGGGTCGCCATGACAGCGATCGAATGCGCGCGAACCACGCCCGTAGTCTTCGTCGACGCCCGTTTCGCAGAAGCCGTTGAAGCGCTCGATCGTTTTGAGCAGACCAGCGCGGTCGATATGGCATTTCGCGGCCAGTTCTTCGAGCGTATCGGCCTTGATCATGTAGCCGCTGTCGAGCCACTTCTCAGGAATCTGCCCCGGCATGGCGGTGCCCCACGGGTAATACTTGCGCTGCCGGCTGTCCATGACGACCCACGCGGGCACGGCCTTGCCGGTCTCCTTGTGGCGCTGGTACATGCGCTGGCCGATTTCCATGTAGGCGCCCGCTTCGTCGCAGAAGCGTTCGCCATCCTGATCAACCATGATGGAAAACGGCAGTGAGAGGTCGAGGTGATGCATAAACGGCAGCGGTGAACCGTCCGGCGCGCGCGCGCCCTCGGGCAGTTCTTCGTTGGGGCCGAGCGACGTCACGACCCACCACGCCTCCTCCATGCAGTCCACGGCGCCGCCGAGCGCGATGGCGGCTTGCAGGATTTCGCCGGTATCGCCCGGATTCGCGTTCGTCCAAGCCGCCGATGAAGGCTGCGGTTGGTATTTGCGGCGCATTTCCGCGTTGTGCGAAAAGCCGCCGGTGTTGAGCAGCACGCCTTCGCGAGCCTGGATGCGCATTTCGCGGCCGCTGCGGACCGCAACGATGCCGGTCACGCGCCCGTCCTCGACAATGAGTTCGCGCACTGGCGTGTCGGTCCAGATCGGCACGTTCGCACGCAACGCCATCTGCAGCATGCGCCCCTGAATTGCCGCGCCGTTGGCAACCAGCTCTTTGCCCGTGATCTTCTGATACAGCATGCGGCCGCCAAGCTGCATCGCCTTGCGCTTGCCGCCCCACGTGCGCTTCATCAGAAAGAGTTGCGGATACTCGTCCGAATTGGCCGGCATCGAAGGGCCCTTGTAGCGCGACAGACGCGGCGCCCATTCGCCCAGCTCCTTCACGTCGAACAGCTTTGCCAGCAGCGAACGGCCACGCGGCTCGCCACCGGGCAGCGTGTCGTAGTAGTCGGACCAGCCGTCCGCGTACACGAACTGCATACCCTGCTCTTCGAGGAACTCGGCCATCTTCGGTCCGGTGCGCAGATACGCCTCGCGCCGCGCCTCCGATGTGCCCGGGCCTTGATAGGTCACCGCCGCGTCGAAGTACTGGCGCGCGCGTTCATACGAATCGCTCACGCCGTGACGCTTCATCACGTGATTGTTAGGCAACCACCACACCCCGCCCGAATAACCGGTCGAGCCGCCGACCTTCGGCAGCTTCTCGATGATGAGCGCATCCTTGCCCACCGACTTGCAGGCAAGCGCAGCGCACATCGAACCGCCACCGCTGCCGACCACCACGAAATCGTAGCTAGCGTCCCAGGTCCCCGACATCACTCCTCCTGCGCGATGAATTCGCGCAGCGCGCGATGGAAGTTCGACACCGACGTTTCCTGCAGCGGATTCGTGCGCGAACCCTTGAACCCGCGCGACTTCATGCCCTGCTGCACGTTGGTCATGTTCTGGAAGTCCTGCCACAGGATCAGGCCGAAGTTTTCCTGCGCGTTCTCTTTCCAGTCGTCCACGCCGTAATAGAACTCACGCTTCAACGGCGGCTCCGCACCCGGCGCGAAGCGCTGAAGCGACCAGATGTCGTAGATGCACGAATCGGGGTTGTCGCCGTCCGGCCGCGCACGATAGAACAGCGCGCCATCGGGGTACGGGAGAAACACGAGATTCGGAAACACGTGCCAGTCCGCACCCGCGCGACCGAGCTGTTCGAACGTAATCTCGGGCCAGCCCGCACCTTCTGCGATAGCCGCTTCGCGCTGGAACTCCATCGCCTTCCCCAAGACTTCGAACTGGTTGCCCGACGGCGACATTTCGTGCATCAAACGCTTCGCGGCTTCATAGTCGCGAGCCGTGTTGATCGCCTTGAGCGTTTCTTCCATGACGCGGAAGAAGTTCACGAGACCCTGCCGCACATCCTCAGGCATGGGCTTGCCAGTGCGCGGCGACGGCGCGCCGATCATGCGCGTGGCCGTCGAGTACCCGAACATGCCGTGGCGGCCGTAGGCGAAGCTGCGCGTCACGTCGTCGCCGGCAACGTCGAGCAACTGCGGGTGCGTTGCGGCAACGTGATAGCCTTCGTTGAACGCTTCGAGTGCGACCTTCCAGTTGCACGGCAGGCGAATCGACTTGTACCAGCGGTAGCGCATCTTCTCGAACTCGAAGCAGTTCGTGATCTCCGGCACCGGATCGAGGAATCTTGCGAGCGGTTCGGCGTTCGGATCCATGTTGATGAAAACGAAACCGCCCCACGTGTCCACCAGAACGTCGGTGAGACGCAGATCGCCATCGGCCATTTCCGGGCAGCCTTCCCAGTCTTGCCGGTCGAGCACGCGCGCCACGCTGCCGTCCAGATTCCACTGCCAGCCGTGATAGGCGCAGTGAAACTTCGCGGCCTTGCCGCAACCGTTGGTCAAGCGGCGCCCGCGATGCTGGCAAACGTTGAAAAAGGCCTTGATTTCTTCAGCCGACTTGCGCACGACGATGATTGACTCGCCCGCCACATCGAAAGTCACGTAGTCGCCGACATTGGGAATCTCTTCCAGGCGGCAGGCAACCTGCCACACGCGCGGCCACAGGCGCTCGTTCTCCCGCTCGAGAAACTGCTTCGACAGGTAACTGTCCTTCGGGACGAAATCGAGTCTGACCGTGTGCGCACCCGAATCGGGACCTCTGTTACCCATGGATATCTCCTTGATGTGGCCGGCGTAGGCGCCGGTTCCGGCTTTTTATGTCGCGGCCGCTCGTTTTGCAGCCCGGTCGGTAACCAATATGCAACTATCGGTGCAATTTTCGTGAACGGCGTTCAGATGCTAGGCCTGCGCCCGGATTGCTGTCAATCCGGACGAACGTCAATCGAACTCAATCGAGCGCCGCGGTCAGTGCGGGTACCGCTTCGAACAGATCGGCGGTGAGACCGTAATCGGCCACCTGAAAAATCGGGGCCTCGCTGTCCTTGTTGATTGCGACGATGACTTTCGAGTCCTTCATGCCCGCAAGGTGCTGAATAGCGCCGGAGATGCCGACGGCGATATACAACCGGGGCGCGACGATCTTGCCGGTCTGCCCGACTTGATAGTCGTTCGGCACGAAACCGGCATCGACGGCCGCGCGCGAAGCGCCGACGGCCGCACCAAGCTTGTCCGCGAGCGCATCGAGCAGCTTGAAGTTATCGCCGTTCTGCATGCCGCGACCGCCCGACACGACGATATTCGCCGCGGAAAGCTCCGGGCGGCTCGACTTCGTGAGTTCCTGACCGACAAAACGGGCCCTATCGAAGGCCGGTGCCGTGGCAATCGCGCGCGCGGGCGCGGTGCCCGAACCGGTGGCCGCCGCATCGAAAGCGGTCGGGCGGATCGTGATGACCTTGATGGCATCGGACGATTGCACCGTTGCGAGTGCATTGCCCGCGTAGATCGGACGCACGAATACATCGGGCGCTCTGATGGCGACGACATCGGAAATCTGCGCGCTGTCGAGCAACGCCGCCACGCGGGGCATGAAGTTCTTGCCCACGGCCGTCGAAGCGGCAATCACATGCGTATAGCCGCTGGCAAGTGAAACAACGAGAAAGGCGAGATTTTCCGGCAGCGCGTGCGCGTACTCCGGTGCGTCCGCCACCAGCACCTCGGCGACGCCGGCAATGCTGGCCGCTTGCTCAACCACGGCCGCGGCGCCGTGGCCCGCCACCAGCACATGAATGTCGCCGCCCGCTGCGCCCGCCGCCGTGACGGCGTTGAGCGTGGCGCGCTGCAGGGTTGCGTTGTCGTGTTCGGCGATTACGAGAATAGTCATGATCAGATCACCTTCGCTTCGTTGCGAAGCTTTTCAATCAGCGCTGCAGCATCCGGAACCATTACGCCGCCTTTACGCGCCGGCGGCTCAGTCACTTCGAGAACCTTCAAACGAGGCGCGACGTCAACGTTCAGCGCTTCGGGACTCAGCGTCTCCAGCGGTTTCTTCTTCGCCTTCATGATGTTGGGGAGCGTCACATAGCGCGGGCTATTCAGGCGCAGATCGGTCGTGACCACCGCTGGCAGATCGAGCGCGACACGTTCAAGACCACCGTCGATCTCACGTGTAACGATCAGTTGCCGCTCGTCTACTTCCGTCTTGAACGCGAATGTCGCTTGCGGCCAGCCGAGCAATGCGGCGAGCTTTTGACCGGTTTGACCAGCGTCGTTGTCGATGGCCTGCTTGCCGAGCAATACCAGCTGCGGGTTTTCCCGCGACGCAACGGCGCTCAGCAGTTTGGCGACTGCGAGAGGCTGCAGGTCGGCATCGCTTTCGACGAGCACTGCGCGATCCGCCCCCATGGCGAGCGCCGTGCGCAACACCTCCTGCGATTGCGCAGTTCCCGCCGATACCACGACGACTTCACTCGCAATACCCGCTTCCTTGAGGCGCACCGCCTCCTCCACCGCGATCTCGTCGAACGGATTCATGGCCATTTTCACGTTGGCCAGATCGACGCCCGAACCATCGGCTTTCACCCGCGGTTTCACGTTGTAGTCGATCACGCGCTTCACCGCGACCAGTATCTTCAATTTGACGCTCCGAACGCTTTGTTGAACAATGTTCTATATTCTGAACTCATCTTTTTGCGGCTGTCAACGAGAAGAATGAACAAGGCGTCATTCGGCAACGAATTTGGCGCTCTCGTTCACCACCATGGAGGCAACGAATGAAGCTCTATCGATGCGAACGTTTTGAGGGAATCTCAGGCTTGGCGCTACACGAGGAACCCGATCCACCGCAGCCTGGCGCGCATGAGGTGCTGGTGCAGGTCAACGCAAGTTCACTGAATTTTCGCGAGCTGTTGCTGATGAAGGGCGCATTTCGCGACTGGATGGCGCCCAACTTCATTCCCGCCTCGGACGGCGCCGGCGTCGTGCTTGCAGCCGGTTCTGGCGTTCGGCGTTTCAAGCCCGGCGACCGGGTGATGGCGAATTTCGCGGAAAACTGGCATGGTGGCGCCCGCCCGCAACACGCGGATATGCTGGGCCGCGGCGCGATAGTCGAAGGCATGCTGCGCGACAAGGCGGTGCTGAACGAGGAGGAACTGGTTAGCGTTCCGGATCATCTCTCCGACGAGGAAGCTGCAACGCTGCCTTGCGCCGCCGTCACCGCATGGAACGCGTTGTGCGGGCATGCGCCCCTTCTGCCGGGCCAGAGCGTCCTCGTGCAAGGTACCGGCGGCGTATCGATTTTCGCGCTGCAGCTTGCGCGTCTGTTCGGCGCTCGCGTGATTGCCACGTCGTCGAGCGATGCGAAGCTCAAACGCCTCGCGCAATTAGGCGCCGACGCCACCATCAACTACCGCGAAACGCCGCAATGGGACGACGCCGTGCTGCGCTTGACCGATGGACTGGGCGTCGACGTCGTCGTCGAGGTGGGAGGCGCGCAAACCTTCGGCAAGTCCGTTGCCGCCACACGGGATGGCGGCCGAATCAGCGTCGTGGGGCTGCTAACCGGCGCGCCCTCTACGGGCGAGGGATTCTTCACGCGCGGCCTGTCGATCGCGCCGATCCGCGTCGGTTCCCGTCAGGATTTCGAAGCGATGAATCGCGCGATCGGGCTGCACAAACTGCGGCCCGTAATCGACTCGGTTTATGACTTTGCACATGTACCGGATGCGCTGCGGCACCTCGAAAGCCAGCAGCATTTCGGCAAGATCGTCATTCGCCACCCGCAAGCAGCCACTGCATGATCGATGGGAGTCAGACTATGAAACTGTTTTCACTGGAAGGGCAGATTGCGCTCGTCACCGGAGCGTCACGCGGCCTCGGCTTCGCCATGGCAAGTGCGTTGGCGTCGGCGGGTGCGACCGTCATTCTTTGCGCGCGATCGCGCGAGAGTCTGGAAACTGCCGCGGAATCGATCAGGAAGACGGGCGGCAGCGTCGACGTGGAACCGTTCGATCTCACGGATCAAGACGCGATCAGAAGCGGCGTACGCAACGTCCTTGCGCGTCATGGACGCATCGACGTCCTGCTCAACAATGCCGGCATTTGCGAATGGAGCGATTTTCTTCAGTCGAACGTTGAAATGTGGCAAAGGACGATGGATACCAACGTCACGGCCGCGTATCTGCTCGCGCAGGAAGTCGCTCGTCCCATGATCGAACGCGGGCACGGACGCATCATCAACGTGGGTTCCTACGTTTCGGTGCTCGGCCGGGAGAAGCTCCAGGCATACGTGGCCAGCAAGCACGCGGTCGCCGGGCTCACGAAATCGCTCGGCGCGGAGTTGGGCCGCCACGGCATTCGTTGCAACGGTATCTGTCCCGGCTATTTCCTCACCGATATGGCCGAGCCCGTTACATCGAATCCGCAAATGAAGGAGATCGTCCGCTCGCATATCTCGGTTGGACGCTGGGGGAACCCGGAAGAACTCGGCGGCGTAGCCGTGTTTCTCGCCTCCGAGGCCAGCTCCTACATGAATGGCCAGATGCTGATGGTGGACGGCGGCGTCTCGGAGATCCTCAGCTTCTCGATGTCCGTGGTGTAGGCCTGCCCAGCACCGTCCGCCCCGACGTTTCCTGACTTGCACGCAATTCGGCCGCCATCTTCGCAGATGGCGGCCCGCCACATTCTTTCTGCGGGCAGTGCCGCGTAACGCGGCACATGCGACACGGTCACGACCGCAGGGTCACCTCGCCACTGCGGGCTTCGACCTGCGACGAACCCTTCGCCGCGGCTTTCGCCACTGCCTTGCGGGTGATCCCTTGCAACAGGAAATGCGACAGCGCCGGGATCAGGATCAGCGCACCGATCATGTTCCACAGGAACATGAACGTAAGCAGGATGCCCATATCGGCCTGAAACTTGATCGGCGAGAATGCCCACGTCACCACCCCCGCGGCCAGTGTCACACCCACCAGCGCCACCACCTTGCCCGTGAACTGAACTGCGTGGCGGTAGGCCACCTTCAGCGGCTGCCCTGTGCGCTGGTACGCGAGCTGCACGCTCAGCAGGTACAGCGCGTAGTCCACCCCGATCCCGACCCCCAGCGCAATCACCGGCAGCGTCGCCACCTTCACGCCAATACCCAGCTTGACCATGAGCGCCTCGCACAGCACCGACGTAATGCCGAGCGGAACGACCGCCACCACCACCGCGCGCCAGCTGCGGAACGTGATGAAGCACAGCAGGATCACCGCCGCGTACACCATGAACAGCATCGTGCGGTTCGCCTTCGCAACGACCACGTTCGTCACCGCGTCAATACCCGCCGAGCCCGCCGCCATCAGGAACTGGTGGTCCGCGTCACTGTGCGCCTTCGCGAACTCCTCGGCCACCTCCATCACACGCGAGAGCGTTGCCGCCTTGTGGTCCGTCAGATACGCAATGACCGGCGCCGTACCGCACGTCTGGCTGATCAGGTCCGGATGGTCCAGCAGGATCTGCCAGACCGTCTTGTTGATGATCGACGGCACACGATCGATCGTGTACCACTTCGGATAGCCCTCGTAGAAGCCCGAGGTCATCCAGCGCGTCAGGCCACCCACCGAGGTCGTCGTCTGCACGCCCGGAACGCCGCGCAGTGCGGTCTCGAGGCGGTCCGCCTCCAGCACGAGCGGGAAGTTGTTCGCGTCGCAGGTGCCGTGCGACGACTTGCCGACCACCACGAACAGATCGCTCGACAGCCCGAAGTGCGCGTTGATGTACGCGTTGTCGAGGTTGTAGCGCGAGTTCGGGCGCAGCTCCGGTGCGCCGCTATCCAGGTCGCCGATCTGCAGGTGCTGGCTGATCGACCAGCCGACTGCCGTGAGCGCCGCCGCGCACACGATCGCGCCCACCGCCCAGCGGCGCTCGGTGAACCGGTCCAGCAGGTTCCAGAGCGCACCCGCGGACGACGTGCCGCGTTCGTCGTTCTGCTCGCCACGCACGCTGCGACGTGCCGCCGACGGACTCACACCCACATACGAGAGCAGCACCGGCAGGAGCAGCAGATTCGTGAAGACAAGCACGCCCACGCCCACGCTCGCCGTGAAGGCCAGGTCCTTGATCACCGGAATGTCGATCACCATCAGCACGGCGAAGCCGACGACGTCCGCGAGCAGCGCCGTGAGTCCGGCCAGGAAGAGCCGCCGGAACGTATAGCGCGCGGCGACGTAGCGGTGTGTGCCGCGCCCGATGTCCTGCGTGATGCCGTTCATCTTCTGCGCGCCATGCGACACGCCGATCGCGAACACGAGGAACGGCACCAGCACCGAATACGGATCAAGCACGTAGCCGAGCGTGCTGATGATGCCCAGCTGCCAGACCACGGCGATGAGCGAGCAGGCCACCACCAGCAGCGTGCTGCGATAGCAGCGGGTGTACAGAAAGATCACGGTGAGCGCAATCGCCGCGGCGATACCAAAGTACATCGCCACCTGCTTCAGACCCGCGATCAGGTCTCCGATCAGCCTGGCGAAGCCCACCACGTGCACGCGCACCTCGCCCCGGCCTTCGGTCTTGATGACCTCGTCGATCTGGCGCGAGAGCTTTGCGTAGTCAAGCGCCTTGCCCGTATCGGCGTAGTGGTCCAGCAGCGGCAGCTGGATCATGCTCGAATGCAGGTCGTTGGATACGAGGCTGCCAACGATATTGGCGCGCGCCACGTTCGTACGCAGCTGTGTAATCGCCTGAGTCGAACTGTCGAAGCCGTCCGGCATGACGGGACCGCCCGCGAAGCCCTTCTCGGTCACCACGTTCCAGCGCACGATCGGCATCCACAGCGATTTCACACCCGGGCGATCAACGCCTGGAATCAGGAACAGGGCATCGTTGATGCGACGCAGTGCCGCCAGGTACTTCGGATCGTAGATGTCGCCGGAAGGATTCCCGACGACGATACGCAGCGAGTTGCCGAGTCCCTTCAGGTCCGCCTTGTTGGCAAGATAGTTCTTGATGTACGGATGCGAGAGCGGAATCATCTTCTCGAAACTCGCATTGACATCGAGCCGCGTCGCCTGAAACCCGAGCACCGCGGTGATGATCGCGCAGATGATCATCAGCCAGGGACGCCGGTTGAAGATCAGCCGCTCGAGCGCATTGCCAGAACGCGAATCGAACTGGGCAAGATCCGCCACGACGGGCATTTTGTCGAATTGGGCATTGTTGCCGCCAGCCATGTCTGCTCCCCCTTATTGCGACTTCGCCAATGTGACGCGCGTCAGGCCTGCTGCGCCGGCCAGCACCGCGGTGTCGTCGCGCAGCGCCATGGCGAAGACCCCGCCCGGCTGGCTCGCGCCCAGTGTGTGGAACGTTGCGCCCTGATCGGTGCTCTCGAGCAGTTCGCCGGCCTGCGTGGCCAGCAGCAGACGACCATTCGGGAGCTCGGCTGAGGCGAGGATGCTCGCGCCTGTCGGCAGCGTGATCTTGCTCCAGGTGGCGCCGCCATCGGTGGAGCGGTAAGCGTTGCCGAGCAGGCCGTACACGACCATCGCGTTGCCCGCCGCGGCGAGTCCGAAGAGGCTGCCCTTCGACGGCGAGGACATCGCAACGAAGCGCTGCCTGTCGGGGTCGAGTTTGAGCAGCAGCGCCTGCTCGCCCACGATATAGAGCGTCCCGTTAATACGCCGCATCG
Organism: Paraburkholderia sp. BR10872; assembly: GCF_040965835.1. NCBI lineage: Bacteria > Pseudomonadati > Pseudomonadota > Betaproteobacteria > Burkholderiales > Burkholderiaceae > Paraburkholderia > Paraburkholderia sp. BR10872. The sequence continues at coordinate 60,563 of NZ_JBFRCN010000001.1, forward strand.
CATGCAGGTTCAGGGCGTCCGGGTTGTCGACGCGGTCAAACCATGGAACCCAGTTCTTGCCGCCGTCTTCGGTATGGAAAATGATGTTGAACGAACCGATGACCCAGCCCGAGCGCTCGTCGTCGAACCAGACGTCGAGGAAAGGACGTCCGCCCTGGTCGGCCACGAAGCGCTGGGCCTCCTCGCGCGAGGCCTTCAAGTCCGGCGAATCGCCCCGCTGCTGCGCGTAATAGTCGGTCATCAGCTTCGCGGCCTGCTCGCCGTCAAGCTGGCGCGTCCAGGTATTGCCGCCATCGGCCGTGTGGAGCACTTCCCCATCGTGTCCGACCGCCCAGCCCAGCGTCGAGGACTTGAAGGTCACCGCAACAAGATCGGCGCTCACTGGCACGTTCACCTGGCGCCAGTGCGCCGCGTCGTCGTCCGAGACGAGAATGACGCCGCGTGGCCCCACCGCGACCAGTCGCTGGCCGGCCTGGGCAACGGCCATCACGGGTTCGTGTGCAGCGCGTGGGTTGGTGATTGCCGGCGAGTGCATCGGGTCGGCAAACCCCGCATAAACCGCACTGCTCGCGAGGCCTGCTGCCGCCACCAGGGCGAGCCAACGAAACATGGTATTGCGCATTGCGTCTCCTTCACAGTTACTGCCGATCGACTCCGCGAACTGTCCTGGGCTTTATGTAATTTTGGCGTGCAGTGCCGGGTCGAACCGGCACTGCAAGTTTGCTGCGCTTACTGCTTTACCGCCTGCTACCGGATACCGCTTGACTGCATGTGCTCCGGCGTAAAGAAGTCATGCGAAAAGCTGCTATTGAAGAAGACGCCCGGCGATTCGGCCGGATGGCTTCCGAAGATATACACACCGCTATTGAAGTCGTAGAACCAGTTGCCCAGCGAATACGGCACTTTGTAATCGTAGGCAGGCACCGTGGTCTGGAAGCCCCCACGATAGAGCTTGCCCGACTGGTCGTACGCGTCCATCATTCCGCCGCCGCCGTCCTCGTCGAAGTACATCGTCTTCTTGCTGTAGATGTGGCGCGAGCCCGGCTTGAGCGTCAATTCCACAACCCACACCCGGTGCAGTTCCCAACGCACATCGTCGGGATTCACGAAATGCGGCGTCAGGATCTTGCTCGCAGGCGTCTCGTACTGTTGCTTGTAGTCGTTGTACGGGATGTACATCTCCTTCTTGCCGATCAGCTTCGCGTTCCAGCGATCGATCTTCCCGTAGAACAACTGAATGTCGTCCATCGTGATCGCGCCCGAGTAGCCGGGGTTCGGAGTGTCATAGGCCAGGTCTGGCGCGACTCGTACGCGACGCTGACCGGGGTTGTACTCCCACGATTGCTGGTCGTGATCCGCAGTGTCCGTGAAGAACCAGTAAAGCGTGGTATCACCAATCATTCGCGCCGGCGCTACGAAATCATTGTTGATGTACTGCCAGACGGCAGTGCCACCCTTCTTCTTGAATGCATCTTCCTGCTTGAGGTCGAAATACGGGTAGTAAATCGAACTCTTGAATTGCGCCGCGAGGATCGGCGTGCCGCTGGTGTCGACGAGCCACGTCTTTACGTTGTTGCGCTGCGCCGTACCGACGTAGCGCAGTTCCCAGTCCCACATCGCTTCCTGCCCATTGCTTGGCACAGGAAACGGTTTTCCGCCGAATGCATCTGCCACGAACAGACCGTTCTTTTCGAGCTTCGCACTCTGCGCATTCTTTTCCGAGTTCGCCAGATACCAGTCCGGGTACGAGACGGAACGGTGCGTCGGGTAAACATCCATGCGGTACGTCGGGTAGCGCTTGAACAGCTCGAGCGAACTGGCACTCAATTTGTCGGCGTATTGCTGGTAGTTTTGCGCCGTTATCTGCATCGTCGGCTTCTCACCGGCAAACGGATCCGCCCACTTTCCCGAGTCGGGCTTAAAACCCGCCGGCGCCTGCGTAATTCCGCCCGTGTACGCAGGAATCGTCCCGTCCTTGCTGCCGGCAATTTGCGCGCCGAATGGCGTCATCCCGTTCTCGAGCGCGCCAGCCATCGGCGCCATGCAAACAGCCGCTGCAAGTGCGAGCGCCTTCATCAACATCAGGTGCTTCTTCAAAGCCTTCACCATCCCTTTCCTGATTAACTCAGAACCAAAAGCAACAACGCTACTTTCGATACCCAACACCCATGTAGAACTTCGTTGCCGAAGCGTCCTGCCCGGCGGGGCCACGCAGGACGCTACTAATTACCTCACTCCGACATCGGCAGGCAATTAGCGCACACCCGCAGACTGCATGCGTTCCGGTGTGTAGTAGTCGGACGGGAAGCTCACGTTAAAGAGAATCCCCGGCGTCTCGGCAGGGTGACTGCCGAAGATGTAAATGCCGCTATTGAAGTCGTAAAACCAGTTGCCGAGCGAATACGGAACCTTGTAGTCGTAGGCGGGCACCGTCGTCTCGAATCCACCGCGATAGAGCTTGCCCGACTGGTCGTAGGCGTCCATCATCCCGCCACCGCCATCTTCATCCAGGTAGAGCATCTTGCGGCCGTAGACGTGGCGCGCACCCGACTTGAGCTTCAGGTCAACGACCCACACACGGTGAAGCTCCCAGCGTACGTGATCCGGATTGACGAAATGCGGTGTGAGGATCTTGCTCGCCGGCGTTTCATACTGCTGCTTGTAGTCGTTGTACGGGATGTACATCTCCTTCTTGCCCACGAGCTTGGCGTCCCAGCGATCGATCCGTCCATAGAACAACTGGATGTCATCCATCGTGATTGCCCCCGAATACCCGGGGTTCGGCGTATCGTAGGCCAGATCCGGCGCCACCCGCACACGACGCTGCCCCGGGTTGTATTCCCAGGACTGCTGATCATGATCCGCCGTATCCATGAAGTACCAGAAGAGGGTCGTATCGCCAATCAAGCGCGCCGGTGCCGCGTAGTCGTTGTACACGTAATACCAGTTTGCGAGGCCCGCTTTTTTCCGGAATTCATCCTCCTTCTTGATATCGAAGTACGGGTAATAGAGCGAGCTCTTGAATTGCGCCGCAAGGATCGGCGTACCACTCGAGTCCACCAACCACGTTTTCACGTTATTGCGTTGGAGCGTACCGACGTAACGCAACTCCCAGTCCCACAACGCTTCCTGCCCATTCTTCGGCACCGGAAACGGTTTTCCGCCAAATGCTCCAGATAGGTAAAGGCCGTTCTTTTCAAGCTTCGCGGTTTGAGCGTTCTTGGTGGAGTTCTCCAAATACCAGTCGGGATACGAAACGCTGCGGTGAGTCGGATAGACATCCATCCTGTAAGTCGGATAGCGCTTGAATAATTCGATTTCCGACGCACTTAATTTGTCCGCGTATTGCTCGTAGTTTTGTGCCGTGATCTGGAGAATGGGTTTTTCACCGGGAAACGGATCCGCCCATTTTCCTGAGTCCGGTTTGAATGCGGCCGGAGCCTGCGTGATGCCCCCGGTATAGGCAGGAATTGTCCCGTCCTTGTTTCCTGCGATCTCGGCGCCAAACGGCGTCAATCCGCTATCGGCGGCTAGCGTGTATGGCGAAGCCCAGATTGCCGCAAGAACCGCAAGCGCCTTAAGAAGCTTTGGGAATCTTTTCACAGCTGTCTCCATTATCAAAACGTCGTCTGATACGTGATGCCGAGCCACGACTTGTCGCTGTACGGCGCGCCGAGAGCGGTTGCGGCGCCCGCCGTCGAGTACCCCTTCTTGTTCATGTAATAGGTGTAGGTGATGTCCACCTCGTGCTTGTTGTAGATTGTGAAGTCGAGCCCGACCACGAACGTATTCTGGCCTTGTGCCTCGGCGGCCGGCGAGATAACGGACGAGTAGCCCTTCAGGTTCAGATTGACGAACAGCGGCATCGTCAGGTCGACCCCAGGGAATACCTGATACCACTGCGGGCTCGCACCGATCCCGAGACCGGCCCAGAAGCGCGTCGAGCAGTTATTGAATGCAGAATTGCCCGATGCCGAACACTGGCCGGTGGTGTCATAGCTGGAATTCGCAAAATTTCCCGCATTCGACTGCACGCTCAACAACTGATTGAACGAGAATTCCGCCTGCAGGAACATGTTGTCCCACAACGGCGACTTGCCGAACGACTGCGTAACGTTCAAAAGACCATGCAGCGTACGGCCGGTCGGCGCGTCGTTGACCGTCGTCGTGTTGACTGCATTGAGCGGCATGTTCCAGCGGTACGAGACTTCGCCAGCCACGGCGGCATTGCCGATAGCACTATTAAAGCCCAGACCGATCAGGTTGACGTCGTTGCCGTATTTCGCCGTGACGCCCGGCAGATTGGTGCCCGGGAAGAGTTGCGGCCCCGCGCCCGGCACGAGCACGGCCGCCCAAGGCATCTTCATGGCGAAGTGGCGATACGTCAGTTCGTAGGTGGTTGCCAGCGAATCAACACGCCACTTGCCGTCAAGACCGATATCACCGATCTGACCTTTGGTCGGCGGTACACGCGGAATCGCGAACGTGCCCAGTCCGGGAATCGTCGTGTAACTGGCCACCGGCGGCCCATAGAGAATCGGATCCGCACCGCCGAAATAGGTGCCGCCTTCTGGCAGGCGATCGTGGTTCCACTCGAAGGTGTATTGCGCCCCGAGGGTGATCGTATCCGTAATGTTCGTCGTCACGTCAGCCTGAGCCGTCGGCAACACGATTTCCTTCAGCGATGCGCTCGGGCTCTGCGTCAGCTTCATAAGGTCCAGCGGCGCCTGGCCAATCGCCACCGAGTTGGCGCCGCCCAGCGTAGCAAACGCCGACTGCCCCCAGGTTACCGCCGTACGGCCTAGCTTGACGTTGACAGAATGCCCGCCGAGGTCAAAGGTGTTGAACACGAAGGCATCACGCAACTCGGCGCTCGGTCCCTGGTAATACTTCTTGATGTAGCTTGTGTACTCGTTGTTGGGATAGTTCGGCGGAAATGCAGGATTGCTCGTGTTGTGATTCTTGAACGTCGGGTCGTACCACGCATCCATACTGATGCGAAAGCCCGACGTCTCCTTGTACTTGAAATCGAACTCGCTATAGAGGTTCAGCATCGCCTGGATCGTGCTGAACCTCGGCGTCGACAGATCACCTTCGTCGTAGGTCGGACTGTTCGTGTAGAAGTGATCCGGGTTCTGAAGCCGAATGTCGTAATCCGCACGCACCGTGTTATCCCATTCCATGTCGATGTCCGGGTTCGGCACATCGAAGTGAAATGCATTGGCGTTCGCGCTCCACAACCCGCAAGCCGCCGCGATACAGGTTGCATGCACGCCAAGGCTGATCGCACTTGGCTTCAGGCTCTTCATTTTCATGCGTCTCCTCTTTTCTTTGTCGAACTGCCGCAGAAAAGGCCAAGGCCGTTGGACTGCCGCAGACTTTTAGCTATGAAGCGAAACCGGCCTCCCTACCTCGTCAGCATCGCGTCTCGGGGTCCCCCAAGCGCATCACCAGAATGCGAATGCTGTTCGCAAAGATAAACGCTCGAAACCTGACTGTCAACGCTCGCTCACCCCTATGCGGTACATTTTCTCGAACGCCGTTCACAAACCTGGGTAAACGAGGGTTCGATTTTTGTCATCGGCTTAACTCGGTACATGCATGCCTCGGCCAAGTGGCGCCGACTGCATACGGCGCGCGCGCGTTGTGCCCACGCGTGTTGGCGGCGCTCGCATTTGCGGGGCATTCGCCTCGCCTGTGCGGGTTGGCGATGCGATCTATGGGAGCTTTCGCTGCAACAACCCGGCGGCGGTTCATCAATCGACATGCAGGCCGGACGCGGCCAGGTACCGCCGACCCAAAGCGGTACGCGGTACCGGTCATGGAAGAGGCGGCGTTTAGTCTGTCGATTCAATGGTGAACGGAGGAAGAATTGCACGAGCGACCGAAGCGCTTACGGGACCAGGCCGTCTTCCTTGGCAGTCCTTCCATATATGCCGGCTGTCGGCCGCGACTTTCGTGATCCGCTACCCCGTTCCTGCGCGAGCGTGCATTGCTGGTTTTCGGGGAGCAGGAGGGAACACGCGCCAGGCCCCATCGTCATGCCGAAAGAAGAAGATCGAAAGCCCCCCCTCCGAGGCGGATGACCGTGCGAGCACACACCTCGTCTGGCTCGAATTCGCGAAGTTATATCGGGTCACGTGCACCGGGGTGGTCGCAGAGGGCGCGAACCATTTTTCGATGAGCGCACGCAAAGAACTTTCTCCAAGTTTCATGCCCTGCTCCTTCAACCGCTCTGTGCGCGCCTCTGACGATCACACTCACGAGTGCAAATGGAGGCACTCACCAGTCAGCCCAGACACCCGGATTCCTCGTGCTCCGGTTGCCGTCGCGAAAGGATCCGTGTGATTGGACGCAAATGTGTCTACTGACTAAATATTAGTAGTCAGCAGACCCATTATCAAGATTCAACCGTACCAGGGGAAATGCCGGTATGGACAAGTCCACCCTATTTTCTAGTAGCATGGGTGATGCTACGGGGCGAGAGCCGCATGTGATCTGGAATCAATTAGTCGTCTGACTACCGTTTATTCGTCGCCTGACTAGCAGTATCATCAGATCAAACTTGCCGCCGTCCGAGCCGAATCGGAAGACGTACCTATCGGGGGCGGGAACAGTTGCCAGTCTTGTTCGTCTCGCCCTTACAACGCGCGCGAGAGGGACAGGAAACGCCAAGGAGAGCACAACAGATGAAAGACCTGACCATCTCATCGGCAGACCTCGACAAGCCGGCAGCAGACGCGCCTCGGCGGCGAGGGAACAGATCTACACGTGTGCCAGCCATCATTGAAGTGGCGATCGAAGTCTTCGCATCGGAAGGCAACGCTGGATTCACGCAACGCCGCATCGCCAGCGACGCAGGCATCCGGCTGAGGACCCTGCAGCACTATTTCAGCACCCGCGAAGAACTATTGCGGGCCACGATAGAGGCATTCACGAATCGCTATTTCGAACACTATCAGGCGATCACGCAGGACAAACACCGGCCACCGGAGGCCCGGCTGGACATGATCGTCGAAGAGGCATTCTCTGTGCTGACGGCACCCGGCGGCAATCGCGTTAGCGCCTTTGTGCTGGAAACCTGGAGCCTGGCTGAACACGAACCGTATCTCCATGCCCTGATGGCCAAATCCACTGCGGATTTCCAGGTTCTTCTCGCGGAACTGATCGCGGAAATCAACCCAACCTTGGCGTCGGCGGAATGTACGCTGCGTGGCGCCCTGCTTCTTTCCCATCTGCAAGGTCTGGTCGTCTTTCTTCGCCGGTCGGGGACGAATACACCCGAGCGGGATTCATTCCGTCACGCCATGAAGGTCGTCTGGCGTGCGCTGAGCAAAGCGTCTCCATGAATCTGAAGTTCAGGTGCGCGCAGCACGGGTAGCAATCTGCGCGCACCGCCTTCTGCAGATGTGGACGCTCAGCCGGCGACTTTCCACACAAGAGGCAAGTGGTACAGCGTGCCGTTCACCCCTCCGTGGACACCCGCCTTCTCACCTGGCTTGATCTGGAAGTCAGGAATACGCTTAAGCCATTCCTGGAGGAAAACCTTCAGTTCCACGCGCGCAAGGAACGAGCCGGGACAACGATGAGCACCATTGCCGAACGTCGAATGAATCGGCGTGGGCCGGGTAAAATCGACGGTAAGCGGATCGTCGAATTTTCTCTCGTCGAGGCCATGCAGCGTGGTCGGCATGATGATCATGTCTCCCTCTTTGAGCCGCACGCCCTTATATTCGAAATCGTGAGTGATCCGCCGACCCTGGTTGACCACCGGGAAACGCCGTAATAGCTCGTCAACGGCCTTTTGGGTCAGTTCGGGATTGTCGATGAGCTGCTTGCGGTGCGCGGGACTGCCGGCCAGAAAACTGGCGATGAATCCCATTGCGGACGCAACGGTATCGAGGCCGCCGATCAGCACGAGTCCGCACAGACCGCGAACCTCCTCGTCGGTCAAGGCTCGCCCGTCGATTTTCGAATTCACGATCTTGCTGATGAGATCGTCGCCCGGATTCGCGCGCCGTTCGGCGATCTTCACGCCCAGGTACTGGAAGATTGCGCCTAGCGCACCGAGCTTCTCCCTGGCGTCCACCGGGCGCACCATCTTGTCGGCGAGACTCAGGAGGTACTCGCGATCCTCAGCGGGCAGCGCCACCATGTTCATGAAAATGCCGATCGGCAGATGCTGCGCGAACCCAGAGACGAATTCCACTTCGCCCTTCGGGTAAAAGTCTTCGATCAACTCGATCGCCATTTCGCGCGCTTTTTCTTCGAGCTTGCTGATCGCCTGCGGCATGAACGCGGGCGCGATCAACGCACGATACGCCGTATGCTGTGGAGGATCGAAGAAGATCGGCGGCAACGGCTGATGCTCGACCAGCGGCACGGTGAGCTGCTTCGACGAGAAGTTCTCGTAATCCTTCAGGATGTGATAGATGTCGTCGCCGCGCGTGGCGATCCAGTGCCCGCCGTTGCGAGGCGTCCAGAAAATGTCGGGAATCCCTTCGGCGTGCAGCTTCTTGAGCGAGAGATGGTAGTCGTCTTCTGCGCCGGGCGGGTGATAGATATCGATATCGAATACCCGTTCCGGCGAAACGTGCGCGGGTACCGGCGCCAGCTCCGGAGTCACGCCATGGCCAGTTGCTGACATAAGGTTGTCTCCTTTCCTCGAATTGACCGCTCTACGCGGTCGGATGAATCGTTCTTGTTGCCATCGAGCCGCAGTTACAGGAACGCGCCGTATAGCTCGATATGGTGCTCGGTGTTTCCCCACGTCATGTCGATGCAGGTGAGGCGCTTTACATACCAACCCACCGCCAGCTCGTCCGTCATGCCCATCCCACCGTGAAGCTGCACTGCCTGCTGCGCGACGAAGCGCGCGCTGCGCCCGATCAGCGCTTTCGCAGCGGTCACAGCGCGATGAGCGGCAACGTCATCGTCTTCGCCGAGCCTGGCGGCCGCAAAATAGACGATCGATTTCGCCTGCTCCACCGCGGTCAAAATATCGGCGGCGCGGTGCTGCAGCGCCTGGAACTTGCCGATGGGCGAGCCAAACTGCTTGCGTGTGCGCAGATACTCGAAAGTCAGTTCGCTCAGCCGCGACATCGCGCCCACGGCTTCGGCGCACAGCGCGAATATGCCTTGATCGACAGCCCATTCGAGCAACGGGTAGCCTCGATCGATCGTGCCGATCACCGCCTGTTGGTCGACTCGCACCCCGTTCAGCACCACTTCCGCGACACGCTGGCCATCCAGTGCGGGAAACCCCTTGACGCTCACACCTTGCGCGCGCGCATCGACAGCGAAAAGCGTGATGCCGTGCTTGTCCGCCTGCTCGCCTGCCGTGCGCGCCGAGACCAGCAGAATGTCCGCGCAGTCGCCGTGCAGCACGACGCCCTTGCGGCCATCGAGGACGAACCCGTCGCGCGTTGCCTCGGCCCTCGTCGCGACGTTCCACAAATCGAAACGCGCGCCAGGTTCGAGCGTTGCAAGCGCCGTCTTCAGGCTGCCGTCTGCGATGCCGGCCAGCAGCTCCGCCTTGCGTGCCTCGTGTCCCGCGCGCCCGATGAGCTTCGCGCCGATCACTGCCGACGAAACGAACGGTTCCAGCACGAGTCCCCGGCCGAAGGCTTCCATTACGAGCATGGTCTCGACCGGTCCCGTGCCAAGGCCGCCGTGGTCCTGCGGCACGTTCAGCGCGAGCACGCCCATTTCGGCGAGCGTGGACCAGTGCGCATCCGACCAGCCCTGCGGCGTGGCGGCGAGACGACGCCTCGCCTCGAAATCGTATTCCCTTTCGACGAAACGACCGACCACGTCGGCCAGCATCTGTTCCTCTTCAACCAGCGTGAAGTCCATGGCGTGTCCTCAGATGCCGAGCGCCTGCTTGGCGATGATGTTTTTCTGCACTTCGGTCGAACCGCCGTAAATCGAAATCTTGCGCCAGTCCAGGTAGTGCGCGGCCAGCGCGTTGAGCAATTCGCCGTTCGCGGTTTCGCCGCGCCAGTCCGCATCCAGCGCTTCGCTTACGAAGGGCACTGCATACGGGCCTGCGCATTCCATGATCAGTTCGGTGAGCTCCTGCTGAATCTCCGACCCGCGGATCTTCAGCACCGAGGCTTCCGGCCCGATGGGACGCCCTGCGGTTTCAGCGGAGACCACGCGCAGAAGCGACCATTCGTGAGCGATCAAATCGATTTCCACCTTGGCGATGCGATCGCGAAAGCGCACGTCCTCGATGAGCGGTTTGCCGTGCTTGCGCTCGGTGCTCGCAATCTCCTTGAGACGCCGCATGAAGCGCTTGCAGTTGCCAAGTCCGGCGATATTCGTGCGCTCATGTCCGAGCAGATACTTCGCGATCGACCAGCCGCGATGCTCCTCTCCGACGAGATTGCTCACCGGCACTTCCACGTTGTCGAAGAACACTTCGTTGACGTCGTGACCGCCGTCCAGCGTGCGGATCGGTCTGACCGTGATACCCGGCGTCGACATATCGATCAGCAGGAACGAGATGCCTTCCTGCGGGCGGCCGCTTCCGTCCGTGCGAACGAGACAGAAAATCCAGTTCGCCCATTGCGCGAACGAGGTCCAGATCTTCTGGCCGTTGACGACATAGAACGATTGGCCGTCGCGCTCGATAGGCTCCGCACGCGTTTTGAGCGAGGCCAGATCGGAACCCGCGCCCGGCTCGGAATAACCCTGGCACCACCAGTCCTCCATCGAGACGATGCGCGGCAGGAAGCGCTCGCGCTGCGCCGCAGTGCCGAACTTCTGGATCACGGGTCCGACCATCGAAAGGCCGAACGGCATCTGGCGCGGCGCGCCAGCGGTAAAGCATTCCTCGTCGAAGATATTGCGCTGCGCGGCATTCCAGGCGGCGCCGCCGAATTGCGTGGGCCATGCAGGGGCGCCCCAACCCTTTCCAGCCAGAATTCGTTGCCAGCGCACGTAGTCTTCGCGCGGCACATGGCGGAAGTTCAGCACGCGATCACGAATGTCGTCAGGCAAATGCGTCGCTACGAATTCCCGCACCGTGGCGCGAAACGCCTTCTCGGCGGGGCTTTCTCTCAGGTCCATCGTCAGGCTCCAGTCGCTGCCCGGCAAGTCGCGTTGTCGCTGCCAGGCGCGGTTTCAGGCAATTTCCACGATGCCGTTGTTCAGCACCACCACATCGCGCGCGTCAACACGCGCGCGCAAATGCAGGCGGGTGTCGCTATCCCTCCAGAACTGGAAACGCACTTCTTCGCCCGGATAAACCGGCGAAGTCAGACGCAGGGCGAGCCGCTTCAGACGGGTGGCATCGTTGCCGGCGAAGGTGCGAATCGCGGCGTAGCCCGCCATGCCATAGGTCGCGAGGCCGTGCAGAATGGGGCGGCTGAAACCCGCCTTCGAAGCCACTTCAGGATCCGCGTGCAGCGGGTTGGCATCGCCCGAAAGGCGATAGATCAACGCGGCATGGGCGCCGGTGGAGAAGACGTATTCCGCATCCGGTGCGCGCTCCGGCACCGGCGGAAGCGCTTCGGGCGGCACGTCGCTGACCCCCGACTCCGCGCTAAACCCGCCGTCGCCACGCAGAAACGACACCTGGCGGACTTCGGCGAGTTGTTCGCCGCTCGAAACGTCGATGATGTCACGCATGAGCTCGACGATCGCGCCCTTTCCCGCGCCTTTATCGGAGATGCGGCTCACGCGCGTCTTGCTGACGATGGTCGCGGCAACCGGCATCGGCCGCACGAAACGGACGTCCTGCTCACCGTGCACGAGCTTCAGGTAGTCGATGCCCGTACGCGGATCGCGCATCCACGATTTCGGCCACGCGAACGCGGCCGCGCAAGTCGGCATTGCCTGCAGGTCCTTTTCATAGACGTAGCGCAGCTGGTCTGCGTCCAATGGGTCTCCGCCGAGGCCAAGGCCCAGCGAATACAGCATGACGTCGCGTTCGCTGTACGTCTGCGTAACATCTTCGATAGGCCAGTTCTTGACGACTTCGTAGTTCAGCATGAGGGTGTCCTGTAGGTGCTCAGTAGTCCGTGAAGTTGGGCTTGCGCTTCTCGAGGAAGCTCGCCATGCCTTCCTTGTAGTCGTCGCACTGGTTGGCGATCGGCATATCCAGACCGGCCGACATGATCGCCTCGTGGGGCGTCTGGAAAGGCACCTCCCAGATCTGTTCCTTCATGATGCGCATGGAGCGCGGCGAGCAGTAATCCGCCATTTCGCGCGCGTAGGCATAAGTCTCTTCGACCAGTTTCTCCGCCGGGATCGCACGATTCACGAGTCCCATGCGCTCGGCTTCGCGCCCTTTGATCTTGCGGCCCGACAGCAGCAGGTCGAGCGCATGCGCCTGGCCCACGTGGCGCGCGAGGATCCACGCCATGCCGTATTCGGCGGTCAGACCGCGCCGCGCGAATGCCGTGGTGATGGTGGCGTCTTCCGAAGCAAACCGGATGTCGCAAAAGAGCGCGTGAATCAGGCCAATACCGACGGTCGCGCCATTGAGCATGGCGATCACCGGCTTCGGAATGGCCGGGTAATACGAACAACGCGTCTGCCAGTCGGCGCGCTTGCGCATGTCGAACGGACGCGGCAGCTTGGTCATGAGTGCGGCGGGGTCACCACCGAAGCTGTGAATATCGCCGCCCGCGCAAAACGCCTTCCCCGCGCCGGTGAATACGATGACACGCACACCGCGGTCCGCGCCCGCGGCCTGCATTGCCTCGTACACCTCCGTCGCCACCTGGTCGTTCCAGGTGTTCATGTGTTCAGGACGGTTGAGCGTGATCGTCGCGATACGGTCCTTGACGTCGTACAGAATGGTCTCGAAGCGCATGAGATCCCCTCTCGATGATCAGAATGAACGCGGCAGGTCGAGCACATGCTCGGCGACGTAGGACAGAATCAGATTCGTCGAAATCGGCGCCACCTGATAAAGCCGCGTTTCGCGGAACTTACGTTCGACGTCGTATTCGCAGGCGAAACCGAAGCCGCCATGCGTCTGCAAGCAGGCATTCGCCGCTTTCCACGAAGCCGTGGCCGCCAGATGCTTCGCCATGTTCGCTTCCGCGCCGCATGCCTGATGGTTGTCGAACAGTTCACAGGCTCTGTAGCGCATGAGATCCGCCGCGCGCACGTCGATATACGCCTCGGCGATCGGAAACTGGATACCCTGGTTCATGCCGATTGGCCGGTCGAAGACGATACGCTCGTTGGCGTATTTCGATGCGCGTTCAACGAACCAGTAGCCGTCGCCGATACACTCGGCCGCGATCAGCGCACGCTCGGCATTGAGCCCGTCGAGGATGTACTTGAAGCCCTTGCCTTCCTCGCCAATCAGGTTCTCTTCGGGAATCTCCAGATTGTCGAAGAACAGTTCATTGGTCTCGTGATTGACCATGTTGGGAATCGGCCTCACGGTCAGACCGTTGCCGATCGCCTGGTGCAGGTCCACGAGAAAGCACGACAGCCCATCCGACTTCTTCTTCACGTCAGACAAGGGCGTGGTGCGCGCGAGCAGGATCATCATGTCCGAATGCTGCACGCGCGAAATCCAAACCTTCTGGCCGTTGACCACATAGCGGCCGTCTTTCTTCACGGCGGTGGTCTTCAGCTTCGTGGTGTCCGTTCCCGTGGTCGGCTCGGTCACGCCCATCGACTGCAGGCGCAATTCGCCGCTCGCGATCTTCGGCAGATATTTGCGCTTTTGCGTTTCCGAGCCGTTGCGCAGCAGCGTGTTCATGTTGTACATCTGGCCGTGGCAGAACCCGGAGTTGCCGCCGTTGCGGTTGATCTCCTCCATGATCACGGACGCCTCGGTCAACCCGAGGCCGGAACCACCGTACTCCTGAGGAATCAGCGCCGCCATCCAGCCGGCCTTCGTCAACGCGTCGACAAACGCCTCCGGGTACACGCGTTCGTGATCGATGCGGCGCCAGTACTCATCGGGATATTCCTTCGAAAGGTCACGCAGCGCGTCGCGCAGTTCCTGATATTGGTCGGGAGAGGTAATTCGGCTCATGAATGGTTTCCGTATACTTGGCTGGACGCGGCTCACGCTGCTGCATCGATCAGCCCGCCGGCATTGGCGAGCTGGGTCAGATGATGTTCGGTCGAGCCGAACTGGATATCGATCACGCTCAGGCGTCGCATGTTGTGGCCGATCTTGCACTCCTCGGTCATCCCGATGCCGCCGTGCAGTTGCACGCCTTGCTGGCCGACGAAGCGGCCCGAGCGTCCGATCTGCACTTTCGCGGCGGACAGGCTGCGATCGCGCTCCCCCGCATCGGGTTCCTCAATCATCATGGTCGCGAAGAGCGCCATGCTGCGCGCCTGCTCCACCATGACCAGCATGTCGACCGCCCGATGCTGGAGGGCCTGAAATGACCCGATGGGTACGCCGAACTGCTTGCGGACCTTGAGATACTCGACGGTTTCTTCGTGCGCGGCGGTCATCGCGCCTACAGCTTCCGCGCTCACCGCGGCGATTGCGTGCGCAACGACTGTCTCAATGAGCGGGAACGCGGCACCCGCGACACCCAGCACGTCGCTATCCGGAACTCGCACGCCGGAAAATTCGATATCTGCCGCGCTCAGCCGGTCCTGTGTCGGATACACGCGGCGTGTCACGCCCGCCGCGTCGCCCCTCACCACGAACAGGCCGATGCCGTCACGCTCGCGCCTGCCGCCCGACACCCGCGCCGACACCACGAGGAGATCGGCATTGCCGCCATGCAGCACGACGCGCTTGGCGCCGTCGATCACCCATGCGTCGCCTTCGCGCCGCGCGGTGGCCGCCACGTCCGCCAGGTCGTAGCGCGACTGCGCTTCGCTGTGCGCAAAGGCCATCAGCAATTCGCCCTGCGCGATCTGCGGCAGAATCGCCGTGCGTTGCGCCGCGTTGCCGCCAAGGCGCACGAAGCCGCCGCCCAGCACGACCGTTGCGAGGTACGGCTCGACCGCGAGGCCGCGGCCGAGCGCCTCCATGACGATCATCGTCTCGACAGGACCGCAGTTGCTGCCGCCGTATTCCTCATCGAATGAAAGACCCAGCAGCCCCATCTCCGCATAGCGCGCCCATTGCGCGCGGCTGAAGCCGTCCGGCTCCACGAGGTACTTCGCACGCTGCTCGAAACCGTACTCGTCCTTGACGAGACGCTCGACGCTGTCCTTGAGCATGCGCTGCTCATCGGTGAAATCAAAGTCCATAGCCCATGCTTCTCCGCTGTTCGACCGTCGCTCAAAGTCCCAATACCGACTTGGCGAGTATGTTCTTCTGAATCTCGTTGGAGCCGCCCACAATCGAAACGTGACGCGCAAAGTAGTGGTTCGGCGCGATCGTCAGCGCCCATTCGGGCTCGCGAACCGCGTCGCCAAGACCGCGCAGGAAGTCGACATCGAGCGGCAACGCATCCGGCCCCGCCACTTCCAGCAGCAGTTCGGCGGAAAGTTGCTGGAGTTCCGAACCCTTGATCTTCAGGATCGAAGTCTTGGGGTCCGGCACATGGCTCTCTTGCGCACGGCTTTCGGCGATCACGCGCATCTGCGTCATTTCCAGCGCCTTCAATTCCACTTCCACGGCCGCGACCCGCTCCCGAAAGCGCGGGTCGTCCCACAGCACGCCGTCCCCGCAGGGCACGCGCTTCGCGAGGTCCTTTGCGTGCCGCACGCGCATCTTCGAAACGCCCACGCGCGCAATGCCGCTGCGCTCGTTGCCGAGCAGATACTTGGCGTAGTCCCAGCCCTTGTTTTCCTCGCCGATGCGATTCGCAACCGGCACGCGCACGTTGTCGAAGAACACCTCGTTGGTTTCGTGGTGGCCGTCGATCGTGATGATCGGGCGCACCGTCAAGCCCGGCGTCTTCATGTCGATCAGCAGGTAGGTAATGCCCTGTTGCTTCTTCCCGCTCGAGTCCGTGCGCACGAGACAGAACATCCAGTCGGCGTGATGCGCCGTAGAGGTCCAGAGCTTCTGCCCGTTGATGACGTACTGGTCGCCTTCTCGAACCGCCTGGGTGCGCAGTGCGGCCAGATCCGAACCCGCGCCCGGCTCGGAAAAGCCCTGGCAGAACCAGTATTCGAGGCTCGCGATGCGGGGCAGGAAGTGGCGCTTCTGCTCTTCGCTGCCAAACGCGATCAGCACCGGGCCGATCATGTTCACGTTGAACGACAATGTTTCGGGCGCCGGGGCCATGTGCAGCTCTTCCTTGAAGATGTATTGCTGCACGGCGCTCCAGCCGGTCCCGCCCCACGCCTTGTCCCACGCGGGCGTCGCCCAGCCGCGCTCGTAGAGAATGCGTTGCCAGCGGCGCAGGTCGGCCGCCGAATAGCGCTGCCCCAGGGTGGCCTTGCGTCGAATGTCGGCGGGCAGCGCTTCCTTGAAGAAGGCTCTCACCTCATTGCGGAACGCCAGCTCCTCGTCGGTATATCGCAGATCCATGAGTGTCTCGTTTCGTTTTCTTAGGCTCGCCTGGCGTGTGCCACTCAGGCCAGCGTTCCCGCTTCTTTCAGCTCGCCAATGCGGCCCGGTTCGAGCCACGCAGCCAGCGCGGCGTCGACCGTTGCCGCGTCGGGCGCTTCAGGCGCGGTCGGTTTCGCGGGCACCGTGGCGGAAAAGCGCGGCGCCGGAGCGGGCTGCACGATGCCGTCGACTTCGATGAACGTGCCACGCGCCTTCAGGTGCGCATGCTCGGGTGCCTCGGTCCACGACAGCACCGGTGCGAAGCACGCGTCCGAATGCTCGAGCAGCGTGGTCCATTGCTCGCGTGTGCGGCTCTTGAACTTCAGCGCAAACAGGGCGCGCGCGGCAGGCCAATTGCTTTCGTCAAGCTGAGCGCCGAGGGTTCGCGTGTCGATGTCGAGCAAGCGCAGCAGTTCGAGATAGAACTTGTCCTCGATCGGGCCGATGGTAATCCACTTGCCGTCCGCACATTCGTATACGTCGTAGAAGTGTGATCCGGAGTCCGTGATATTCGTCCCGCGCCCGTCACGCCAGATACCGGCTGCCTGCATGCCGAAGAACGTGGTGGCAAGGTTGGCCGTACCGTCGACGATCGCAGCATCCACGACCTGGCCTGAGCCGCCGTTACGCGCGTGCAGAATTGCCGAGAGCAGCCCCATCGCGAGGTACAGCGAACCGCCCGCATAGTCGCCGATCAGGTTCAACGGTATCGACGGCGGCTGATCGCAGCGCCCGATCGCGTTGAGCACACCGGTGATCGCAATGTAGTTCAGGTCATGCCCTGCGTACTGCGCGAGTGGTCCGTCTTGCCCCCATCCCGTGATGCGCCCATAGGCGAGTTTCGGGTTGCGACCGAGGCAAACCTGCGGACCGAGCCCCAGGCGCTCGGTCACACCAGGGCGGAAGCCTTCGATCAAGGCGTCGGCGCGCTCCACCAGAGAAAGCACGAGTTCGACAGCCTCCGGGTCTTTCAGGTCGAGCGCGATCGTCTTCCGGTTGCGCAGCAACAGGTTGTAGCGCAGCGGGCGCTCGATACCGAGCTTGACCGGCTGGCGACGCTCGATGCGCAACACCGTCGCGCCCAGGTCGGCGAGCAACATCGCGGCCATGGGGCCCGGCCCGATGCCGGCCAGCTCAATGATTCGGATTCCCGCGAGCGGACCCATCGTTCAACCCTTGCGCGCATGGGCGCGCATGGCGTCCCATTGTTCGTCGGTCCAGTCCTGCATGGCACGGAAGGTCGGGCCGCCAACGCCCTGCATCCAGCGGCCGCCGTCGATGACGATCATGTCGCCGGTGATGTAGCCGGACCCATCCGATGCCAGATACGCGTAAAGATCGGCGAGTTCCTTGTGATCGCCGAAGCGGCGCAGCGGAACGGAGCGCTCCTGCGGTTCGACCTGCGAGCCCGGCGGATACAGTTGCTCCCAGGCGCCGGGCGTAGGGAAAAGTCCGGGCGCCACCGCGTTCAGACGGATGCCCTTCGGGCCCCACTCGACCGCAAGGCTACGGGTCATCGCGAGAATGCCCGCCTTCGCCGCGGCGGAGGGCACCGTAAAGGCCGAGCCGGTCATCGTGGGCGTAGACACCGTGCTAATCACGTTGCCCGCGTGGCCCGCGTCGATCCAGCGCTTGCCCGCCGCGATCGTGCAATAGAAGCTACCGTGCAGCACGATGCCGAGCACCGCGTCCACCGCGCGCGGCGAAAGGCTCTCCGTGCGCGCGATGAAATTCGCCGCAGCGTTGTTCAGCAGCACATCGAGCGGGCCGTCCTGCCAGATCGTGTCCATCATTGCCTCGACGGATTCCGCGCTGCGCACGTCCGCCTGCACCGTCGTGACGCGTGCGCCGGGCACCGCGCCGCGAAACTCGTCGGCGGTCGCGCCGAGCACTTCCTTGCGGCGGCCGCAGATGACAAGATCGGCACCCAGTTCGAGATAACGTCGGCCGATACTCTTGCCGAGCCCCGTGCCACCACCGGTGATCAGGATTCGTTTGTTCTTCAGCAGGTCAGGCGTAAACATTGGCATTGAACTTCCTGTAGAGACAGCAATGAAGAACGTCGGCTTCAGGCGCCCGTGAAAACCGGCTTGCGCTTTTCCATGAAGGCCTTCACGGCTTCCGTGTGATCGCTCGTTTGACGCGCCAGCGGATTGAGATCGGTCTCCAGACGGCATGCGTCCTCGATCGAGTTGCCCGCGTTGACGAGGCTCGCCTTCAGGAGCGCCAGCGTCACCGGCGGATAGCTCGCAAAGCGAGCCGCGGCCTCGATCGCCGCATCGAGCGCGTGTCCGCTCACCGTCAGCTCGCTGACGAGGCCGATGCGGCGCGCCGTGGTTGCATCGATGACATCGCCCTTCAGCATCAGTTCGCGCGCCTTGCCGCCACCCACCTTTTGCGGGAGCGTCCAGAGAATCCCGGTGTCGGGCAGCAGGCCTACCTTGCCGAAGGCACACGAGTATTTCGCCGTCTCGGCGCTGACCACGACATCACAGGCAGCAGCCAGCGAGACGCCCGCTCCGTAGCACGTGCCTTCCACTGCCGCGACGACGGGCTTCGTGCCCGTATAAATCAGCTTGAACAGACGCACGCCCACCGCAATGCGTTCACGCAGCGCGAGCAATGGCGGCGTGGCCGCGTGCATTTCCGAGAGGTCGCCGCCCGCGCAAAAATGACCGCCCGCTCCCGTCAGCACGATGGCGCGCGTATCGGCGTCGTCGTTCATGAGTCGCTGAAACACCTCCGTCAGCGCGAGCCGCATCTTCATGGAGAACGCGTTGCGGCGCTCGGGATAGTTCATCGTGACAACGCTCACGTCGCCTTCACGGCGCACCTGCACGACCTCGTCGGCGCCCGCAGTCATTTCCTTCTGCTCGATACTCATCGCATGGGTCCCCGCGCTCACTCGCCGGTGAAGACCGGTGTGGTCTTTTCCATAAATGCCTTGCAGGCAGCCTGATGGTCCTTCGACTGACGCAGGATGGGCTGATAGTCGATCTCGGCTCGCAGCGCGCCTTCCATGGTCGTCGCGGCGTTGGTGAGCGACTCCTTCAACAGCGCCACGCCGAGCGGTGGCAAGGCCGCGAGGCCGAGTGCAACTTCAATCGCCCTGGCGCGCGCCGCGCCCGACTCGACCACTTCGTTTGCGAGGTCGATTGCCGCGGCCTTGTTACCGTCGATCTCCGTGGCGAGCGAAAGCATCTCGCGCGCGCGGGCCATGCCAATGCGCTTGGGAAGCGTCCACAGAATGCCGGTATCTGGAATCAGCCCCACGCGCAGAAACGCAGCGCAAAAACGCGCGCTCGACGCTGCGACGACGTAATCGGCCGCCACCGCGAGCGAGAGGCCGGCGCCGAAGGCCACGCCTTCCACCGCCGCCACAACGGGCTTCGGACCCGCTTGCATTTCGCGCACCACCATGCACGATTCCGCCAGAATTTCGCGGCTTTGCAGGATCGTGCGCTTCGTCATCTCGGAGATGTCCGCACCCGCGCAAAAATGCTCGCCGGCGCCTGTGAGTACAATTGCGCGCGACTCTGGGTCGTCGACCATGAGACGATGCACCGTGTCACGCAGCAACTGGCGCATCTGGCGCCCCATCGCATTGCGGCGTCGCGGATTGTTCAACGTCACGATCGCGACCGGCCCCTCGCGGGTCACCTCGATCAGCGCCGCCGTTTCGGTTGCTGCCGTTTGCTTTTCGCTCATGTTGGCTCCCTTCAGTCGGCCACGAACACCGGCTTGCGCTTTTCCATGAAGGCGCTCACGGCCTCCTGGTGTTCGCGGCTGCGGCGCAGGATGGGCTGCAGGTTGACTTCGGCTTCGATCGCTTCGTCGAGCGTGCGGATGCCCGTCGCGAGCGCGGCCTTCAGATGCGCGGTGGCGACCGAGGGCAATTCGGCGTACTGTTGCGCCACCTTCAAGGCCGCGTTCAGCGCCTCGCCGGGCTCGACGACCTGATTCGCAAAGCCGGTCTCGCCCGCTTCTACTCCGTTGAACTCGCGCGCGCTCAGCATGAGTTCACGTGCGAGGCCGCCGCCCACGCGTTGCGAGAGCGACCAGTAGAGCCCCGTATCGGGCAAAAGCCCGACTTTCACGAACGCGCTCGCATAGCGCGCCGCCGACGATGTGACGACGTAGTCGCAAGCCGCTGCGAGCGAGAGGCCTGCACCAAACGCAAACCCTTCGACCGCGGCAACAACCGCTTTCGGGCCTTCGACCATCAGTCTGAAGATATCGAGCGGCAGTTCATTGCGTTGCCGGTACTCGAGCACCTTGCGCGTCTGCATCTCCGAGATGTCGCCGCCCGCACAAAACGTATTGCCGGCGCCGGTCAGGACAATTGCGCGGCAACTTTCCTCCTGATGCATCAGACGATAAAGTTGCGCATACAACGTCTGACGCATCTTCAATGAAAACGCATTGCGGCGTTGGGGGTAATTCAATGTGACGATCGCGATTGCACCGTCTTGCTGGACCTGGACGATCTCTGTCGCGTCGCTGCCGATCTCTACGCTCATCTGTCCGTCTCCCATGCAAAGCTGTTGACCGTGGCCTGGGCGGCCGGCGTGTCTTACAGCGTCTCCTCAGTTCCGAGAATCACCGTGGCCTGGCTCGAGAGCACGCCGCCGTTGCCGTGTGCGATGGCCAGCTTCGCGCCGGGAATCTGGCGTTCGCCGGCGCGCCCCGTCAACTGCCGCATCGACTCTTCGATCAGGAAAAGCCCATACATGCCGGGGTGAACGCAGGACAATCCGCCGCCGTTGGTATTCACCGCGAGCCGGCCGCCCGGCGCGATGGCCCCGTCCGCGACGAAGCGGCCGCCTTCGCCCTTGGGGCAGAAGCCGAGGTCTTCCAGGAACAGAATGGTGTTGATCGTGAATGCGTCGTACAGCATCGCGACGTCGATATCGCTTGCCTTCACGCCCGCCATTTCATACGCGCGCCGGCCCGATTGCGCGGCCGCCGTCACCGTGAGATCGGGCATGCTCGCAATTTCGCGGTGTGACGTGGCCGAAGCCGCGCCGAGCAGATAGACGGGCTTGTCGGTCAGATCGCGTGCGCGGTCGGCGCGCACCATGACGACGGCCGCCGCGCCATCCGTCACGAGGCAGCAATCGCGCACGGAAAGCGGGTCGGATACGAGACGCGCGCCCATCACGTCATCGATCGACAAGGGCGTGCGCATGTACGCATCCGGATTGAGCTGCGCCCATTTGCGCGCGGCGACGGCCACCTCGGCCAGATGTTCGCGCTTCGTGCCGAACTGGTGCATATGCCGCGCCGCCGCGAGCGCATAAGACGAGACCGGATTCATCGGCTTGTACGGGCTCTCCCACGGCGAGGGACGCGACGACTGCACGAGCTTGCCCGCCGCGCTGCGCTGGTTGCTCCCATATGCGATCAGCGCGACGTCGATCTGGCCCGTAGACAAGGCCATCGCCGCAGTGTGTGCGTAAATCTCGAACGCCGAGCCGCCGCTTCGGTTGTTGTCGGTGAACTTCGGGTTAATACCGAGGTACTCGGCAAACGTGAGACCCGAGAGCATGTCGTCGGGCGTGCACACGAACAGGCCATCCACATCGCCGGGCGTGAGCCCTACCTGGGCCAGCGCGTCGACGCAAGCGCGCGCAGCAAGGTCCATCGACGACAACCCAGGTGCTTCCCCCATCCCATAAGTGGCGCCTGCCACCAGTGCGGTACGCCCGCGCAAGTTGAATTCCATTCGATCTACCTTTCATCAGGTGCGACCGGCTCTTGACGGCCGGTTGCGGGTTAGCGGGCGTCAGGCTGGTTCGAATACGAGCAGTGCCGCATCCCCCCGGTAGACGATCTTCGCCTGCACGGGCATGCCAATGCGCACGGCCTCCGGCTCGATGCCCTCAACGCAGCTGAGCATGCGCACACCTTCCTCCAGATCGATCACTGCGACGTTGTAGCTCGGCGTGGGCGACTTCTGGCGCACGACCGTGGTGGAATAAACCGTGCCTTTCCCGCACGCGTCGACCCATTCCAGATCGCGCGCCCCGGTGACCGGCTCGGCCACGCGCGGATAGAACACATAGCGGCCGCTGCTGCGGCTGCGCTGGATCATCAAGCGGCCCTCGGCCAGAAACTTCTGATAGTCGACTTCAGGACAAAGAGAGTCCATTCCCCGCTCCTCCAAATCGTTTTTGCCTTAGGGCTCCCGCGAATCGAGCCGCTATGTCGGGCCAAAATGGAACAATTAACCGAACACTGTTCCAAATATTAAACGCATCGGAAGCGTGCTGTCAACGGTGGGAAAGCCCTGTCGTGCCCCGCCCCACAAGGCTGACACTACATCCCGGCGAAATTCCGGACGCACCTCGGACAAACCCGCGCCAGCCGGTTTCTGCGCTTGACGGCCACCTGATCCATCGTTTACTTTATCGAACATTGTTCAACATTTTGAAGAGACCGGGGTGATTCGGGAGTGGTCAGCGGGGGCAACCTGGCCCGCTCCGAAAGACGAATCCTGGCCCGATCCGGAAAACCGCCAGTAAGAGAGCTCGAAGTGACATACGAACTAACAGACGACCAGGTTCAGATCCGCGATCTCATCCGTCGCGTCGCAAGGGAGCGCGTGGCACCGCGCGCCGACGAGATCGACCGTACGGCCGAGTATCCGCATGACATGTATGCACTGCTTAAGGAACTGGGCCTCTTCACGTTGCCGTTTCCGGAAGCGTATGGCGGCGCCGGCAGTGTGATGTCGGCCTGTATCGCCGTCGAGGAGTTTGGGCGAGTTTGCTACAACACCGGCTATTTGCTGGTCGTGCAATGGACGCCCTTTGGCGCCATTCTCGAAGGAGGCACGGATGAACAGAAGGCACGCCTTCTGCCCGGACTCGCATCCGGCGAATTGCGCGGCGCGCTCTCGATTACCGAATCTCAAAGCGGCTCCGACGTATCCGGCATTCGCACCACAGCGCGCCGCAAGAACGGCGGCTATGTGCTCAACGGCTCAAAAATCTGGTGCACGAACTCCCATATTGCCGACTTCATTCTCGTCGCGGCAAAGACGCTCGATGAGGAAGGGCAGCCGCTGGGGATCAATCTTTTTATCGTCGATCGCAACACGCACGGGCTCACCATCGGTAATGAAGAAGACAAGATGGGCGCGCGAGGCGTAGCGTCTTGCCCCCTCTATTTCGACGACGCCTTCATTCGCGTGGAAGACCGTCTCGGGCCGGAAGGCGGCCAGGGATTCAAGGTGGCCATGGAAGCGCTCAACACGAGCCGCCCCATCGTTGCCGCGCGCGCGGTCGGCATTGCGCAGGGGGCGATCGACCATGCCGTCAAATTCATTCAGGATCGCGTAGCGTTCGGCCAGACCATCAGCAACTTCCAGGGTGTGCGCTGGATGATTGCCGACATGGTCACGCAGACCGAAGCCGCGCGCCAACTTGTCTACCGCACCGCGTCGCTCGTCGACGCGGGCGTAAGCGGACGCGAACTCGCTCCAATGGCTGCGATGGCGAAGATGTTCGCATCGGATGTCGCCATGAAGGTCGCGACTGACGCCGTACAGCTTTTTGGCGCTGCCGGCATCTCCAACGAGTACCCGATAAACCGGTATTTCCGCGACGCAAAAGTTGTGCAGATCATTGAGGGCACGAATCAAATCCAGCGCAACATTGTCGCGGACAACGTGCTGGGCCGCATCAAGAAGAACTGAAAAAGACAGTTGAGCTAACAAGCGAGCGACAACAACAGAGGACAGGCAATGGAAGAAGTCGAAACGGTTGGTTTGGGTATCCACTGGGAGGACCTGCCCGTTGGACGCAAGTTCAAGACCGTGGGCCGCACAGTCACCGAAACGGACGTCGTGAATTTCGTATCCGTGACTGGCATGCTGGAAGTGCTGTTTACCAACACAGAGTTTCTAAGGGAGCAGTCCGCGATCAAGGGACGCGTCGCGCCGGGAGCACTCGTGTTTACGCTCATGGAGGGGCTGCTCACGCAGGCCACCATGCAGGGCGTCGGCTTCGCGTTCCTCAACATGGAGCTGGATATCAAGGGTCCCACCTACGTGGGCGACACGATTCATGTGGAATGCGAAGTCATCGAATGCCGGCCCAGCAACGGGCGTCCAGGACTTGGTCTCGTACGCACGCGTAATCGCGTGATCAAGCAGGACGGCACGGAAGTGATGGTGTACACGCCGCTCAGACTCGTGAAGGGCAAAGAATACAAGGCCTGAGCATGGAAAATCCACAACAACCCCTCGAACGGGCCACGGGCCCGTTAGCCGGTGTGCGCGTGATCGACCTGACCATCAACGTGCTCGGTCCGGTTGCCACGCAGCTGCTCGGCGACATGGGTGCGGACGTCATCAAGATCGAACCGCCCGAAGGCGACCAGAACCGCAAGAACGGTCCCGGCCGCAATCCCGACATGGCCGTGTTCTATACGATCATGAACCGCAACAAGCGGAGCGTGATCCTGAACCTCAAACAGGCCGAGTGCCGCGAAGCGCTGCTCAAGCTTGTCGAAACGGCCGACGTCATCGTGCACAGCATGCGTCCGAGCGCCGCCGAGCGGCTCGGCATCGGCTACGAAACCGTACGGGCGCGCAACCCGCGCATCGTCTACGCGTCGGGCGCCGGCTACCGCATCGACGGCCCCTACAAGGATCGCCCCGCCTTCGACGACGTGATCCAGGGCGAAACCGGCATTGCCGCGATGAACCGTGACGCTGACGGCTCGCCGCGCTACTTCCCCACCGTGATCGTCGACAAGTTCTGCGGTTACGTGCTGGCCTCCTCAATTGGCATGGCGCTCTATCACCGCGAGCGTACCGGTCTCGGTCAGCTCGTCCATGTGCCGATGTTCGAAACGATGCTGCAGTTCAATCTTTTCGAGCATCTCTGGGAAGGCGCGCTGGGCTCCAATGACGGCACGGGCCTTGGCTATCCGCGCATGTTCTCGCCGTATCGCCGCCCGTATGCGACGAAGGACGGCCATATCTGCCTGCTTGCGGTGAACAACGAGCAATGGCGCCGCGTGCTGTGCGCGATCGATGCGGCGCATCTGCTGGATGACCCGCGCTTTTGCCACATGACCGAGCGCATGCGCAACATCAACGAGTTGTACCGCATCGTTGGCGACGCCATCCGCAATAAGACCACGGCTGAATGGAACGCCATTTTTGCCTCGGCGGACGTTCCGCACGGTCCCGTGCGCGACCTGAAAGACCTGATGCACGACGCGTACGTCAAGGAAACCGGCTTCTTCCAGCGCTTCGCTCACCCGACCGAAGGCGACATGGTCATGACCTCGATCCCGGTGCATTTCTCCGAGTCGCCCGGCAACGTTCGCTATCTGCCGCCGAATCTCGGCGAGCACAGCATCGAAGTCCTGATCGAAGCGGGCTATAGCGCAAGCGAAGCCAGCGCGCTCGTCGCCCGTGCCACGGGAAAAGGCCAAGCCGTTACGGAAGCGTTGAGCAAAGACTAACTGGCGCGAACGCGCCTCGCACATCACGGAGGGGAACCAATGAAGGGGCTCAAGGAGAAGGTCGTCATCGTAACCGGCGCCGCGGGCGGGATCGGAACCGCCATCAGCAAGCGATTCGGCGAGGAAGGCTCGACCGTCGCGCTGTTCGATCTGAACGAAGAAGGCGCAGCACGTGTCGCGGCAGAAATCGAGGCGGCGGGTGGCAAGGCGCGTGCGTACCGTGTCGACATCACGGATCACGAAGGCGTGCATGCCGCGGTGGCCAAAGTCGAGGAAGACCTCGGTCCGATCGAGGTCCTCGTCAACAACGCGGGCTGGGACATGGGTTCGTTCTTCCTGCAAACGGAGAAGCCGTTCTGGGACAAGGTCGTCGCGATCAACCTGTACGGCCCGCTGAACATGCACCACGCCGTCTTGCGGCGCATGGCTGAGCGCGGCCGTGGCCGCGTCGTGAACATCTCGTCGGACGCGGGACGCGTGGGCTCCTCGATGGAAGCCGTCTATTCGTTCTGCAAAGGCGGTCTCATCGCGTTCACGAAAACCATGGCGCGCGAAATGGCGCGCCAGCATATTCCCGTCAACGTCGTGTGCCCCGGCCCCACCGCGACCCCGCTGCTCGACAACCTCGCGCAAGGTGAGAAAGGCGAGCGCATCAAGGCGGCGCTCGTGAAGGCCGTGCCTTTCGGCCGCATGGGCGAACCGGGCGATATCCCCGGCACGGTTGCCTTCCTCGCGAGCGACGACGCCGCTTTCATCAGCGGCCAGGTCATCAGCGTGTCCGGCGGCCTGACGATGGCCGGCTAACCGGCGTCTCGAACCTGCTCAATAAACAACATCGGAATACGACATGGAATTCAGGGACATTATCTACAAGGAAGCGGATGGCGTCGCGACGATCACCATCAATCGCCCCAACGTCTATAACGCGTTCAACGCCAACACCTGTGAAGAACTGATCAAGGCCTTCGGTCTCGCGGGATGGAACAAGGACATCGGCGTCGTGGTGCTCACCGGCGCCGGCGAAAAGGCGTTCTGCACCGGCGGCGACCAGTCCGGCGACGGCTACAACGGCCGCGGCACCGTGGGCCTGCCGATCGAGGAACTGCAAAGCATTATCCGCGACATTCCGAAGCCGGTGATCGCACGCGTGAACGGCTACGCGATCGGCGGCGGCAACGTGCTCGTGACGATCTGCGACCTCGCGATCGCTTCCGAAACCGCGATCTTCGGCCAGGTCGGCCCGAAGGTCGGTTCGGTCGATCCGGGTTTCGGCACCGCGTACCTCGCGCGCATCATCGGCGAGAAGCGCGCACGGGAAATCTGGTACATGTGCCGCAAATACAGTGCAAAACAGGCGCTCGACTGGGGCCTCATCAACGCAGTCGTGCCCCCCGAGCAACTCGATGCCGAAACGAAAAAGTGGTGCGACGAGATTCTGCAGATGAGCCCCACGGCCATCGCGCTGGCGAAGCGATCGTTCAATATCGATACCGAGAATATTCGCGGCATCGGTGCGTTCGCAATGCAAGCGCTCGCAATGTATTACGAAACCGACGAGTCCAAGGAAGGCGGCAATGCGTTCCGCGAAAAGCGCAAGCCGGAGTTCCGCAAGTACGTGAAGTAAGACGAAGCAAAAAATGCGGCGACGCGCCTGCCTGCCGTCGCCAGCCCACCTCATTTCAATTTTCGCGCGTGTACGTCGATAGTGAGGCACCCGTAAACGCTCATTGCCTCGGCCAAGACTCATGGTAAATGGAGGTCGGTGTCTGCCCGTCATTTTCCACTGCACGGCGGGCAAAGACCGGACTGGATTTCGGATAGCCATCATGCTCCATGCGCTGGGCGTCTCGCGCGATACGATCTATCGTGATTATCTGAGGAGCACACGCAATGGACTCTTGCACGAATCCGCTGCGCAAGCGATGGCCATCCATTTCGGTGCAGCACTCGATGCGTCGGTGATCGATGTTGTAGCCGGCGTCGATGCGCTCTATCTCGATGAGGTTTCTCGGCGATGGCCGCCAGCCACGGCTCGGTCGAGCGTAACCTCGAAGCGCTGCCCGACTCGACCCGTCTCAACTACATCGGTTGCGCGACGCCCTGCTGGAGTGAAGGAGAAGGTGGCTGGAACAGCGACCGCGCTGTCCCCGCGAACCTCAACGACCGCCGATCTCGATCCACCGCCCGCTACGGCCGGATTCGATCACCGCCTCCACCACCCGGTGCGCGTGCGTGGCTTCCTCGAAGCTGGGTGACGGTGCCCGTTTTTGCTCGATGGCCTGGAGCATGTCGTGAAACATCCATCCCATCGACACCATATACGAAGGCGCGTTCTCCTTCGAGAACCCAGTTCCAGGCACCTCGAAATAGCGTGCGGGCGTTTCGAGCCACTCGCCTGCCGCAGTACCGAATTCGAATGGCTCCGGCTTTCCCGCATAAAGACGCGACGAAACACCATCGCCAAACGTGGGATCGACATAGAGCAGGCGTCCTTTCGTTCCCCAAAGTTCTGCGCGAATGCCCGGACCGTCGGCCACGGCCCAACTCGTCTGGACCGTGCCTAGCGCGCCGTTTTCCATGCGCAGCACGCTACAGCCAAGATCGGCGGTGTCCGGCGTGAATACGCTGCCGTCCGGCAGGCGCCATTGCTTGAGGCCCGTTGTGTCCGAACCGGCGGCCGCCTTCACCCGCCCGAGCAGCGGCATGAGCAGCAGCACCATGTGGCTGCCGAAATTGCGCCATGCGCTGCCACCGCTTTGCGCATCGGCAAGCCACTTGTAGGGCGAGACGCCGCCGCCGGGATAGGACGCGTGGGGATAGATGAAACCATCGTGGTTGCGCAGCGGCTGAAGCAGCTGAAAATTGAATCCGAGCGGTTCGCCGAGGAACCCTTCTGCGATCAGCGCCTGCATGTGCATCGCTGCGGGCACCCAACGAAACTGTGCATCGACGACCCCAACCAATCCTTTCTTCGCCGCGAGTTCGCTCTGCGCAACGGCATGCTCCGTATCGACCGCAAAGGGCAGCGCGTCATACACGTGTTTGCCGGCGTTGAGCGCAGCCATGACCATGTCGTAGCGATATGCAGGCCTGCTGCCGACATCGATGATGTCGAGCGTCGGATCGGCGACGAGATCGGCGACGTTCCAATACGCGCGCGGCACGCCGAATGCCTGCGCCGCCGCTTCGGCGGTCTCGCGGTGCGCGGTGCAGACCGCCGCCACCTCCACATCCCGCAGCAGCCGCCAGGCGCTGCCGTGCACTTTCAGGCTCCAGTTGGCGCCGATGATGCCGATTCTGCGTGTCACGATCGCTTCTCCATGTCTTGCTTCCGATGGGTTCATTGCACTCACGTCTGCACTCCGACATCGACGCGCAGTCGCTGCAGTTTCATGCTCTTGATAAGCCACTGGCCGTCGATCTTCTCGTAGGTCTCGACATAGTGGCCGTAGCCATGCAGTGTGCGATTCGGATACGCCGACTTCGCCCCCCAGCGCAACATGTCTTCCATTGCCCAGGTGCCGTTGGCCGTGGTGCTCGATGTGATATCGATCTCGGGGCAATGGCCGTGATGAACGCTTACGCATCCGGCAAGCGGGACACTGACCGCGCGCACGATGTTCTCCCTGCCCGCAAGAATGCATCCCGGGACATCGTCGCTGATGTCGAGTTGGCCATCAGGCGCGAACACTGCGCCGAATGCTTCCCAGTGCTTCGTATCGACACAGCGCAGATAACGCGCTTTGAGCTGCTTGATTTCCTCGATTGCAAGGAGTCGTTCGATGTCGGTCACGCAGGTTCCTCCATGGATCGACGTCTTCGGCACATTGCTTTGATACCCTTGAGAAACAATAGCACCGTCGGTACCATTATTCAATACGCGGATTCTGCCGTGTTCCCGCTCACTCACATCCCAATGAAAGGAGAAGTCGATGGAATTTCTGGATCGCAGGGGCGCACTCGAAGGGCGCAGAGCCGTGTTGATTGGTGGTGCGGCAGGAATTGGCAAAGCGGTCGCGCTTGCGCTCGGCGAGGCCGGCGTTGACATCGCGTTTTGTGACATCGATGACGAAAGCATTGCAAGCACATCGGCGGCGCTAAGGGAGATGGGACGCCGCGTGTTCGACATGCATGCGGACGCCACACGAAGTGACCAACTCGCGCAGTTCTATAGCGAGACCGCGCGCTTCTTCGACGGTATCGATGTGCTTGTCAACGTGGTTGGCGGCACGTGCATGCAGCCATTCATGGAACGCGCGGAGCGCGATTGCGCCGACGACGTTCAGCGCAATTTCGGCTACGTAGTCGAATCGACGCGTCACGCGGTGCCGCTATTACAGCGCAGCGGGCGCGGCGGATCGATCGTGAATTTCACGACCATCGAAGCACATCGCGGTGCCGGCGGTTTTGCCGTTTACGCAGGCGCGAAAGCGGCAACGACGAACTTCTCGAAAGCGATGGCATGGGAACTCGGCCCGCACGGAATACGCGTGAACCTGATCGCGCCCGATACGACGCCCAGCGCGGGCAACGCCGCAGCCATTCCCGAACCATGGCGCTCGCTCAACGCCGACGCCCCGGCCGACTGGTGGGCGAAGGCCTTTCAGATGTACATCCCGCTGCAAACGCCTCCTGCCGCGGACGACCTCGCCAATGCCGTGCTGTTCCTCGCATCCGACCTCGCGAGGTCGATCACAGGTCAGGTACTGCACGTGGACGGCGGTGCCGCAGCCGCCCTCGGCATGTTGCGCTGGCCTTACGACGAAGGCGCGACGCTCCCCGTTCCCATGGGCGGCACGTTGCGCAAACTGTTTGGTTAGCGCCGCAGCGCAAGCTCTCACTTATTTCCGTGCAGACGCACGCGGCAGTATGCCGTCTAGAAACAGCGTGAGCGCAAACTCCAGCGCGCCTCGCCGCTCGTTCTCGCGAGGCGGCTCGCCGAGGAAGCTGGCGAGACCGCCGCTCGTCAACGCGCCGAAACACGCAGCGGCCGCACGCGGCTCGGCAACAGCGATCTTTCCGTTGCGTGCCAGCGTAGCGAGATAGTCGGCGATGGGAGCCAGCGCCCTATCCTGCTGTTCTACGACGTGCCCCAGCATGTCGCCCAGTTCTTCCCTCGCCTCACTTACCGCCCGCCACATCGCGCGTATGCTCGGATCGGCGTGATAAGACTGAATGATTTCGCCGTAATCGCGCAGAACCGAGCGCGGCGAGCGGCGAGCATCGGTGGAGACCTGGGCAAGCGGATCGAGTAGCAGCGGAACGCCGCGCTCCATCGCCGCGCTCAGCAGACCGGCCTTGCTTCCATAGCGCCGGTAGATCGTGGACTTGCTCGCGCCAAACGAGGCCGCAATGCCGTCCATGGTCGCGGCTCGATAGCCCACGGCCATGAACTGCTCCAGTGTGTGATCGAGCAGTTCGTCCTGGCGCTTCGCCGCGTCGGCCTTGAATGGGCGCCCCCGCTTCGCACCTGGCAAAGCCTCGTCCTCAAGCGTGGCCTGCGGCCTTTTCACTGCGTTCATGGCGTGCCGATAGAGATTGCGTATGCATTACAGGTATTGAAACCAGTACGCCTGAGATTGTAGCCCAGGGGCCACGTGTGCCGGACCTGCCAGACCCCTGCACGCTCTATCGTCGCCATGACAACTTTCTACGTCATCAGTTTGCCCAGCCGGTCCGACGCAGCTACCGCGTCGTCGATCATCTCGTCGAAGATGGCTTCGACGTTCCTCACCGCATCGGCAAAGACCGCCGCGTGGCCGTAGTCGATCATGCCCTTGCGGGTGTCGCCAGTCACGTAGGCATCGTGTGCGAGCGCGCCCATCACGTGAGGACGGAATTGCTCGAATTCGGTCACCTGCGCGCGATCCAGCTCCAGGACCGCCTCAGCGCTCTCGTTGCGCAGCACGCGGTGGTGATCACGGATCGCAGACTTGACCACGACGCTCTCGCTGCCGTCGCCCGCCACCACCTTCGCCTTGACCTCGGGATGAATCCACAGCTCCTCTGCAACCATCATGCGCGTGCCCATGATGACGGCGTCGGCCCCCATCGCCAGCACGCCTGCAAGCTGGCGCCCCGTACCGATGCCGCCGCCAATCACGACAGGCAAGCCAACTTCCCGCGGCGCCTGCGCGGCCTGCACGATACTGCCGATCTGATAGATGCCGGGGTGGCCGCCGCATTCGTTGCCGACGACGATCACACCGTCGACGCCCATCCGCACGGCCGTATGTGCATAGCGCACAGCGGGCACCTTGTGCAAAACCTTGATGCCCGCCTCCTTGAGGATGGGCACGACCGCTTCCGGACTCGCACCCGCCGTTTCTACGCAAGCGACTTTCTCTTCGATCAGAATGCTGATCTGTTGCTTGACGCGCTCCACGCCACCCGCTTGCCGTGATATGTAGAGATTGACGCCGAAGTTCTTCGCACCGCTGAGTTCACGGCAGGTCCGCAACTCGTTGCGAAATTCGTCGGCATCGGGAAAGCCGGCGCCGACGATGAACCCCATGCCGCCTGCATTGACGACGGCGGCGACATATCGAGCGTCGGACACGCGTGGCCCGAGACCGCCGCAAAGAATGGGGTGGCGAATGCCGAGCAGATCGGTGATTCGCGTCTTGAACATCTGTGGGCGCACGATGCGGTTTCCTCGCGCAAATCAGCGAAACGAAATCGTGTGGCCACCGTCCACCGCGATCGTCTGGCCGTTGATATAGCCACCCGAGGGCGACGCCAGAAGCACGGCGAGCCCGGCAATCTCCTCGACTTCGCCGAAGCGTTGCGACGGATTGCGGCCACGGTACCATTCGACCATCGCCTCGTCTTCCCACTGCGATCGCGCCATCTCGGTCTTGAATGTGCCCGGCGCAATGCAGTTGGCAGTGACCCCCTTCGCTGCGAATTCCATCGCGAGGTTTCGCACCAGTTGCATGTCGGCGGCCTTGGTGAGCCCGTAGGTTCCCGTCACGGCGTCGCCGAACAGACCGACCACCGATGCCACCGAAATGAAGCGGCCATAGCCGCGCTCGATCATGCCCGGCATGGTCATCTGCACGAGCCAGATATTGCTCTGCACGTTGACTTGCATGAACTTGTTGAACGTTTCGTCCTGCAGATCGAGGGCAGATCCAATCCAGGGATGAATTGCCGCATTGGCCATCACGATATCGACTCTGCCCCACTTGCCGTTCGCAGCGTCCACGAGATTTTGCAGTTCGGCCTTGCGCCCGATGTTGCAGGCAAACGGCATGGCCACGCGGCTGCCGATCTTTTCGTTGATGGCTTGCGCGGCGGTTTCGCACGCGTCGGCGTTACGGCCGGAAATGACGACCTTTGCACCGTGCTCTGCCATGCCGAGCGCGCTGGCGTACCCAATGCCGCGGCTCGATCCGGTGACAATGGCGACCTTATCGGTCAGGTCGAAAAGCGAAGAGCGCATGCATACTCCACATAAGAATGGTGTGCCGATGAACGAGCTTCACCGTGCCGAATTAGTCTTGTTTGCGTTTCTGCTGGGCGATGAATGCCGAGGCAATCTCGTGATGCTCATTGCTGAGCGTTGCCGCAAGCTGCCTCGCAAGCGTCGTGTCGAGCATCTGCGCCGCGCTGCGATGGAGGTGGAGATTCATCAGCTTCTTGGTTTCGCGCAGCGCGTGACGCGGTTGCTTGAGGAGCTTTTCGGCAAGCGCCAACGCTTCGTCCATCAGCTTGCCCGGCTCCACGACGCGGTTGGCGAGTCCGTATTCAACCGCCTGCTGCGCAGTGATGCGATCGCCCGTAAAGATCAGTTCCTTCGCCCGCAGCAGGCTCGTGTAGAGCGGCCACGCTACGGAAATACCATCGCCCACGACTAGACCGATGTTGATATGCGGTTCGGCCAGAAACGATTTCTCGGACATCAGAACGATGTCGCACAACGTGGCCATCGTCGCGCCCCACCCCACCGCAGGGCCGTTGACCGCTGCGATAATCGGAATCGGTACGTCGATGAAACCGTGTATGGTCTGGCGTGCGTTCTCTTGAACCCGCCGGGCGAACTCGGGGTCGTCGAGCGTCTTGACGAAATGGTTCATGTCTCCGCCTGCGCTGAATGCCCGCCCCGCACCCGTGAGAATGGCCACGCGCGCCTCGGGATCGTCAGCGAGCGCCGCGAATAGCTTTGGATAGCTAAACAACATCTCCGTAGTCGACGCGTTCAGATCGTCGGGCCGGTTGAGCGTGATGATGCGCAGGCCGCCATCTGCCGTGACTTGAATATCGTCTGGAAGGCCGTATAGATTTGTCATGTTTGGCGCCGTGGGGCCAGAGTTGCTGGATGAGCCGGCGCTACCGCGCCCGGGTTACGCGCCTTGTTCGGCGAATCGATTATTTCTGCACTTGCCACGCCATGCTGCCGCGTTGCTTTCGTTCCGCCAGCGCGGCCTTCTCGATGCGCAAGGCATCCTGGAGTGTTGCCAGCGCGCCCTGATCGATCACCTGCTTGACGGTTGCGACGAGGTCGGGACGACGGCTCGCAATCGTCTTCGCAACCGCCTTTGCCCGCTCCATCAACTGATCGTGACCCACCACCTCGTTCACAAGACCAATGCGCAACGCGGTTGCCGCGTCGATCGGCTCGCTTGTCAGGCTGATCTGCTTGGCCCACCTCGGGCCCACGAGATAGGGCAGCCGCGCTGTCATGCCGCCGCCTGCGAGCGCGCCGATTTTCGTATGCGTGTCGGCAAAGCGCGCTCGCTCGGACGCAAGGATGAAATCGCATCCCATTGCAAGCTCGAACCCGCCGGTAACGGCGGCGCCGTTCACCGCCGCGATCACCGGCTTGGTGATGTGCGGCCACATGTCGATCATTTCTGCGACTTGCGCGCGCGGCGCATTTGGCGCGGAGAAGTCATTGAGGTCGAGCCCCGAGCAAAAGGCCGGATCGGCGCCCGTCACAATCAGCACGCGCAGGCTTTCGTCGGCTTCGAAGCGGCGCAGTGCTTCGACCAGCGCTTCGGTTAACGCAAGGTTCAGCGCATTGCGCGCCTCGGGCCGGTTCAGTGTAAGCGTGAGAACGGCGTCCTCACGCGTCGTGCCGAGCAGATCGGTTCTTGTTGCGTCCATGGCAGTGCCTCGATAAGGTTCAAGCCGTCGCCGCCAATGCCTCGTGTTGAATCTGGCACGCGTAGCGATTCAGGTGATAGTCCATGTTGCCGAACAACGCGTCGAGCACCAGATGGCGGCGATAGTGATGACCTACCTTGTATTCGTTCGTGATGCCATAACCGCCGTGCAACTGAATGCCTTGCTGCGTGACGAACTTCGCACTGCGCGTGGTCTGCGCCTTGCAGCCTGAGATCTCCACGCTTCGCTTCGTGCTGTCCTCGCTGAGCGCAAGCAATGCACGGTGCAGTGTTGCGCGCGCCTGCATGGCATCGATCGCCATGTCGGCCATACGGTGTTGCAGCGCCTGGAAGCTGCCAATTGGAACGCCGAACTGCTTGCGTGTTTTCAGGTAGTCCGAAGCGAGTTCAATGGCGTCTTCCATATCGCCCACCAGTTCCGCGCAAATCGCAACGATGGCTTCGTCAACTGCGGCCTGTAGTCCTTCGTAAGCGCGCCCTGGCTCGCCGACGACATCGGCATCTGCCACGATCACGCCATCGAGCAGCAGATCGGCCGACGGCGTGCCGTCGAGCAGCGCGCACGTCTTGAGCGTCACGCCCGCCTGCTTCGGATCGACGAGAAAAATACCGATGCCGTCCTTGTCACCGGCCGCACCCGCGGTGCGAGCGACGACAAGCAGCCGGTCGGCAACGGGTGCACCGACCACGAGCGTTTTGTAGCCGTCCAGGCGCCAGGCGCCGTCTGCCGTCTTCTGCGCCGTGGCCGTGACGTAGTGCACCTGGCCTCGCGCCTCGCGCTCGCTGTGCGCGACCGCATAAACGGCTTCGCCGGAGACGATTTCCCCGAGCATGGTTTCGCGCTGTCCTTCGCGCCCGCAGCGCGTGACGAGCGAGGCCGGAAAAACGCCACACATCACGTAGGGTTCGAGCACGAGTGCGCGCCCGATCTGCTCGGCCACGATGGCGCTCTCCACCGGCGAGAAACCGAGCCCGCCCATTTCCTCCGGCACCGCGATGCCAAGCCAGCCCATTTCTGCGAGCATGCGCCATGTCTCACGCGAGAAACCGCCGCGTTGCGAAGCCAGATTGCTGCGATGTTCGAACGTATAGCTCTTTTGCACGAAGCGCTGCGCGCTTTCCTGCAGCATCCGCTGTTCGTCGCTCAACTCGAAGTCCATGCTGCACCCTCTATCTGCCGGCAATTGATGCGATCACCCGTAACGGGGATCGACGGCTGTTCCTGGATCGACGCAGGCGTCACAGATCGAACATCGCCTTCGCGATGATGTTGCGCTGGATTTCGGCCGTGCCGCCGTAGATCGTGCACGCGCGCCGGTAGAAAACCTCGGCGGCGAGGCCCGGCGCGTATTCGGGCCCGATAAACGACGCGTCGCGCAGTGCACGTTCCTCGTTCGGATCGGGGTAGAACACGGCGCCGTAGTCGCCAATCACCTCCAGCAACATTTCCGTGAGCTTCTGGTGAAGTTCCGAGCCTCGCACCTTGAGCATGGACCCGATTGCCATGCCGCCGCTACGCTCGTCGATCCCTTGATGCAGAATCTTCTGCACCGCCATATCGATCGCCCGAACCTCCAGTTCATGCTGCGCGAGACGCGAGGCAAACGTGGGGTCCTGGATCAATGGCCTGCCCGCCGCGCGCTCGCGCGACGCGTAGTGCCGGATCTTGCGCAGATAACGCTTGAGCGCCGGTGCTTCGGCGCCGAGGAACGCGCGTTCGTTAAAGAGCAGAAACTTCGTATATCCCCAGCCTTTGTTCACTTCGCCGATCAGGTTTTCGGCGGGCACGCGCACGTTGTCGTAAAACACTTCGGCCAGGTGATGACAACCGTCGAGCGACCCGATGGGCCGCACTGTGACACCCGGCGTCGCCATGTCGAGCAGGAGGAATGAAATGCCCTTCTGCGGCTTCGCTTCGCTGTCCGTTCGTACCAGCACGAAGTTCCATTGGCCATAGGCGCCAAAGCTCGTCCAGATCTTTTGTCCGTTGACGATGTAGTGGTCTCCATCGCGAACCGCCGTCGTGCGCAGCGACGCGAGATCGGAGCCCGAACCCGGCTCCGAAAAGCCCTGCACCCAGAACACTTCGCCGCGCTGAATCGGTGGAAGAAAGCGGCGCTTCTGCTCTTCGTTTCCGAACTCGCAAATCACGGGTCCGACGAGCGATACACCCGCCTGATTCTGCGTTGGAGCGCCCGCCAGATAGCACTCTTCCTCGAAGATGTAGCGCTGCATCGCGGTCCAGCCCGTGCCGCCATCGGCGACGGGCCAATGCGGCACCGACCATCCGCGTGTTTCATGCAGAATGCGGGTCCAGCGCTGCGAATCGTCGTCGCCTGCGAGGAAGCCCTGCTGGCCGCGAAACGCCATATCCGCCGGCAGGTGCGCTTTGAGAAAAGCCCGCACTTCTTCGCGGAACGCAATGTCGGCGGGGTCTACGCGAAAGTCCATATTCTTTAGCTTCCAGCGTTTTCGATACGTTGAACAGGATCTGCTTCGGCAGCGCCGGCATTGCCGACCAGCGTGCGCGGCGTGGGCGGCATGCGATAAAGCTCCTCAACGACGCCGCGACGCCGCT
The DNA here is from genome assembly GCF_040965835.1 of Paraburkholderia sp. BR10872. NCBI lineage: Bacteria > Pseudomonadati > Pseudomonadota > Betaproteobacteria > Burkholderiales > Burkholderiaceae > Paraburkholderia > Paraburkholderia sp. BR10872. Next base: position 98,196 of record NZ_JBFRCN010000001.1, read on the forward strand.
CGAGCACGTTGCGCTGGCTAATCGCGCTCTTCGCGCTCAATTCACCGCTGTCGAGCGTGGGCTGCTCGCTTTCGAGCACAATGCGCGTGATACGGGCAGAACTGCCGCCGGGTCGCGCAGCGAGTTTGTCGATGCCCCTCTGGAAGAACGCCAGCACACCACGGCTGTTGACGATCTGATCGACGCTCGGCGTGAGTTCGTGAAGGTCGTCGCACAGCGCACGGCACGCTTCGACGTCGGGGAATACGAGTGCAGTCAGGTAATCGCGGTCGTGCCCCGCAATGACAATGTCGCGCGCATACGGGCCGAAAATGTTCAACGCATGCAGACGCAACTCGGCGACGTTGACCCACGTGCCGGTGGACAGTTTGAAATTTTCCGCAATGCGGCCATCGAAGCGCAGGCCGAGCTCGATACGCTGCGGGTCGATGAAGGTTGCGGCGTCACCGGAGCGGAAATAGCCCTCCTCGTCGAACGAGGCGGCAGTGCGCTCGGGATCTTTCCAGTACCCGGGCGTGACACAGTCGCCAAGGAAGCGGATTTCCAGCTTTGCGCCAACCGGCGCCACCTTCACTTTGACGCCGGGCACGGGCAATCCCGCGATCGCCTCGCGCCGCGGATCCCAGGCTGCCGACATCGGCGTGGGGCCCGCTTCCGTGCCACCGATGCCCGACATGATGAGCACGCGCTGGCCTATCGTGCGTACGGCGAGTTCGTCGAGTTCGGCCCAGATGTACTCCGGCAGACTTGCGCCGCCGTAGTAGATCAGCGCGAGCTTGCTGAAGAATTTCTCGCGCAATGCCTTGTCGGCCTGAAGATGCGGAATGAGCGAGGCCAACCCTTGGGGCGTATTGAGGTAGACCACCGGCGCGATTTCACGCAACGCCTGCACAGTCGGGCCAATTTCCTCCGGCGTTGGCTTGCCGGGGTCCAGGTAGTACGTGCCCCCGCCGTACAGCACCATGCCGAAGTTATGCGTGCCGCCGAAGGTGTGATGCCACGGCAGCCAGTCAACGAGATCCGGCGGGCCGTCCTGAAGAAACGCGAACACCTGCGCGACCTGCTGGCGATTGCTGCACAACATGCGCTGCGGGTAGATCACACCCTTCGGTGCGCCCGTCGTACCCGAGGTGAACATGATCTTGCCCACCGTGTCCGGGCCCACTGCGTTGAACGCCTTTTCGACATCGGCGGTAACCGGCGTCTTCAGCCACTCCGCGACACGCGAACCGGCCCGGCCCTCCGGCAACGGGCCGACGACGACGCACTCCACGTCACCGAATACCTCGCGCAATGCGCGGCCATACTGCGCGCCGTCGTCCGCGAACACGAGCCCAGGTGTGCACACGGCCGCCAGTTGCTTGAGCTTCGAAAAGTCCTGCGATAAAAGCGAGTACGCGGGCGTGACCGGAATATAGGGAATGCCGACGTGCAATGCGGCAAGCGCAAAGAGCGCATGCTCGAAGCTTCGATCCGAAAGAATCATCAACGGACGCGACTGGGACAAACCGCGATCGAGCAGCGCCTGCCCCAGCGCACGCGCACCGTCGAACGCCTGCTTATAGGTGAGGGACTCCCAGGACTTGCCGTCCGGCGTGCGGCGCGCGAGCAGCGCGCGCTCGGGCGTAACACTCGCCCAGTGTTCGAGCCGCTCCGTCAAGCGGACGGGATACGGTTCGAGCGGTTCCTTCAGTGCGTACACCACGCTGCCATCGGGTCTGCGCTCGACAATCGCTTCCATGCTGCCAAGGCGAATCGGGCGAAACGGTACATCCATGAGGGCATCGTGCGAAGCCGTACCTGCATCCATTTGAATCGTCCTGTTGTTATCTGGCAGGCCATGTCCTGAGAGCGTTCGCATCATCTTCCAGCAGACGCAATTCTTGCAGCTCCATAGCAACCAATAATTGAACGTTGATCATAATGTTGAACCAGCATAACGCGAAATCGAACGGACGTCTATCCGGTTGTCACCCGCAAGGAAGGTCAGATGCGCAACTCGCATCTGACGCGAATACGCGTCGAAATGCGCGGCTCGATCGCATCCTTGCGCACTGCACAATAACGTGGACATGAAACAAGAAATGCGCTACTTTATGAATGTCATTCATATTGCTAAACGCGATGCGCAGGTCGTAGCCGAGCGCCGGATCAAGGAGCCATCATGTCGGATGAGGTTGTCGTCACCGCTGCCGTTCGCACGGCGATTGGAGATTTTGGTGGTGCCCTGGCGAGCGTTCCGCCTACGCAACTTGGCGCGACGGTCGTTCGCGCGCTGCTCGACCGCACGAATCTGCCGGGCGACGATGTCGGCCACGTGGTGTTCGGCAATGTGATCCATACGGAGCCTCGCGACATGTACCTCGCGCGAGTGGCGGCGCTCGAGGGCGGCGTGAGTGCGGACGCCCCGGCGCTGACACTCAACAGGCTGTGCGGCTCCGGCCTCCAGGCCATCATTTCCGCCGCCCAGGCCATCGCGCTCGGCGAGACCGAAATCGCCATCGGCGCAGGCGCGGAAAGCATGTCGCGCGCAGCGTACGTTGCCACTAGCGCGCGTTGGGGCTCACGCATGGGCGACATCCGCCTGATCGACATGATGGCCGGCGCGTTGACGGACCCGTTCAGCGCTTGCCATATGGGCGTGACGGCGGAGAACGTCGCGAAGAAGTACGGCGTTTCGCGCGACGACCAGGACCAGCTCGCCGTCGAGTCGCACCGGCGCGCCGCACGAGCCATACATAATGGCCACTTCCGCGAGCAAATCGTGCCTGTAGCACTCCGCACGAAAAAGGGCGACAGCGTGTTCGATACGGATGAGCATGTACGGCCCGGCACGACCGCCGCGGATCTCGCCAAGTTGCGTCCCGCATTCCAGAAGGACGGGACCGTGACGCCCGGCAACGCGTCCGGCCTCAACGACGGCGCTGCGGGAGTCCTGCTGATGGCGCGCCGCGCTGCCGAGCAGCGCGGCCTTCGTCCACTCGCGCGGCTCGTGTCCTGGGCTCACGCAGGCGTCGATCCTCAATACATGGGCATTGGCCCGGTGCCTGCAACACGCAAGGCATTGCAACGCGCGGGCTTGACCGTGGCGGATCTCGACGTGATCGAAGCGAACGAAGCATTCGCCGCGCAGGCTTGCGCCGTCGCGAAGGAGCTGGAATTCGACAGCGCCCGGGTCAATCCAAACGGCTCGGGCATCTCGCTCGGCCATCCGATCGGCGCGACCGGCGCCGTCATTGCGGTGAAAGCGATTCACGAGCTGCACCGTTGCGGCGGCCGCTATGCGCTCGTCACGATGTGCATCGGCGGCGGCCAGGGCATCGCAGCAGTCTTCGAACGCATTTAGCGCTACACGCAAGCGGCTATTCATTGAATCAGAGGGAGTGACGTGGTACGCCCCGAACAGCTGCTCCACGCGCAGCGCCAACCCGTTTCACCGCGCCCGGCGGCAACGATGCTGTTGCTGCGCAACGCTCAATACAAAGGTGCGCCGGCCATTGAAGTGCTGATGACGCGGCGCTCGGCGCAAGCGAGCTTCGCACCGGGCGCCTTTGTCTTCCCTGGTGGCGCCATCGATCCGTCCGATGCACGCATCGCCGCGTGCGCGTCACGACGCGGCACGCAAGACGAAGCGCAGGCAGTTCAGGCTGTGGCCGCCATACGCGAGACATTCGAGGAGCTAGGCGTGTTGCTCGCGCGGCGAAGCGATGGCGCGTTCGTCGACGACAGCGATATGGCGACGCTCGACCGAAGCGCAGCGATCGGGGAACATTGCGCGCAGCGAAGCCTCACGCTCGCCGCCGACTGCATTTATCCGCTTGCGCATTGGATCACCGACCGCGACCTGCCTCGGCGCTTCGACGTGCAGTTTTTCGTGGCGCGCATGCCTGCCGGACAAACCGCTGTCGCGGATGGCGCCGAGCAATTCGAACCGGTGTGGGTCAATCCCTCCGACGCCCTCGCGCGCCACGCTGCGGGCGACTTCGCCATGATCTTCCCAACCGTGCGCACGCTCGAACGCCTTCGTTCGTTCGACTCGGTCGAAGCGTTGCTTGCGGCATGCGCCGGTGAAAAACCGCTGTGGAGCAGTTGTCCGCGCGGTGGCCTGAAAGCCGGCAACGTCGTGCGTTGCATGGAAGGCGACGCGCCATACGGGGAGCTTCGCCTCGTGTGCCCTGATGGCCAGGTACTTCACGCGCTCGACTGGCGATCAACCGAGGCCGTCCCGCTGCTGAAAAACGTGATGCGGCTGACCGTCGCGAACGGCGGCATGATGACGGGACCCGGCACGAATAGCTATATCGTCGGCACAGCGGCAACTGGCTTCATCGTGATCGATCCGGGGCCTGACGATCGGGCGCACCTCCAGCGCATTCTCGCCGCAACGGGTGGCGACATCCGTATGATCGTCTGCACGCACTCGCACGCGGACCACGCGCCCGGCGCGCGGCCACTGCAAGCCATGTGCGCGAACAAGCCAGCGATCCTCGGCCTGCCGTCCGGGTCCTTTGCGAGGGCTAGCAGCCATTTCGTCCCGGACCGCGAACTGCGCGACGGTGAATGGCTCGCGCTTGCCTGTGACGGCGAGACACATCGATTGCTTGTCGTTCCGACACCGGGGCACGCGAGCAACCACGTGTGCCTCGTCCTCGTCGAGGACGGATTGCTGTTCAGCGGAGACCACATCCTGAATGGAAGCACGACCATCATCGATCCGCCCGACGGCAACATGACTGCGTACCTCGCGTCGCTGGACCGGCTGGACGCGATCTGCGCCGAACATGAGATCGACTTCATTCTGCCTGCACACGGCTACGTGCTCGACCGCGCGCGTGAGCAGATCGCGCGCTTCAAGGCGCACCGCATGGCGCGGGAAGCAAAGATCGCGCAGGCAGTGAAGACACTGCCGAACGGCTCGATCGATGACTGGCTACGCCATGCTTACGAGGACGTACCGGCAAAGCTCTGGCCAGCCGCGGCCCGCTCGCTGCTTGCTCATCTCGAACGGTTAGACGAACAAGCCCCGCGTTGCTGAATGCAAACTGCCTGCGCGCGCCCGTTTTCAATCCGGGCACGGGCAGACGATTCGAAAGGCGCCTTAGCGCACGCTCAGTTATCTTCTGCAAATGCGGCCAGCCGGCCGTGAATGAGTGCGCGCGCCTCAGCAACCATCCGGCTCACGAGTTCCGCGCAGGTGGGAATATCCTCGATCAGCCCGATCGCGAGACCGGCAGGGAACGTCCCATCTTCCGTATCCCCCGTTTCGTACATACGCTTTCCGCGCTCGCCACTCACGAGTGGTTTGAGATCCGCGAACGTCGCGCCTTCCTTGTATTCGAGTTCCAGCACCTTCTCCGCAACTGAATTTCTGAAAATGCGCGAGGTGTTCTTCAGCGTGCGGAAAATCAGCGCCGTGTTGCGCTCGTCGTTCTCGACCAGCCTGCGCTTGACGTTCTCATGAATCGGCGCTTCCTGCGTGGCCATGAATCGCGTGCCCATGTTGATGCCGTCCGCACCGAGCGCGAGTGCGGCGACCATGCCGCGCGCGTCGGCAATACCGCCCGATGCCAGCATCGGAATACGCAGCTTCGCGGCGGCCGCGGGCAACAGAATGAGGTTGGGCACGTCGTCTTCGCCTGGGTGGCCGGCACATTCGAAGCCGTCCACGCTCACGGCGTCACACCCCAATGCCTCTGCTTTCAGCGCGTGCCGCACGGAGGTGCATTTGTGGATGACCTTGATTCCCGCAGCCTTGAACGCCGGCATGTGCGGCTCGGGATTACGCCCCGCCGTCTCGACCACCTTCACGCCGTTCTCCACGATCGCTTGCACGTACTCATCGTACGGAACCGGTTTGATCGTCGGCAGAATCGTCAGGTTCACCGCGAACGGCTGGTCCGTCAACGATCGAACGCGGCCAATCTCGTTGCTCAGCGCCTCCGGCGTGGGTTGCGTGAGCGCGGTGATGGTGCCGAGCGCACCGGCGTTCGAGACGGCAGCGGCCAGTTCCGCGCGGCCCACCCACATCATGCCGCCTTGAACGATGGGATATCGAATCCCAAGCAACTCTGTAATGCGCGTTTTCATGTACTGATCCTGTGATGTAAGTGCAACCTGCTTCTGCAGCGCGCGGCACGTCGAGCGAGGTACACGCGTTTGTATTTACGAACACCGTGCAATTATATACACTTTATTCACGTTGCCGATACGGGTGCGCAGCACACGCGCACGCGCGTCGGATTGCACGAGGCATGAATGATCAGGAGAGTTGATGAACACGCGAGACAAAGAAATTGGCACTGAGGTAGCATCGGTTCGCCCGACGCGAGATCAGGCGGAAGAAGCCGTGCGAACGCTTATCCGATGGGCGGGCGACGACCCCCAAAGAGAAGGTCTCACTCAAACACCCGCACGCGTCGCGCGCGCGTATCGCGAGTTCTTCTCCGGATACGAATCCGATCCGATGCAGATTCTTGCTACGACGTTCTCCGAAGTGGATGGCTACGACGAGATGGTGGTGCTAAAAGACATCCGCTTCGAAAGCTATTGCGAGCACCATATGGTGCCCATTATCGGGCGCGCACACGTTGCTTACCTGCCCGAGCATCGTGTGGTCGGCATCTCCAAGCTTGCTCGCCTCGTCGACGTGTATGCCAAGCGTCTGCAGATTCAGGAGAAAATGACCGTTCAGATCGCCGATGCGTTGAACACGGTGTTACAGCCCAAGGGAGTTGCCGTGATCCTCGAAGCCGCGCATCAGTGCATGAGCACGCGCGGCGTGCATAAACCCGGCGCTTCGCTGGTGACGAGCCGGATGCTGGGTGCGTTTCGCGACGATCCCTCAACGCGCCGTGAGTTTCTGTCGATCGTAGGCCACAGCACGATCATGCCGCTGCCCAATAGCTAAAAAGCCAACGTCGGCTCCACGCCGACGTTGGCTTGAATGAGATGCTGGTTGTTCGTGACAAGCTTCGCGCGACGCTTACGCAAGCCCCTAAGCCTCGCTGGGCTGACGTGTCGTGAGAGGCCGCTCGTAAGAAACATCTTCGCGATTTCTCGAACTCACGCCATTGCTCATCAAGATTTCGCGCCAGGCAGCAGGCACTACGGCAGGCGTGAGCTCGTTGATCGCCTCCGAGATGCAGACGCGGGCGGCAATCGCCCACACGCCATTGCGCTTTTCGAAGCGGTCGATATAGCGCCCCACCGCAAGCGTGTCCGGCTTGACGCGATTCTCGCCGAAGAAAAGCCAGTACGTTTCCCCGTGCGCTTCGTTGCCCTTCAGCTCGACACTGTGATTGAAAACCATGTGGTGGTGCGAGAGCTGATGCTCGGCATGGTACGCAAAGGCCCAATCTACGAATTCCTTTGCATTACCAACGAATGCGCCGTGGTCATCGATCCCATCCGGATGGTACGCTGACAGCGTCAACTCACGGTCCATGCGGTCGACCCCGCGGCAATAGCGGTGCACGCATTCGAGTATGGCCTGTTTGTCCAACAGCGCTTCCACGCGTGCGCTCAGCACTTCGTTCATGGTTTCTACCGTTAGTAAGTCATAGCGACGAAAAAGACCACCGCGCCGATCACCGCGCCAATGAAGCAATACCCTTCACCTGTCGACAAATCGGTTTCCTCTTCCTGCGCGCGACTCGCAATCGCACACCCAACGAGGCCCGCGAATGCCGTTGCACCGAGCACGGCAATCGTCATCACAACGTCGAACAGCGCCGAACGGCCCAACTCTTCCATGCGCAAGTCGCGTTGCAGCAGCCAGATCGCCGCTGCCGAAATCGACAAGAGGATAAGCGGGAGCCATACCCTGCGCGCTTCTCGAGCGCGCTCGCCAGCCATCGTTTTCATCGTGCCGCCCCCTCCATGCGCAGCTTGCCGAAGATACGGTGCGCCATCGCACCCAGCGCACGCGCCGCCCAATTCGATTGTTTTGCGCGATCCGATTCGTCCGACGAGGGAGGATGGCTGCCAGCAGGCTGGCGCCGATGGTGGAACGTGTAGTCCGCGAGAGGGCCACGTAAATCGCTGTCGAGCAGGTACATCGCATGTCTCCGATCAGGCTTGTGCCACGCGGGCGCATTCGTGGCGCCTCTATGTCGACATCGTAGGTGACGAAGTTCCGTTATGCAACAACTCGTTCAATTAACTGTGTCGGTGTTTTCACCAGCCGCCAGGGCGTAGCGTGCAGCGTATGCGCGAGCGCAAGCTACGCACACGGTCAATTGTGCGCAACGGATCGTATGCAATTTGGGCAAAGCAAAAGGCAGCCCAGGCCGCATCGCCGATGCGGCTTCGCAACGCGAAAAACGGGCCGCCGAGGGGCGATCAGGAAACCTGGAAACCGCCGTCGACAGCCAGGAGCTGGCCGGTGACATAGTCCGATGCCGGCGAGGCAAAGAACAGCACGGCGCGCGCGATATCGGAGGCGACGCCAATGCGGCCCAGGGGCATACGGCCGGGCTGCGTAATCGGGCCGCTTGCCTGATGGACCTTGGTCGATGCAGCTGCGCCCTCGGTCGCCACGCCGCCGGGCAACACTGCGTTCACACGAATTGCGTCTGCTGCAAATTCGAGAGCAGCCACTTTGGTGAGATTGTTGACACCCGCCTTCGATGCGCCGTAATCGCCGTTGTCGAAGATCACGGGCTGCAGCGAAGCCACCGACGAGATATTGATGATGGAACCGCCGCGCTTGGCCGCTTGCATGCGCTTGATCGCTTCGCGCATGCAAAGGAAGGTGCCGCGCAGGTTCACGCCGAGAACCTTGTCCCACTTCTCGGCCGACGTTTCGACGAATTGCGTCTTCGGATAGATACCGGCATTGTTGACGAGAATGTCAAGACGCCCGAGCTTTGCCTGAACGGTTTCGTACATCGCAAGAATCGAAGATTCATTGCCGATGTCCACCTTGACGGCGATCGCCTTACCTGAAGCGCTTTCGATTTGTTTGACCGTTTCCTGCGCCGCTTCCTCGTTCAGGTCCGCCGCGACCACAGCGGCGCCGGCCGACGCCAGCAACAGCGCCGTCTCGCGGCCGATACCCGAACCTGCCCCTGTCACCACCGCCACTTTCTGATCGAGACTGAAAAGACTCGCCACATTCGTGCTCACTGCTCCTCCTTTGGCTCGCCATGCGAGCGGGTTGTTTTGTGAACGTCATTCGCAAAGATAAACACCCCATCGTGGGGTGTCAAGGTGAACGCAGAAACGAATGGCGCGAGGAGCAGCGAGAATGAATCGGTTCAACGGCGCGGCTGCGCGCGTCACACCGGAGTCGGCGACGCGATCTCGCGCATGATGTCGAGCATCGCGCGGTGCCAGGGCTTGTGGGGTCTATCCGCCCACACCAGCGACACTTCCGTTTCGCCAGATGCCGGGACATCTTCTATATCGACGTAAGCAACGCCTTCCACAGGCAAGTATCGCGCCGAGTCCAGCATCAAACCGACACCCAGCTCGTGAGCGACGAGGTTGAGCATCGTATAGGGGTGGCGAGCCTGCTGGGTCACTCGCGGCGACAAGCCCTCCTCGCGCCGTGCTGCTTCGAACGCGGCGAACAGCGGTTGCGACATCTGCTGAGGGAACATGATGAGGGGATATCGAGCGAGATCCGCGATGCGAATCGAACGCTGCGTCGCGACCGGCCATTTAGCGGGAACCGCAGCCACCACGCGCAGGCGCTCGATCACCACGCTTTCCAGACCCGAGACGTCCGCCGCGCTGGTTACGACCACGCCCAGGTCGATGCTGCCGTTTTTCACGCTCGCGACAGTCAGGGCACTACCACGCTCGATCAACCGGACATCGACACCCGGCCATTGCTTGCGCAGCCCCTGAATGGCGAGCGGCATGATGCGTAGGGCGCACATCGGCACGAACGCCACGCTCAAGCTCGCCAGTTCATCGGCTGCCTGACGCACCCGCCGCTCGGCCAATTCCGCCTGCGCGATGAGCGGCTTGGCTTCCGCGAGCAAGGCGGATCCCGCGGGCGTGAGGGTCACACCGCGCGGCATGCGTTCGAGCAGCTTGATGCCAAGCTGTTCCTCCAGCCGCATGATCGACTGGCTGAGCGGCGGCTGAGCCATGCCAAGGCGTGCAGCCGCACGCCCGAAGTGCTGGGTCTCCGCAACCGCTACAAAGTGCCTGAGATGCCGCAATTCCATGGCTTGATATGACTTCGATATCGAGGGTGCCGCCAGCATATCGCCTTTGTCCTATTGCGGTGCACTGCGGATGAACCCTGGTCACATTGTTGAACGCAGGTGGTATCGGGTGCATGCGGACTTGACGTAGACCTGCACTAAACATACGTTTTTGAATATCGTTCTAAATTATGAATAAAACGAGCCGCCCGGATGAACTGGAAGAGGCATGGGGCAAGAGAACATTTCGAAGCGTGAATACGAACTGCAAGACGGTTCGTTGGTCCGGCATCCTCGAGGCGCCGAAAGCTTCGCGCCCGCGCGCGTGGCCCCATCTCCATCCACACGCGTTGCGCCACCCTGGCAGCCTTCACGGCGCGGTCGATATCGCTCACGCTGCCGAGAGGCACGACGGCTTGAGGCCGCCCTGTTGAAGGGTTGACATGTTCGACGCTGGATGCGCCGTCAGCTTCGACGAATACACCGCCGATATAGAGGCGCCCGGGGACGCCGAGCGGGCGCCGGTGCGATTGGGAAAGTGCCATGTGCCGTTCCATTGTGCGTTTGACTGCTACAGGCAGGAGACGCGTGCAGGAACCGGCGCCGGTCACGCGCCGTCGAGGTCAGTCGTGTCCTCTCCTGAGCATTTTCGTGGTCGGCCTGGCGCGCGCAGCGCGGGCCGCCTCTGATAAATTCGATTCTAGCGTCGGCTCATGCTCTACACTGCTTACTAAACGGAACATTTAGAGTGACTTTTTTTCATTAATCGACGATGCCAGAAATCCGGAATCTGCAGCCTTTCGTTCAGGCCGTCCGTTGCGGCAGCTTCATCGCGGCGGCAACCCGGCTACAGGTCACGCCGCCTGCCATCAGCAAGAGTATCGCGGCGCTGGAGCGTGAACTCGGCGTGCGCCTTTTCAACCGGACCACACGCAAGTTGAGCCTCACGAGCGAGGGGCGGCAGTTCTATCAACGGGTGGCGCCGTTGTTGAATCAGCTCGACGAAGCCGTCGCCGATGTGCGGCGCAGTCCCGAGCATCCGGAGGGCATGATCAAGGTATCCGTCACGCCGACGTTCGGGAGGCATTGCCTGACTCCGGTGATCGCGGAATTTCTGCAACGCTATCCGCTCGTCGAAATCGATATCAGCTATGACGAAATTGCGCCAAGCCTCGTCAACGACGGCGTCGACGTCAGTATTCAGCACGCGCGGGGACGCGGAACCAATCATGTCTGCCGTCCGCTGTGCGACTACCCCATCGTACTGGTCGCGAGCCCGGGCTATCTCGAACGCAAGAGCGTTCCTCAAACACCGGAGGAACTGGCGGAACACGAATTCGTCGGCATCCGTATGCCGTTCGGACTCGCCGCGCTTCATCTCGAACGCATGCCAGGAAGTACGCGAAAGCGCGGCGCCCGGAAGGACAGGACATTCGTCCACCATCCCCGCGGGCGTCTAACCGTGGCAGGCCAACCGGACACCGGCCTCGTCGCAGCGCTCAGTGGCGCAGGGATCACGCCGTCTTCCGTGCCCGTGGTGCTACCGTATCTGCGTAGCGGGGCACTCAAGATCGTGCTTCCCGAATACCGGGTGCGCGGCGACGAGGCTGATGGCACGGGGCCGCGCATTTACGTGCACTACCCCCACCGCCAGTATCTGCCCGCGAAAGTCAGGGTTTTTGTGGATTACCTGCTCGAACGGTTTCGTTCGACCGATACCGGCAAAGCGGAACTCGACACCTTTGCCGCCTGAATGCCGGGCAGCTTCATTCTTCATTCGTGGGCGGCACCGCGCCGTCGATACGCGGAAGGACTCATCGCAACGTATTTGTGGAAGATGTTGCGAAACGCGCGCACATCTGAATAGCCCACCATGACGGCGATCTGCTCGATTGAGACCTGAGTGTTGCGCAGCATGCGCTTTGCTGCCTCGATTCGCAATGAGCTTGCATAAGCTCGCGGCGTCATGCCGAGGCTTCGTGTGAAGCGGCGCAGCAACGTAGCGTGACTGACGGCCAGCACGTCCGCCAGTTCGCTGATCCTGAAGTCCTGGGCGAAACGCTGTGCGAGCCAGAACTGCGCGCTGCTTACGAGCGGATCGTCGCTCGACAGGCGGCCTTCCTCGCGCTCGCCATCCGTGCCTGTCGTCGAGGCGAGCCATTGAGCGGTATGCGATGAAATCGCACGATCGACGAGGCGCGCCACGAGTTGCCATTCGCTTGCCGGCACGCTGCAGGTGTGCGCACCTGCGTGCTCCGCGATCGTGGCGCCTGTGTCCACGCGCACCTTGGGATAGCGCGATCGCAGCAAGCCCCTGAGCACGCGCGCGACAGCCGCAGGGCCACCGTCGAGAAGGCCTGCCTGAGCGAGCAGCAATACCCCTGTGCCGCTTGCGGCCAGTACCGCGCCCCGGGAACGTTGCCAACGCAGCCACTCCGTCACCGGCTGTGCGTGTTCGAGCAGCGTAACGAGCGCCTCTTCGCTGGCCACCGCAAAGGCCGGGACGTAGACGATGCTGTACTCGGCGTCGCCCAGCAAGTCGCCGTCACTATCCATCTTCCGGCCGCCGGCGAACTCCAGACCGCCCGCGGTGGCGCTCAACAGTCGCACCTGCGTCTTCATCGTGTGGCGGTATGGCGGCGCGAACTGCGTAAATACATGTCGCGCAATAAGCGCGAATCCATCCACCAGCGCGCCTACGCTCGACAGATAGGTGCCCGGCAGCACGAGCGCGGCAACGTCTTTCACTGGCTCAGTCGGCGTGGCGGGCCTGCGAATTTCGATCCCCTTATATGCAGAATTTGATCCTCTTTCGCGGCGATCTTAGCACGCATCATCGTCACCATTGTCAGCAAAAAGAATGGCGGGAAGAGCGGAGCCGCTACCCGCCACCCATAGCCGCGCCGCTGCGGTAAAACAGGAGACGCAAATGAAGAGCCTGGAAGAGAAACACGCCTATGGTTTAAAGGTATTCGGCGAAATCATGGGTGAGGAAAAGGCAGCCGGCCTGCGGGCCGCAAGCGAGTCCAACGGCTTCGGCGCCGATATTTCACGCCTTGCCGTCAATTACGCATTCGCGGACGTATGGGGCGACGACAAGCTCGAGCGCAAACAGCGCAGCCTCGTGACGCTCGGCATCCTGATTGCCAACCGCCAGACGCTCGAACTGAAAAACCACGTCCGCATTGCAGTACGCAACGGTCTGAGCGCACGCGAACTGGAAGGCGTGCTTATCCAGGCGCTGCCGTATGCAGGCTTCCCGGCTGTCGCCTCCGCCACCACGGCCGTACTCGAGACGCTGCGGGAACTGGGTATCGACACTACCACCCGCACTTCGGAAGAACGCGGATTGCTGTGAGACGTCGGCAAAGCGCCCCTGCGACCAGAGGAGACAATTTGTGAGCACACCAATCGTGGATATCGTGCCGACGATGCGCGAGTTCAACGTTTCGAACGATCTGCTAGGCGATCACGCCGCGCTGCAACAACGCTGGGACGAAGACGGCTACCTGTTCTTCCGCGACGTACTGGATCACGAGCCGCTCGAACGCATGCGCGCGCTGCTCGTTGACCACCTCGATCGCAACGGTTTCGTAGACCGTAACGATCGGGACGTGCGATGGACCGGCAAGGAGCGCGAAAATTTCAGCTTCTTTCCCGTGAAGGAAATGAACGAGCAGCGCGCCGCGCGAACCGTGATGGAAGATCCCGCAACGCGCGCATTCTTCCAGCGGCTCTTCGACGTACCGCTTTATTGGGTGCCGTTTACCGAATACCGCACTTCGCCGCCCGCCATCGACAAAAGCCGCACACGCTTCGATTTTATTCACGAAGATGCGATCTACAGCGACCGCCTCGACTTCATCATTTGCTGGATTCCACTCAGCGATATCGATGCGCAGGTCGGTGGGCTGGCCGTAGCGGAAGGGCTGCACAAGCTTCCGTGCCTGCATAAGAAGGACGGCGACAAGATCATTCCCATCGATCTCGCGAGCGTGCCCGAGGACGCATGGCGCCGCACGAACTACCGCCTGGGCGACGTGCTGTTGATGAGCCGGCGCACGCCGCATTCCGGGCTCAGCAATCATTCCGACCGCTTCCGCCTATCGCTCGACACGCGGATCCTGCCGCAAGGCGGCAGTTTCCCGTTCGCACCGCGGCTGCCCTATGTGGGCACGCTGACGTCTATCGCGCCTGACCAGATCGTTGTGCGCGACGCGGATGGCGAGCATGTCTTGCGGCTCGACGAAACGAGCTATTTGCGCGGTTTCCAGGGCAACCGCGTGCGCGGCGACGAGATTGCCGACGTTTATCAGCCGGGCTGCGAAGTGATCGTCGCCCATGAAGGCGGCCTCGTTCAAACGCTGCGGCCGCAGCATTGATCGTGCTCTCGCGCGGAAAGACGACGCTTCGTCTTTCCGCTTCGCGTCCTTCAGCGCCCGGGCATTCACCCAACGTATTTTTCTGAACGTCGTGCTAATATTAGAATAACGGCACAATTCCAGGCCATTCTGGGATGACCTGTCGCCTGGCTAGTGACTTCGCGCGCTATGCGCCCGGCCACGACACGGCTGGCATTTCTCTGTAGTTCGACCACCGGAAAAATCATGGCCGATTCATCCGACGTGATACTCGTCATCGGCGCTACTGGCGCGCAAGGGGGGGCCACGGCTCGTCGCCTCCTTTCGGCTGGACGTACAGTGCGCTTCCTGACGCGAGATCCAGACTCGCCTGCTGCCCGGGCACTCATCGAAATGAATGCGCAGGGCCTAAGGGGGGATCTGGACGACCGCGAGTCGCTCGACAAAGCGATGGAGGGCGTCCGCTCCGTCTTTTCCGTTCTCCTCCCCGATTTCGATCGCAGCGACAGGGAGCGCCGCCAGGGTTTCGCGCTCATCAACGCAGCGCGCAACGCGGACGTCCCGCAATTCGTTCATACCTCCGTGGCGCAGGCAGGCAATCATTTGACGTTTCCAGACTGGCACGAGAAGCGCTGGAATCAAAAATACTGGACGGACAAATGGGACGTCGAAGAAGCCGTTCGCTCTGCGGGTTTCGAATCATGGACGGTCTTGCAACCGGCATTCATGATGGACAATCTTGCTGAGCCGAAAGCGGGCACGATGTTCCCGCACCTGCGCGAGGGCTTGCTGCTCAGCGCGTTGCTGCCCGCCTCCCGGCTCGACTGGATCGCCGCCGACGACGTGGGTGCGCTCGCAGCCAGCGCGCTCAACGACGCGCAACGCTGGCATGGCGAGACTGTGCCGCTGGCTTCGGAGAAGCTCACGATGTCTGAAGTGGGATCTCGCCTCGGTCAGGTCCTTGGCACACAGATTCGCGTTTCGCACGTCTCGCCGGACGAAGCGCGAGCAAAGGGCCTCGCACCGGGGTGGGTGAACGCGCAGGAATGGATCAACGCGGTCGGGTATCGCGTCGACATCGATTCGCTCTCCGAACGTGGCATCCAGCTGACCTCGATGACAGACTGGATCGCCGCAAATCGACAGCACATCCCGCTTGCGTGACAGGTGTGCGAAACAATCCTTGAGCAATGGAAAAGCCGCAATGAATGTCTGTGCCCCCTCCTGGTTCGATCTCGCCATGAGCCAGCCACGCCGCTCTCACTTCACCGAAGCCGGCGGGGCCGCAGTGCACTATGTCTCCTGGAACGCCGCAGACACAGGCAAACCTCCGCTCGTCTTCGCGCATGGATTTCTAGGGCACACGCACTGGTGGGACTTCATTGCGCCGTTCTTCACCGACCGCTTTCGTGTGTTCGCTCTGGATTTCAGCGGCATGGGTGAGAGCGGCTACAGGCAGGAATACAGCGCAGACATTTTCGCGCGCGACCTCGTAGCCGTCGTGGATGCAATCGGCTCCGGTCCGTGCGTCGCGGTCGGCCACAGCTTCGGCGGATCGCGTCTCCTGCAGGCGTGCGCGACTTTTCCCGATCGTCTCTCGCATGCCATCGTGCTCGATTCGTATTTCATGCTACGCGGTGACAGCTTGCCTGCCGTGGAACGACGCCCGCCTCCACGCCCCTATCCGGACTGGCAAACCGCCGTCAGCCGGTTTCGCCTCATCCCCGAGCAGGATTGCGGGCCGTGGCTTCTCGAACATCTCGCGCAGACATCGCTTCGCCAAACCGCCGACGGCTGGGTGTGGCGCTTCGACCCGAAGCTTCGGGATCTCCAGCCGGTCGAAGGCGAGGAAGACCTGCTGACCCGCATCACGGTTCCCGTCAGCTACGTTCACGCCGAGTGCAGCAGCGTGGTCAGAGCGGATCGCGCGCGCCACATCGTAGCGGCAATTCCCGGCGCGAAGGGACCCATCACGATGCCGCGCGCAGGCCATCACATGATGCTAGACCAGCCGCTTGCGCTGGTCAGCCTCTTACGGGCGTTGCTGGCATGAAACCCGACACAACTGCAACCTAGTCGAGCGAGTTGCCCCTCTCGGCGCTGATAGCGCGCGCCGTCGAACGGCACGGCGCTACGCCGCTCCATTTTCATACCCAGGGCGGCGCCTATACGTGCACCACGCAGTCCCTACTGCACGACGCGAGAGAAATCGGCAAGGCGCTGCGAGCGATCGGCCTGCGTCGAGGCGATGTGATCGCGATACAGCTCCCCACGCAACGCGAGACTGCGCTTCTGTATCTGGCTGCACTCGAAATCGGCGCCGTGCTCGTACCGATCGTCCACATCTACGGTCCAGCCGAAGTCGGCTTCATCCTCCGGCAGTCGCGCGCCCGATTTCTTTGCGTACCCGACGTCTGGTGCGGCACGGACTACCTGGAGCGTGTCGCCGCGCTGGGCGACCCACCCGATCTGGAGCGCGTTATCGTCGTTGGCGATCGGGCGCCCGCGAATGGCATCACGTTCGATGCGCTGCAACGACTCGCGGCGACAACGCACGATCGGCATTCTGTGGATGCGCCCATGTCGGAAGACATCTGCCTGCTGCTGTACACCTCGGGAACGACGGCTTCTCCCAAAGGCGTACAGCACTCGCATCGAACCGTTGGCGCAGAGTGGCAGATTCCGTTCATCGACGGGCCAGGGCCATACCTCACGCCCTTCCCTGCCGGGCATATCGCAGGCTTCAATTTTCTGTTGCGCCCGTTCGTCACCGGCACGGAGATGGTGTTCATGGATCGATGGGACGCCTCACTCGCCGCGCGACTCATTGAACAGCACCGGGTACGCCTTTCGGGCGGCACGCCGTTCCATCTTCAAGGACTCCTTGATGCCGCTCATCGTGACGGCCGCAGCCTGGCGTCGCTCGTGTCTTACGGTCTGGGCGGCACGGGCGTCACGCCCGAGCACGTCGCCCTCGTCGATCGTGCCGGATTTAAGGGAACACGCGCTTATGGGTTGACCGAACACTCGACGGTGAGTGTTGGCTGGGCCGATTCGCCTTTTGAAATTCGAGCCAACACGGACGGGCGCGTTCAGCCCGGCTCTCAGGTGCGCGTTGTCGACGAGTTGGATCGCGACCTGCCTGCGGGACACGACGGCGAGATTCTCATCAAGGGACCGGAGTTGTTCGTCGGCTACACCGACCCGGCACTCAATGCGGCGGCATTCACTCTCGACGGATGGTTCCGGACTGGCGATATTGGCCATCTCGACGAAAGCGGCTGCCTGACCATTACTGACCGAAAGAAGGACATCGTGATTCGCGGTGGAGAAAACATTTCGTCGCTCGAAGTGGAGCGTGTGCTTGCCGCTCATCCCGCAGTGCGCGATGTCGCCGTCGTGGCCCAACCCGACGCCCGGTACGGCGAAAGAGTCTGTGCCGTAGTCGTCCTGCACGAACACACGGCACTCGACCTGAACGCAGTTCAGACCCACTTTGCCGCCGCGGGTGTGGCGAAGCAAAAGACCCCCGAGCATCTTTGCATCGTTGCAGAACTACCCCGCACGCCATCGGGAAAAGTGCGAAAAGGCGACCTGCGCAAGCAGCTTTCTACGTAACGGCAGTTCAGTCGGCACTTATCGCGCGTGATTGTCCTGGCGGGACTTGAAAAAGCGATCTCGCTGCCGCGACACCTCTTCGGACGCGGCGAGTCGATCGTAAATCGCACGCGCGGCGGCCAGGCCCGCCTCGAAATCAGTCGACTCGGCGGCTGCAGCGATGGCATCCAGGCACTTGCTCTCTATCGCATCGCCACAGGCAAGACGTGCACGCGCCTGAGCGATAACGGGAACCGGATCGTGATCCGGCAATGGCAGCCGACTTATCAATGGCAACGCCGCGCTGCCGATCTTCTCTCGCGCCAGTTCGATCGCCAGGCGCAACACGTGCTGCTCATCGCCCTCGACGATTCGGTCGAATAGTGCTGTTCCGGCGAACGTACTCGCGGTCACGATCTGCGCGCCAAGAATGAATTCGATCGATTCTGCGAGGCCCAGCAGACGCGGCAAACGCTGCGTCCCGGACAACGGGATCACACCAAGCCTGCACTCCGGCAGCCCGATCTGCGCATTGCCCGCGACAAGCCGGTAATGGCAGACCAGCGCCGTTTCCAGCCCACCGCCAATGGCGAATCCGTGAATAGCGGCGACAACCGGCTTCTCGCTCGCCTCGATCACCGGATGAACGTGCAGCGATAACGCGGGGGCTGCCGCAGCAGCGGCCGTGCCCAATTCGCGGATGTCGCCGCCTGCCGAGAAGCCACGACCGCAGCCTTTGAGCACGATCGCTCGAACTTCCGGATCGTGCCGCGCCGCTTCGAACGCAGCGACGAGCCCGCGACGAACTCCGAGGCCCAGCCCGTTGACCGGCGGGTGGCCCATCGCGACGACGGCCACGTCGTCTTCTACGTAATACTCGACGTTCTCGAAGCGCTGAGCGTTCCGGTTGTTCATCGATCGTTCGCCAGCCAACTCGGCATATCCGTCGGCCACGGGTCCGCATATACCGCGTGCACACCCATTGCGGTCGTGTAGGCAAGATTCAGTACATTGCAAAACGCGACGAAGGCCAGCACGCGCAGCGCCGTGCGAACCGCAGAATGGCACTCGAGACGATCGACGCCTCGTTCGATCGCCGTGTAACCGTTGTTGTCGACGCTCATCAGTAGGAACGCAGAAGCCACGAAGGCGGACGGAAACAGCAGGAACTCGTAAACCGGAAACTGGTAGTAGTGACCGCCCCAGAAGGAAACACGCTGAAACGCGCCCGGCCATGCGTCGAATCCCATGAAGCGGCTGGCGGCGATATCGAGCAAACCCATCGTCATCCAGATGGCCGCAAAGCCCGCGAGCGTGAGTCCAACGTTACCTGCACGGGGCCAACGCTTGCGGACCGCACGCATCGCCCATAGCGCGACCACTGCGGTACCCGTGAAAGTGTAGAAATAGCTCGGTGCGTCTATCAGGATGGGCTCAGCAATGCGCGCATGTGGCGATTGCCAGAACGGAATGAAACGGCACCAACAGCCATAATTCAATGCATAGGCGTTATAGGTGAACATCGGACGAAGAAAGTCCAGCCACGGATCAAGCCAGTAGGCAGAGAGCCAGCCGATCATCATGAGACGCACCGCGTCGATGCGGCGGCTTTTGACGATTCCGTAGACGAACCATATTGCCACCGGAATCAACAGCAACACGCTGACCCATTGGTAATGGTCGATCGTCGCCTTCACTGATTCCGGAATCGTGTCCGTGCCCACATCGACGGGGCGAAAGTCCTCCGAACGAATCCATGCCACGTAGGCATAGATTTGCGCAAACGCGAAAAGCGCACCGAGCGCAGCCCACGCATACACCCTGTGCCAGGTCGTACTGCGCCGAGCGACCATCTCCGACATGCTTGCCTCCTCATCATCACACCATTCACATTTGTGAATGGTGGTCTAAAAAATGTACCCTGCTGAGGAGGCAACGTCAAGCGCAATACGCAATGCCGGCTTCGATAGCGGCACGCCTGGCCGTGTCATTCAACGCCCCGAAGGTTGTTATCGGCCGATAAGATCATGAATCTCGTGATCGAGCGCAGCCATTGCGAATCGCGGGGCAACTGCGCAATTGTTGACTTCCACCTGCCATTCCACCGGGTTCACGAGCCAGAAGAACAGCCCGTAGACGATGTGCCGCCGATACGCCTCGAGCGCGGTTTCAAATGACGGCGGCTCCTTCACCCCGTAAAACGCAAGCCGCTCGAGATAGTGCTCCAGCAACGCACGTTCCCATCGCGGTCGATCCGCAATGTCCAATGCTGAGATCAGGAAATACGTGACATCATGCGCCCACGGTCCGCGTCGATACGACTGCCAGTCGAGAAAACCGGGCGTGCCGTCGCGGTCGAAATAGAGATTTCCGAGGTGAACGTCGCCGTGGAGAAGCGTCATCGGCCCGATTCGGTCGAAAGCGCGCAGATCGAGCAACGCGCGCTCCATCCAGTCCCGATCGTGAAACCGCTTTGGCACGGCAGCCCCGCGCGGCAACTGCGTATAGCTTGCGAAAACATCGGGTTTCAACTGGCCCCAGTGATACGTGCCTGACTCGCCGTCGGGGAGCGGGTCCTGCGGCGCCAGCCAGGCCAGTTCACCACCACTATCGAGTTCCGGCGATTGCCAGAACTGGGCGTGCCAACGTGCCTGCGCGTCCAGATTCGCCGCGGCCTGCGCAAATGTGAGCGGCTTTTGCACGCGGCAGAATTCAACGTTCCGCGAGCTTAGATCTTCGAGGATCACGATAGACTGCCCGCTTCGAGCGTCCGTCTCTGCGTAAAAGCAGGCCGGTACGTTCGCGTGCATGTGAGGATGGACTTCCTTGAAGAACCTCGCCTCGTATTCGTATATGTAGGCGTTCAGATTCCGATATTCTGGAACGAAACCGCCCTTCACGATCAACGACTCCGGCAGGCCTAGCTCGCGCCCCCTTGCGTTGTAGCCAGGATGCACCCTGACTTTGGTAGCGGTTCCGTACATCACATCGCTCACTGCGAGTGATTCGACCGTCACGCCCTCATGACCGCGCGCGAGCGCCGACGTCAGCCACGACGTCGTGATTTCCTCGACGTGTAAGGGGAGCCTTTCGGGAGCCGGGTTCGATATGTTCGCAACAAGCATGTTGACGCGCTCCTGAGCAGTGCATGTGAGTTCGCGCATGTTGCGCGGCACCTCCAGACGCTCGCAACAGGGGAAATCCCGGCTGGCGTCATTGTTTTAAATATAGAACACCGTACACGTTTGCGTACATACTTTCACTCCGGTACCGGCCTGGCAATCGCCTCGCCGCCCTGAAGTCTCGCCGTCTCGCGCGCTCAGATTTGATGAAAATTACTCACTCTAATTGTTCCATACGGTAACCATTGTGCGTCGTGGGTTGTCGCTAGAATGCAGAAAAATCGACAAACCTTCAGGAGACAACCCGATGACCACGACCGTGCTTGAACGGCTATTCGGCATCAGCGGAAAAGTCGCTGTCGTGACCGACAAGGGACGCAATTCCAGTATCGATATTGCCCCTGTGCTGGCCGAAGCCGGCGCGAAGGTCGTGATCGCGGATCACAGCGCGGCACACATGCAGCCTGTCGTCGACAGAATCCTTTTGGCAGGCGGGGATGCTGTCGCGATCGAGACGGACGTGGAGCGCGAAGCCTCCGTGATCGCGTTGTTCGAACAGGCGAAGGCCACTTGGGGCAGCCCCGACATCGTGGTCAATTGCGCCGCGATGACCAATAACGGACCGCTCACGGATTTCACCGAAGCGGCCTGGGACGAAGTCATGTCGATCGACCTGAAGTCCGTTTTCTTTTGCATGCGAGAAGCGATCAAGCACATGCTCGCCGCGGGCCGGGGTGGCCGCATCGTGAACGTGACCACTATGGGAGCGATGCATGCCGTCCTCAACGGCAATGGCGCTTACGGCGCCGCGCGAGCCGGCGTAACGGGCTTGGCTCGCTCCGCGGCGCTCGACTATGCCTCCGAGCAGATCCTCGTCAACTGCGTGCTTCCAGGCGCCGTGCCCGGCAAGGTTCAGTTTCATCCCGACATGCAGGCTCGCCTGAAGAAAGGAAAGCTCACGGGCCCCGGCACAGATGCAGAGCGACGCTTGCCGCTTGGATGGGGAGATCCCGCCGACATCGCGGCGGCGGTCTTGTACCTTGTGGGTCCATCGGGCCGCTATATGACGGGCCAGTCGATTACGCTCGACGGCGGATTTCTGATTAGCTGAAGGCCCGCCAGGAAGCACAACTCTGAGCGACTACTCACACGGAGCATTCCATGTTTAGCGAAAACCAGATCGGCGCGCGCCTCGCGCAGATTTTCAATCTCACGGGAAAGACTGCCGTCGTTACCGGCTCTGCGCAAGGTCTAGGCCGCGAAACAGCGCGACTGCTTGCTGAGGCGGGCGCCAACGTCGTGATCGCCGACCTGAACCCGGATGTCGCGTCCGCAACTGCGGCGGATATCGAGGCAAACGGTGGCATTGTATTGCCCTGCAAGGTGGACGTTGCGGACGAAGCTTCCGTCAAGGCGCTCTTTGCAGCCATCGATGCAAAATTCGGTGCCGTCGACATTCTCGTCAACAACGCTGCCCACCGTTCGAAGGCTGAGTTTTTTGAAATGTCTGTGGAGCAGTGGGACCAGATGCAGGACGTCACGCTACGTGGCACTTTCCTGTGTTGCCGCGAGGCGATTACGCGCATGAAGGAAAAGGGCGAAGGTGGCTCGATCGTCAACATCTCCTCCGTCGGTGCGCTTCGGCCGACGTTGTGGGGCGTCAACGCCCACTACGACGCCGCGAAGGCCGGCGTGGACAGCATTACGCGAACACTGGCCAGCGAATTTGCGGTCGATGGAATTCGCGTCAATTCGATCCTGCCTGGCGGTATGGCCAGCGAGGGCGGCAAAAACATCAGCACCACGTTCAGGATACGCGGGCCGATCGTGGGCGCTGGCCGCGTTCCTATGGGGCGGATGGCCGCTCCAATCGAAGTCGCCCAGAGTGTGTTCTTTCTCGCAAGCCCCGCAGCGAGCTACGTCACCGGCCAGATCATCGCTGTGGACGGCGGCTTCACGGTCAGCTAGGCAACAGCCGCAACGATGTGCGCGCAGCAGTAAAAACTTAGGATACCGAAATGCCGAGGATTACTTTCATCGAGCATGACGACACGGAGCATACCGTCGAGGCGAATGCCGGCCAGTCGTTGATGCAGGCAGCCATCGAAAACTCGGTGCCTGGCATCCTCGCCGATTGCGGGGGCTACTGCAATTGCGCGACATGTCACTGCTATGTCGACGACATGTGGGCCGCAAGGATTCCACCCGCGAAGCACGCCGAACTGGATATGCTGAGCGGCGCCATCGATGCGAATAGCAACAGCCGGCTCGGTTGCCAGATTCGGGTGACCAATGAACTCGACGGATTAGTCGTGCGGTTACCCGCTTCGCAAACCTGATCAAAGCAACCGGTGAACACTCGTTCGCGGAGAACTCACATGTCCCATATCGCTGTCCCTCTCGTACCGGTTCCCGATCATGTACCTCAAGAACTCGTCGTAGACTGGGATTTCAGCAAGCCTCCCGGCGGCGAAGCCGACATTGTCGGCGCGTGGAAGCGCCTTCACGATGGTCCGGACATTGTCTGGACGCCGTACAACGGCGGTCACTGGATCCTCACACGAGCGGCGGATATCGAATTTGCGCAGCGCAATCACGACCCGTTCTCGATGCACGAGATCACGCTTCCCGCCAGCACGACGATGCAGATCTTGCCTCTGTCGGCCGACCCTCCCGAGCACGCAGACTATCGTGCGCTGATCAACCGCTTCTTCGCGCCGAAGGTTATCCGTGACATGGAGGGCGAAATCCGGGAACTGGCGGTCTTGCTAATCGAAGGTTTCAAGAAGAAAGGCCGTTGCGAATTCATGTCCGATTTTGCAATGAAGTTCCCGATCACCATCTTCATGCGACTCGTGAATCTCCCGCTCACCGATCTGGACGACCTGCTTGCGTGGACCGAGGCAAGCGTTCGAGCGAATGACCCAGAGCGTCGTGAGTGGTCGCAGCGCATGCTGTTCGGCTACCTTGAGAATATCATTCGCGATCGCCAAAAGGAGCCGGGAGCGGATCTGATCAGTGCAATCGTGAATGGAACGGTATTCGGACGACCTCTCACTGAGCAGGAAATACGCGGCATGATGGTCAACGTCATCTTTGGCGGACTCGACACTGTCGCGTCGACCATGGGTTTTGCCGTGCTCTATCTCGCGCGCAACCCAGCACATCGTCGCCAACTGGCGGAGCACCCGGAACTGGTGGGCAACGCCGTCGAGGAACTGCTGCGCATGTTTGCACCATCCAGCACAGGCCGTGTGATGACTCGCGACTTCGAATATAAGGGTGTCCGCTTCAAGGCGGGAGACCGGGTGTACGTCCGCCCACTGTTGCATGGCATGGATGAACGCAAGTTCCAGTGCCCAATGCACGCCGATTTCGCGCGCGCGAATGCATCCCAACATGCAGCCTTTGGCAACGGCCCCCATCGCTGTGCAGGGGCGCTGCTGGCCCGAAACGAGATTCGCGTTTTCCTTGAGGAATGGTTCCGGCGCATTCCCGATTTCGAACTTGATCCCGCAGGGCAGATTGGCTTTGAAGGGGGAATGGTGAATTGTGTGACACGCGTGCCGCTCGTTTGGAACTCCGATGTCCACCGGCTCAGCGCATAACGTTCGGAGTAGCCATATGGCGCTACGCCGTCATGCCACCTCGGCCATCTCCAGCCTGTTCGCCAGCGCGTCGCGGATCAGCGCGACCGGCCGCACGAGACGCCCCGGCAGCGCCCCGTGCACGAGCCAGACATTCAGGCCCGAGCGGAAGTCGGTCGCGTCGATGATCTGCAACTGGTCGCGCAGCGGGCTGCGCGCGAGCGCCTGCGGCGCGGCGAGCCCGACGCCCATGCCGCGCGCGACCAGCGAAAGCTGCAGTTCCGAACCGAAGGCCTCGACCGCGACGTTGAACGGCAGACCCGCCATGCCCATGGCCCGGCTCAGCGCCGAGCGCATCCCGCAGCCGTCCTGATTCAGTACCCACGGATGGTGCGCGAGCGCCGCGAGCGTGGTGGGCTCGTCGGGCAAACCAAACGAGCGCGCCGCGACGACGAGGGTCGGCGTGTAGCCGAGCTGGGTCGCGACCACGCCCTCCGGCGGCATCACCGCGGCGGGCAGCAGAATCACGGCCGCATCGAGCCGTGCGCGCTCGACCTCGTCGAGCAGGCCTGGCGACCAGCCCGCCCTCACGCGCAGCGTCAGCTTGGGAAACTCGCCGCGCAATTGATCGACGGGCTGTTCGAGCGCCAGTTCCGAGAGAAACGGCGGCACACCGAGCTTGAGCTCGCCGACGGGCTCGCTCTCCGGCGAGGCGACCGACATCAGGTCGTCGACCGCACGCAGGACCGAGCGCGCGAGGCCGTATACCTCGTTACCCGCGGCCGTGGGTTTGAGGGGCTTGCTCTGGCGATCCAGAAGCTCGATGCCGAGCGTCGTCTCAAGGTTTTGCACGCGGCGCGTGAGGCCCGGCTGCGTCAGGAACAGCCGCTCCGACGCCCGCACGAGCGAGCCGCTTTCGACCACCGCCACGAAGGCTTCCAGATCTCGAGTGTTCACAACGACTCCGCATAAAGATTATCGCGATAATTCAATTGTCGCATAACGTAACGCTCCCTACGATAGCTGGACCTGCCACGTTGCGGAGCCAATCGATGGAGCACCCTGCTGAAACCTGTACGCGTCCGATGGCGCGCGAGGCCGCCCCCACGAGCCACGCCAATCAGGCGACGCACACCACCCTCACACTACCGATGACGCTGTTCTTCGCCGCCGCAGTCGGCGTGATCGTCGTCAATCTGTCTGCGGCCCAGCCACTCGCCGGGCTCGTGAGCCATTCGCTGCGTTTGCGCCCGGAATTCGTCGGCGCGGTCGCCATGCTGCCGCAGCTCGGCTACGCCGCCGGTCTGCTGCTGCTCGTTCCGCTCTGCGATCTGCTGGAAAACCGGCGCCTGATTTTCCGCACGCTGCTTGCGTGCTCGGTCTTTCTGGCCCTCGCGGCACTGGCGCGCTCGGGCCCGCTCTTTCTCGCCGCGGCATTCCTCGCGGGCGCGACCTCCAGCGTGATCCAGATGCTCGTGCCGATGGCCGCCTCGATGGCGCCTGAAAGCCAGCGCGGGCGGGCCGTCGGCAACGTGATGAGCGGCCTGATGCTGGGCATCCTGCTCTCACGGCCGCTCGCGAGCCTGATTGCGGGAACGCTGGGCTGGCGTGCGTTCTACGGCATCGAAGCGGTGGCGGATGCCCTGCTCGCCGTGGTCCTCTTTCTGCGCACGCCGCGCCGCATGCCGAGCGTGACGGCGCGCTACGCCGATCTGCTTTATTCGCTCTGGACGTTGCTGCGCACCGAGCGGGTTCTGCGGCGCAGCGCCTTCCTCGCGGCACTTGCACTAGGTGCCTTCTCGGCGTTCTGGACCGCCGTCGCGCTGCTGCTGTCGCAGCCGCCGTTTTCGCTCGGCATGAACGGCATTGCGGCGTTCGCGCTAGCGGGCGCGAGCGGCGCGATCGTCACGCCGCTCGCGGGCCGGCTGGGCGATCACGGCGTGGGGCGCGCGGTTCAATACGCCGCGCACGCGACGATGCTCGGCGCAGTCCTGCTGTTAGGCGTGGCGGGCGCGGGCTGGGGCGGTTTTGCACCCGCCGCGCATCCCGCGCTGGCGCTCGGCCTGCTCGTCGTGGGCGCGGCTGCGCTCGATGCCGGCGTCATCGCCGACCAGACGCTCGGGCGGCGCGCGATCAACCTGCTCAATCCCGCCGCGCGCGGCCGGCTCAATGCGATTTTCGTGGGGATGTTCTTCATCGGCGGCGCCGCGGGCGCGCTCATGGCCGGCGCGGCGTGGGCCACGGCGCGCTGGAGCGGCGTGTGCCTCGTTGCCCTCGGCTTCACGGTTGCGGTCATCGCGCTGGGCTTCGTTTATCGCGCGTCGCCGGCTTCTGCCCGCTAGCGGCCTGCCTGGTAGGTGGTCCAACGAAAAAGCCGCGGCTGATCCGGCCGCGGCTTTCCTGTGCCTGTGTCAAACCGTCATGCGCGCAGCGATACGCTCACGTCTGCTGATCCGACCCATCCGCGGGTTGCGCGGTGTTGTCGTCGGCGGGCTTTTCGTCTTCCTTCTTCTCGACTAGCTGCTCGACTTCCTTGGCGCCCTCGAAACCGGCAACCGCGGCGGCGGCCTTGGTCAGAAAGCCTGCGTTCGGATCGAGCTTCTCGGCGCCTTCCACAGCGGCAACCGCACCGGCAATTTCACCCACCTTGTCCAGAATGCCCATTTCATCCCTCCAGTTGAAACCCGCTCCGGGCTGACGAGGCGATGTCTCGCCTCCCGTGCGCCGCACCTTCCATCCAGCGAGCGCGCCGCTTCATTGTGTGCCTGCTCGATGGCCGTATCAATCACTAACTCATTAATCTGACAATAATTAACGATGTGATACACGAACATATATTGCGATGCGTCAATTGTTTGACTATAGTGAGGTTGTCTCCTCCATGTCTCCATTGGCATGGTTCAAGCCCGCATTCGCTGCGGGCTTTTCTTTTCCCGCCCCGCATTCTCGTGACACGCCGGATCACCTCTGGCCTGCTGGCCGCGGCCAGGCTCGCGCCTTCCGCTGGCATAATCGTCCCTTCGCCGTTTTCCAGCCCTCTTTGATCTCGCCGCTGCAATGAATCTGCATACCTGGTGGCTGTTCCTCGTCACCGTCTTCGTCGTCTGCGCCATCCCCGGTCCCAACATGTTGCTCATCATGTCGCATGGCGCGCAGTACGGACTGCGCCGCACGAGCGCGACCATGGCCGGCTGCCTTTCCGCACTGGTTCTGATGCTCGCCGTTTCGGCGGCCGGGCTCGGCGTGTTCCTGCAAGCGTGGCCGACCATGTTCAACGCGCTGCGCTTCATAGGCGCCGCGTACCTCGTCTACCTGGGCGTCAAGGCGTGGGGCGCACCCGTGCCCGAGGCCGCCGCCGATGTTGCAGAACGTGTGGCCGCGCGCCCCGTGCGCTCGCCGCTCGCGCTCTATCGCAACGGCTTTCTCGTCGGCGGCAGCAACCCGAAGGCGATCCTCTTCGCGGCGGCGCTCCTGCCGCAGTTCATCGACGCGACCCGGCCGGTGCTGCCGCAGTTCGGCGTGCTCGTTGCAACCTTCGCCGTGTGCGAAGTGAGCTGGTATCTCGTCTACGCGGGTTTCGGCACGCGCATCGGCGCGACGCTCAAGAGCCGCCGTGTGGCAAAGGCGTTCAACCGCGTGACGGGCGGGGTGTTCGTCGGGTTTGGCGCGATGATGGCATTGATTCGGCAGTAGGGCTCGCGGGGCGGCGCGATGGTCTTGGCGCGCTTTCCCGAATGCAGGCACCAGGTCGACCGGCCAGTAGTCGCTGGTCCGACCTGTGGAGATGAGTAACGCTTCCACTCACGCGCAAATTAATCTGGACTACTACGGATATGTGACTACCTGCTGCAGACCGAAGAGATTCGCACCGCACGTCGGCGAGGCCAGGGTTTTCCCACGTTATGCGAGTCTCGCATAGGGACATGCCACCTCCGCATCGTCCTTTTTTTGACCGCTTCTACCATCCGGTCTGACTCCGGTGTGACGCGTGGTCCATCCCGCTACCAATCGAATTCGGAGTCGTGGGATCGCCCGCTTTGTTCAGTTGAACCGCAACGTCGAAGTCGACGATGGCAAGAGCGGATTTGTCGCGTCGCTCGATCTCAATCCTGAGAAGGCCCGTTTGCTGACCCAACTGCTGATCGCCAATGGGATCACGTCGCCCGACCAGGTACAGGCAGCGTTTTCTGCAACTTACTGATCGCAACCGATGAGGATTGCGTCTGCATTGGGTCAGTGCGGGCGCAATTCGCGTCGACACCATCGCGGACCTTCGCCAGGTCAGACGCAGTCCTCGACGCGACCTGGTGCAACGGTACCGGCGTAAGATCGGAACTTCCCGAAAACGCCATTTCACGTCCCAGAAGGCGGGCCATACGTATGGAAATCAAGTGGGTCGAGGACTTCATCGCCCTTGCTCAATACCAGAGCTTTTCACGCGCAGCGGAGTTCCGCAATGTGACCCAGTCCGGGTTCAGCCGGCGCATTCAATCGCTGGAGCAATGGGTCGGGGCGGAACTGATCGATCGCAGCAGCTTCCCTCCCGTGCTGACGCCCGCAGGTCAACTCTTCCGCGAAGTCGCTGAAGATATCCTGAACAAACTCTTCGATACACGCGCCATCATCCGGACTGAAAAACGGATCGGCGGCAAGAGCCTCCAGATTGCCGCCGGCCACACCATCGCGCTGAATTTTCTGCCTGCGTGGCTCAAGGCGCTTTCCGCCCACTTCGGGGACGTGCGCGCGCGCGTGGTACCGGCCAATGTGCACGACTCGATCCTGTCGCTCGTGAATGGCAACTGCGAACTGATGTTCGCCTACCACCACCCTGAACTGCCCTTGCATCTCGATCCCGCGAGGTATCAGCATCTCACTGTGGGTATCGACACGCTCATGCCTGCCAGCAGGCCAAACCTGCGTTCCGCGCCGACGTATCGACTGCCCGGAACAGCAAAACAGCCATTGCCTCACATTTCATACACGGAAACGAGTTATTTCGGCCGCTGCCTTGCGGTGCTGCTCGCTCGAGCGCCCTCTGCGCCTTCCTTGTTGCTTCACTATGAATCGGACATGGCCGAGGTGCTCAAAAAAATGGTCATGGAAGGCGAAGGGATGGCATGGCTGCCAAAGAGCGCGATAGCCGCGGAACTGGAGGCGGGTGAACTGGTCCCCGCAGGCCCGACGCACTGGAATCTGGATATCGAGTTGCGCGTCTACCGCGACGCTTCGAATCGCAGCGAGTTTCTCGATACGCTCTGGCAGCATCTTCGGGCGGTTTTACAGACCGGCGTCTAGGGTTTTCCCGCGTTATGCAAAATTCGCATACGCACATGCAACAACGGCATCATCGCTTCCTTTGGCACCCCTAATATGCCTCCCAACGCTTGACCGAGGTCGCAGTCGATCTCGCTCCAGGCGTCTCTCAACGTACACCGGTCATGTCTCGACCACCTTGTGTCACTCAAGGACAGACGGAAATGAAAAATCGCCTCACCGTTTATATTGCCGTTGGCATGATACTGGGCGTCATTGCGGGCTACGCGTGCCACGCCAGCACATCTGACCCGGCGACACTCAAAGCCATTGCAGGATACTTCTCGATCATCACGGACATCTTCCTGCGTCTCATCAAGATGATCATCGCGCCACTGGTGTTCGTCACGCTGGTGTCGGGCCTCGCCGGCATGGACAGCGGCCAGGACGTCGGCCGCATCGGTTTGCGTTCGGTGGGTTGGTTCGTTTGCGCATCGCTGATTTCGCTTACGGTAGGCCTCGTCTTCGCCAATCTCCTGCAGCCGGGGGCCGGCCTGCACATGGTGGCGGGTACAGGTGAAGTCGATACCGGCCTGAATACCTCGGCGCTGAACTTCAGGGACGTCCTGACCCACGCCTTTCCGACCAGCCTGCTCGACGCCATGGCGCGTAACGATATCCTGCAGATCCTGGTCTTCTCTGTCTTCCTCGGCCTGGGTCTGAGCGCAACAAAGCGGGACGCGCGCGTCAAGGTCGTGATCGAGATCATTGAAGGCATGGTGCCCGTCATGCTGCGCGTGACGAAACACGTCATGCGTGCGGCGCCGTTCGGCGTGTTCGGTGCGATCGCTTCGGCGGTGACGCTGCGCGGCCTCGACGTCATCTACACGTATGGCAAGCTGATTGGCTCCTTCTATCTGGGGCTGGTCGTGCTGTGGGCGATCCTGGTTTTCGTCGGCTATCTGTTCCTCGGCCGTCGTGTCGGCGCGTTGCTCAAGGCAGTGCGTGAACCCGCGATGATCGCGTTTGCGACGGCGAGCAGCGAGGCGGCCTATCCGCGGCTGACCGAGCAGCTGGAGCGCTTTGGCGTCGACAAGAAAGTCGTCGGCTTCACGCTGCCGTTGGGCTATGCGTTCAATCTGGACGGCTCGATGATGTATCAGGCGTTTGCGGCCATCTTTATCGCCCAGGCGTTCGGGGTCGACATGCCGATCTCGCAGCAATTCTTCATGCTGCTCGTACTGATGCTCAGCAGCAAGGGCATGGCCAGCGTTCCGCGGGGCTCGGTGGTGGTGGTTGCGGCAGTGGCGCCGATGTTCCATTTGCCGGTCGAAGGGGTCGCCATGGTGCTTGCGATCGACCAGATCCTCGACATGGGCCGCACGATGACCAATGTGATCGGCAACAGCGTGGCGACCGCCGTGATCGCGAAATGGGAAGGTGCGCGCGAGAGCAAGGCTTCCGACTTCGTTGAGGATGGCGAACAGATTTTCGGTCCGGCGCAAGGTGGAGCGAAATGACTTCCGATGTCGCCGGCCACAAGCACAAGTTCGGTATTGTCGGCGGCCTGGGGCCGCTGGCAAGCGCAGATGTCTTCTTCAAACTGGTGAAGGCGACGCCCGCATCGACTGATGCCGAGCACTTCGATGCAATCTTTCAGCAGTCGCCTTTTCCCAACTCGGGCTCCGGAAGCACCGCGACGACGGAACGCAAGCTCTATATCTTCGAGATGATCCGGGACTTCGAGAAGCGCGGCGTAACAACGGTCGTGCTGCCGTGCTTTCTCAGTCACACCTTCATCGACGAACTGCGCGCGAACACGCGCTTGCAGATCGTGGACATGATCGACGCGGTTCGCAGCCATGTTCGGCGCAAGTTCCCGGGCGCAAGCCGTATCGGCATACTCGCCTCCGACTACACGCGGGAAAAGCGCTTGTTTGAACGGTACTTTGCGCCCCCCGAGTTCGAAGTCATCCACCCCCGATGCCACGAAGAATTCGATCCGGTCACGGAAGCGGTATATGGATCGGACGGCATCAAGAGTGGCAACCTGCGCGGGCGTCCGGTCGAACTGCTGCGCGAGGCTTGCCGCGATCTGATCGCGCAAGGCGCCCAGGTGATCGTGCCCGGCATGACGGAAATCGCCCTGGTCGCGGACGAAATCGGCCCGCTGGGCGTACCGCTCGTCGATGCCAACCTCGCGTATGCGCAGTACGTCGTCTCTGGCGGTTACGGTTCGCCGTCGCACGCCTTCAAGGTTGGGGTCGTGGGCGGCGTGGGCCCCGCGGCGACGGTCGATTTTCTGCAGAAGATTGTCCGCAATACACGCGCCACGCGCGACCAGGACCACATCAAGCTGCTGGTCGAACAAAACCCGCAGATTCCGGATCGCACCGATAATCTGATTGGTGACGGCGCGGACCCAACGGTCTCGCTGTACGCGACGTGCAAGCGGCTCGAAGACGGCGGCGCGGACATCATCGCGATTCCGTGCAACACCGCGCATGCATTCGTCGAGCGGATCCAGCCGTACCTCAACATTCCGATTGTGAACATGTTGACGGTCACGGTTGGCTGTCTGCGCACGACGTATCCGGCGCTTCGTGATGTCGGTGTGCTAGCGACATCGGGCACGATCGAGAGCGGGGTCTATCGAAAGGCGCTGGAATCGCAGGATCTTCGTCAGGTCGTGCCCTCCCCTGCGCTACAGGAGCGCGTGATGGAAGCCATCTACGGCAAACATGGCGTCAAGGCGGGATTGACGACGGGGCAGTGTCAGGAGGATATCGCCGCCGCGATGGAAGGACTGATTGCCGAAGGCGTTGAAGTCGTCGTCCTTGGGTGCACCGAACTCCCGCTCCTTTTGACCGGGAGTGAATTCGTGGGCAGCGGCGGCGCGCGCGTCAGGCTGGTTGATCCCACCGACGTTCTCGCGCGACGATGCATCGCGTACGCATTGTCGGCCGACGCGACCCTCGCTTGACCCGAATCCTCTCCAACGGAGCAAAGCAATGTCCAATCGTTCTGAACGCATCGAACACGATCTTCTCGGCGACCTCGCCGTGCCCAATGAAGTCTATTACGGAGTCCATACGCTTCGTGCGCTCGCCAATTTCCCGATTACCGGCATTCCAATCTCGACTTATCCGAATCTGGTCAACGCCCTGGCGTTTGTGAAAGAAGCCGCGGCGATTGCGAACTGCGAATTACGGCTGCTCCCCGAGCACAAGATGAAGGCCATCGTTCACGCGTGCCAGCAGATTCGTGAGGGGGTTGCGCACGACCAATTCGTCGTCGACGTGATTCAGGGCGGCGCCGGCACGTCGACCAACATGAACGCGAACGAGGTGATCGCCAATCTCGCGCTCGAACATCTTGGCCACGAACGAGGAGACTACGCGGTACTGCACCCAAACGAAGATGTGAATCTGGGGCAAAGCACCAACGACGTTTACCCGACTGCACTGAAAATCGCCACGTATATGGGCATCGCGCAACTGGTCGATGCGATGGGTGTCCTGCGCGCGTCGTTCGAACGGAAGGCAGTGGAGTTTCACGACGATCTGAAGATGGGGCGAACCCAGTTGCAGGACGCGGTCCCCATGACCCTGGGACAAGAGTTCAGCACCTTTGCGGTCATGCTCGAAGAAGATCAGGAACGTCTGCGGGAAGCGTCGAAACTGATTTGCGAAATCAACCTGGGCGCCACGGCGATCGGCACGGGCATCAATACGTCGCCCGACTATGCGCCGCTCGTCTGCCGCCATTTGGCCAGTGTCACCGGTATCCCTGTGACGACGTCGCCCAATCTCGTGGAGGCGACGCAGGACGTCGGCTCGTTCGTGCAACTGTCGGGCGTGCTCAAGCGCGTGGCGGTCAAGCTCTCGAAGACCTGCAATGACCTTCGCCTGCTTTCGAGCGGCCCGCGCGCAGGCCTTGGTGAAATCAACCTGCCGCCGGTTCAGGCGGGCTCCAGCATCATGCCGGGCAAGGTCAATCCGGTCATTCCGGAGGTCGTGAACCAGATCGCTTTCGAAGTCATCGGCAATGACGTGACGGTCAGCTTTGCTGCGGAGGCCGGTCAATTGCAGTTGAATGCGTTCGAGCCGGTCATTGCGCACAGCCTGTTCAAGAGCGTTGCGCACCTGCGTGCGGGATGTCTGACCCTGGCATCGAGGTGTGTCGACGGCATCACGGCCAATCGCGAGCGGCTTCGTTCGCTCGTTGAAAATTCCATCGGCATCGTGACTGCGCTGAATCCGTACATCGGCTATACGAATGCGACCCAGGTAGCCCAGGAAGCGCTCGTATCGGGAAGGAGCGTCGCCGATATTGTCATCGAGAGAGGCTTGCTCACGCGGGCGCAACTCGAAGACATTCTCAAGCCCACGATGCTGACGCAGCCGAGGCATCACCTGCCGCTTGCGTAGTTAGCGTACGCCGCCAGGCGAACACCGCCAGCGTATTCTAGTTGCGGCCTTGCGTACGGTAGAGTTCGTTGGCGCGCGTCAGATGGGCGCGCATCGCCGCCTCGGCGGCGTCGCCGTCACGGGCCGCGATCGCATCGACGATGCGTTGATGTTCGGTGAGCGTGAGTTCCTCGACGCCTGGCGCACGCACGAGCGGCTGGTAGTATTCGCCCGCCCAACGGAACAACGACTCCACGATCGAGGGAAAAATCGGGTTGCCGCTGATCTTCGCAATTTCGCGGTGGAACGCCATGTCCCTCTCGATGAATTCCGCGAGATTGACCATGGACGCGCGATGCTGCGCCACGCTCAACTGAAGCCGCGCAACATCTTCTTCCGTGGCGCGCTCGGCCGCCATGCGTGCGGTGCCGGTTTCGAGAAAAAGCCGCGCGTGCTTGAGGTGCTCGAGCATGTCCGGTTGGGTGCGCAGCAGATGCAGCGCGCCGCCAGCGATCTGGGCAATCAGGCGGTCTGCGGTCGGCACGACCACGCGGGCGCGCTCCCCATGCACGATCTCGACGATGCCGGAACGCTCCAGCGCCTGCAGTGCTTCGCGCACCGCCGGCCGCCCGACGCCGTATATCTCCATCAGCTCGCGCTCGGACGGTAACTGCGCGCCGGGCGCGATCTCGCCCGCACGAATGCGTTCCATGAGTCGATCGACGACTTCCTGATATAGCTTGCGACGTGGAATGATCTCGCCCATTGCAGTGGTACTGTAAACGTCTGGTGTAATGACAATACCACACCACGCCGCCGGCCACCACGTCACCGCTGGATCACTTCGCCTGCCCTTCGCGCACGGCGCCAAAGAAGTCGGCGTGGCCGATCTGTCCGCCCTTGAGCACGATTTCGAGGCCGTCGCGCGCAGCAGCGCTCGACCATGCTCTGCACAGCGGCGCACCGGGCGCCACGCCCGCCGTCACGCTGAGCGCGTCGATGCCCAGCGCGCCGGCGACCTCGCCCGAACTGTCACCGCCCGCAACGACCACGCGCGAGACGCCGGTGCGATCGAGCATGCGTCGCATCACCGCCGCGAGCGCGCGGCCTACTTCGCGGGCGGCGTCCTGGCGCGTGCGTCCGCAGCGCCGCGCGATCTCGTCGAAACCGCGCACGACCGGGTCGTCCGGGCCCTCCGCGCTGTGGACGACGGCGCTGCTTCCGCTGATGATGGCTTGCGTAGCGGCACCTGCGGCCCGTTCGATTTCAGCGGGTCCCGCTTGCCGATCGAGGGCACGCGCGAGGTCGAGCCGATCCACGTGAAAACCGTGCTGACGTGCCCAGCCAATCTGCGCCGCGGTGACCGGCGAACAACTGCCGCTCACCACGCCAATCGCATCGACCGGGCTCGCCGCGGGCAACGACGGCGCAGCGGGCAGCCAGCCTCGCGAGCGCCAGTACGCGGCAAGCGCGTACTGGAGGCCCGATGACGAAGCCGTGAACACCCCTTCGCCGCGCGCTTCCCAAACGAGCCGCCCAGCTTCTGCCAACGTTTCGTTGTCGAGCACATCGATCAGCACGACGGGGGTATCCTCCGCCGATAGCATGCCCACGCGTGAGGCACCGTCCCCGGCGCGCAACTGAAGCATGTCGATGAGTTCGATGCGGCGCGACGTCTGCCGCGCGAGATGGCGGCGTAGATCCGCTTCGTCCATCGGCGTCACGGGGTGGCGCGACATCGTCGGATGACGGTCGAGGCGATAGCCGACGCCATCGACGGCTGCGAAGAGGTTGCCGAACACTTGATAGCGTTTCAGGCGCGGAGCGCCGATCACCATCGGCGACCAGTTTCCCGGCATGTACTGCGTGCCGATGTCGACCGCGGCGCCAATCGAACCCACCTCGGGCGACGAATCGAACGTGGAGCACACCTTGTACTGCAGCACCGGCGCGCCGAGCGCGGCGAGGCTCGCGAACGCTTGCGGCAGCGCTTCGCGCATCCACGCGGCACTGCGCCCGCGCGACGATCCCGCGATACCCACGCAGCGCGCCTCGGGAAAGCGCGCGAGCGCCTCGGGCGTTGGCGTGTCGAGAAACAGGATGGTGGGGATGCCCGCGGCCGTCATGGCCTCCATCGCATCGGTCGACCCCGTGAAGTCGTCGCCGTAATAGGCGAGAAGCAGGCCCTCGGGCAGGGATGCGTTGTTTGTTTCAGCCATCCCGTTGCTCACTTCCAGAAGCCGAGCGCCGCACGCAATGACGGATGCCTCTGCGCGTGCTGCTCCAGCGGTACGCCTTCGATGGCGGCGCACCAGGCTTCGCGCAACGCATCGACGCCCGCCGCGACGCCCTGGGGATGTCCGAAGATGCCGCCGCCCGCCGTATGGATGAGATCGGCGCAGCCGAGTGCAGCGTAGGTATCGGCGGCCTGCAGGCCGGTCTGCCCCGAGCTGAAAACAGGCATGGCCGGCATGGGGGCGCTCGCCATCACCGGTGCGAGCACGGCGCGCGCCGCAGCGATCACGCTGTCGTCGGGTTCGCTGAACTTGTTGCGCAGGCCGTTCACGTGCATGTGGTCCGCTCCGGCGAGACGCCAGATCATCTGCCACGGCGCGTAGTCCCAACCGAGCGCCGGACTGCGCGAGAGGTAGCCCCAGCCCGCCCGATGCGCGTGGATCGGCAACTGCGAATGCCGCCGCAATTCATGCAGGCCCACGATACCCACGGAATTGAGCACGGCCATCACGCACGTTCCGCCATGCGCGAGCACGAGATCGTGGCGCCGGCGCATCTGGTCGAGGTCGCCCGTGAGATTGAACGCCACCATCGCCTTCTTGCCGGTGCGATCGGCATGGTCGTTCACGACGCGCATCACGGCCTTCACGCGTTCGTCGAAGGGACAATGGGAGCCGTCGGCCTGTAGTTCGTCATCCTTGATAAAGTCGATGCCGCCCTCCACGAGCTCGCGCACCTGCTGCGCGGTTTCCTCGGGCGAAAGCCCCACGCTCGGCTTGATGATCGTGCCGATCAGCGGACCGTGCGCCACGCCCGTGAGCCGCCGCGTGCCTTCGATGCCGAACGCCGGCCCTGGATAGGCCGCCGCGAACGACTCAGGCAGTCGCAGCCCGGTGAGCCTCAGGCCCGACACCTGGCGCAGCTCGAACAGGTTGCCTGCAACGGTCGACATCAGGTTCGGCAGCGACGCGCCGAAATTCTCCATCGGCCACGAGAGTTCGAGCGTACAGCGCGTGTATGCGTCCGAGCGCATCCCGCCGGGCAGGCTCGGCGCGTCCACGGTTTCCAGCACGTCGAGGCGCTCGACCCGCGCGCCCGAGCGCGCCTTCAGCTCCGGTGTTTCGTTTGGCAGTGCGACGAAAGTGCCGCTCGACTGCTCTCCGGCGATGACGTCGGCGGCACGCCGCGGATCATCGCCGGTCTCCAGCCAGTAAGTCGCGTGAATACGTTCGGTCACGGTGCGATTCCTGTTTCGGGTCAGGTGATGCGGCGAATGCTCTCGGCGATCTCGGCGCGGTCGAATACGCCCTTCCAGTCGTCGCGCATGAGGCGCGGCTTGCCGAATTCGATCGCCTTGTTGCAGGCGTCGGAGAACGCGCCGGGTATCTCGTTGAAGATCACCGCGCTCAGGATGTTCATGTGGCCGAGCAGGAAGTCGCGCGCGGCTTCCCTGGGCACACCGCGCTGGATGGTCTCGTCCATCGCTTCGCGCATCACGTACAGCAGCGTCGCGCAGACCGTTTCGGAGAGACCCGGCTCGAGCATGGCCATCTGATCCACGCTCAGGCGATACGAGCGCAGAATCGGCGCGTAGATCGTTTTCGCCACATCCTCGCCGAGATCGAACGCCGAGTCCGGTCCCTGCATCAGCGCGCTCGTAATCGACTGCTTGGCGTATGCGCCGCCGAAATGATCGTGAAGCGACTTTTCATCGACATCGTAGTTAAAGATGATCGGATGGCACGGATGCGCAACGAAGTACGTGAGATCGGGCCGCTCCGGCAGATGGCCCGCAAACGGCGCGGCCGCGTCGAGCGTCATCACCATCGTGCCGGCCTTCAGCATGGGCGAGATTTCGTGGCTCAGCTTGCCGATCAGCGTATCGGGCACGGCGAGGATGACGACCTGCGCGCCGTCGAGCGCCGCTTCGACCGACACGCACTCTATGTTCAGTTCATCCTTGAGGCGCTTGCGCCCCGCTTCGCCGACTTCCACGTGCGCCACGCGATAGTCCGACTTCTGCAAGTTGCCCGAAAGGCGAAAGCCCATCTTTCCGCCGGCGCCAAAGAGCGCAATTTTCTCTTTCATGTTCATCCTCCTTGCCAGGTCCGTGAGTCCAGCTTCGATCAATTCGCGGCGAGCGCGTGCTCGCGCTCACGCGATGCGCGCGGCTCGCGGGCAAAGGCCAGCGCGAGCACGGCGCTCAGCAGCATCAAGGCGCCGACGACGAACATCGGCGCGTGGTAAGAGCCGGTTGCATCGTGCATGGCGCCCGTCACGTAAGGCGCGACGAAGCCCGCCACGTTGCCAACCGTGTTGATGAGCGCGATGCCCGCGGCCGCGCCCGCGCCCGAGAGCGAGCGGGCCGGCAGCGTCCAGAAGCACGGCAGCGCGGCGAACACGGCGCAGGCCGTCACCGTGATGACGGCAATGCTTGCTGCCGGCGACTGCATGTAGAGCGCGACCGGAATGCTCAGCGCGCCGAGCAGCGCGGGAATCCCGACGTGCCAGCCGCGCACGCCGCGACGCGTGGCGTCGCGGCTCCAGACGAAGAGCGCGATGGCGGCGGGCAGATACGGAATGGCCGTAATGAGCCCCTTCTGGAACACGTTGAAGTGCGTGCCGAACTGCCCTTCGAATCCGCCGATGATGGTCGGCAGGAAAAACGCGAGCGCATAAAGGCCGTAGACGAGCCCGAAGTACATCAGCGAAAACATCCACACGCGAGGGCTCAGCAGGGCCGCGCCCGAATGCGCGCCGTGACGCATCGCGCCCGCTTCTTTCGTGCGCGCCTCCGCTTCGAGTTCCGCGTTGAGCCACGCCTGTTCGTCGCGTGTGAGCCAGCGCGCCTGCGAGGGACGGTCGCTCAGATAGAACCATGCGATCACGCCCACCACGATGGCCGGCAAGGCCACGCCGATGAACATCACGCGCCACCCCGCGAGCCCGAACCACCCATGCGCCCCGATGAGCAGCGCGGCGAACGGCGCACCGATCACGATGGTGAGCGGCTGCGCGAGATAGAACAGCGCGAGGATATGGCTGCGATGGCGCTGCGGCACCCAGTTGCTGAGAAAGAGGATCGCGCCGGGGAAAAAGCCCGCTTCCGCCACGCCCAGCAGGAACCGCAGCACATAGAGCGAGGTCGCGCTGTTGACCCACGCAAGCAGGAGCGCGACCACGCCCCACGTCACCATGATGCGCGCGAGCCAGCGGCGCGCGCCGTAGCGATGCAGCGCCAGGTTGCTCGGCACTTCGAGAAAGATGTAGCCGATGAAGAACACGCCCGCCGCGAATCCGAACTGCGCCGCGTCGAGACCGAGGTCGTGCGCCATGCCGTTCGGGCCGGCAAACGAGATCGCGGTGCGGTCAAGGAAGTTGATGAAGAACATCAAGGCGACGAACGGCACGAGGCGCAGCGAGACCTTGCGGATCGTCGGACGTTCGAAAGCGGATTCGGCTTTTCCTGAAACGGCTTGCATGCGTTTGCTCCCGCGAGTGATCCGATGCCGATTAACAGATCATATGTGCTGGTATGATGAGTAGACCATCATGACGGAACGACTACACCTGGTATTTCCACCGACATGCCTGTACGCCGCGGCCCTTATGCGCCGCGGACGCTACGTCAACACCGCGCGCGAAGAGGCGAACACACAGGCAAACGGCCGCAGCGTCACCGCAACACCGGGCGACAGCGTCCATGGCCCGGGTGCGTCGGCCCCCCCGCCCAACGTGCATTCGTCGAGGCTCGTCGCCTGCAGCGATGTGGGTATCG
Source organism: Paraburkholderia sp. BR10872 (assembly GCF_040965835.1). Classification (NCBI taxonomy): domain Bacteria; kingdom Pseudomonadati; phylum Pseudomonadota; class Betaproteobacteria; order Burkholderiales; family Burkholderiaceae; genus Paraburkholderia; species Paraburkholderia sp. BR10872. Next base: position 138,695 of record NZ_JBFRCN010000001.1, read on the forward strand.
CCTCGTCGAATTCGAGCTGAGCCTCGCGTGGCTCGCTCGTCAGATTGGCCAGCACGAGTTCGATCGCGCCGTCGGCGTGGCGTCCTGCGAGGCACGCGATACGCGTGGCATGGCCGCTTCGCGTGACGTGCAGGCGCGACGCTCCCGCCACACGAGCCAATGCCTTCGCGACATCGAGAACCGGATAGCGCGCGGGCGTGTGGCCTTCCACATCGGCAAGCCCGCGCGGCCCTGTCAAGGCACCGAGCGTGAGCGTTTCGATTCCCGCGCCTTCGAGCGCGGCCGCATATCCGGCGAGCCAGGCGGCACCGAATAACGCGCGCTGGCGCGGATCGTTGGCGGCCATGGCCACGCGTTCGCCTCCGGGATTCGGCATCACGCGCGAACCGTATGGGTTCTGTCGCATGCCGATCGAGACCGGCCCGATCGCGTAGGGCTGCCCACCGATCAGCGCGCGGCAAGAGCGTGTGATGTGGGGAATGGCCTCGAGCGTCTGCATCACGCTGCGGTCGTCGGCGGCGTGCACGATGGGACACGTCGCGTGGGTAACCCAGTCGACCAGGTCGAGCGGCGGCCGCTTGCGGTTCAGCTCCGGGAAGTAGCTCAGCATGCCGCCGCCAAGCCGTAGCGTGGGGAACGCACGGCGCGCCTCACGATAGACTTCGTCGAGCGCGGGACACGGCGGGCTCACGCTGCCCGGCGGGTTCGACTGCCGATGCACGGCCGGGCTCACCACGATGCCCGTCAGGGCGAGGCACGCCTGGTCGATCTGGGCGGCGAGGCACGAGAGTTCCACATGCGGCGCCTCGATACCGGGCAAGGCAAACTCCAGCACGGCTGCCACGCCGCTTTCGCGCTGCAACTGTGCAAAGCGTTCAAGCTCGGCCACGCCATCGCCCGCAAGCGGGTCGTAGCTCAGCGTCAATTGCTGCGGCCCGAGCTCTGCAAGCAACGCGAGATTCGCGAGCGCCGCTGCGGCATCGTGTGTGGCAATCGCTACGCCGATCGCCGGCATGGTTTCGTGCTGCCCGAGATTGCCAGAAGCGATTTCGATCTTGTCGGCACGCGCCTCTCGTGTGGCTCCTGCTTTCCCCGTCGTCTGACGCGTACCGGCCACGCTTAGCGTCACCGTCTGCGCGAACGCTGCGCCCTTTTCCAGCGTATAGGGCCACGGCAGTTCAAGCGGGCGTGAATAGGTCTTGAACGAAGCATCGGACCAGTTGCGCTGGTCTTCCATCTCGAACACGTCGCCCGTGAAGGTGCAACGCACCGTCAATCCATTCGACAGATCATGTTCGATTGCCGCGATGTCCTTGAAGGGCTGCCACGGATCGATCAGTGCCGGGAAGGCCGCGCTTTCACGACTGCCGTCGCCGTGCTCCACGCGCGCGGGCGCACCGGCTACGCCGTCGATGGGATGGAGCACGCAAAATCCGCAGCGGGCCGCCAGAAAATCGGCGAGCGCGGTGACGTCACAACGAAACGTGAGGGCGCCGTTGGCTGAACACGCCATGGCAAGCGCATAGCTGAGTGCGTGTCCCTCCGGATTCGCACAGCGCGCGTCGTACGCAACGTGAAAGCCGCCCGCCGTCTCTTCGACATCGATGCGTTCGATGTCGGGGCGGCACGTGCCCCAGTCCTTGTCCCGCACGAGAAATGACACGGCGCGTATGACTTCGGTGCCTTGATAGCGGATGTCATGCAATGCGCCGTCGATCAGCCACGCCGACCACGGTCCCGCTTCGAGGCGGCGCCCCGGGGTCACCGGCTGCTGCGTGCCGTAGTAGATCGCGTTGCTCATCCCATTGCTCATGACGCCGCCTCTCCCGGCACGACGCTGCGCCGCTCGCGCGCCGAAAGATACGTGGCCTCCACAAGCTCCAGCGTGCGCAGATTGTCGCGACCGCTCGTGGCCGGCTCGATGCCGCGCCGCAGGCAATCCACCCAGTGCGACTGGATGCTGAACACGCTGCCCTGGATCGCCACCCAGGGCTCGCTCGTCCACGAGAGCGCACGCGGTGCGACGTTGCGCAGCTCGGAACCTGCTCGCGTGTGGATCTGCAGCTGGTAGTCGGCAAAGAGCCGCAGAGAACCCTCGGCGCCGTCGACTTCGATGAGCGTCTGCGGAAAGAGCTCGCGCGGCAACCGCGTCGCGTAGCTGCAATCCACCACGCTGCTCATGCCGTTTTCATGCGCAAGCAGGATCGTCGCGACGTCCTCGCCGCGAATCGAGGGATTCACGCGCGCGGTCGTGGCGCTCACGCGCGCCACGTCGCCGAACAGGAAGCGCGCGACGTCGAGAATGTGGATGCCGAGATCTTCGACGATAAAGCGCTCGCCCTGCGCCAGATAGGGCTGACCGCTAAACACATCGTATGCCGAACGAAACGACACGCGCCCCCAGAACGGCTGCCCGATCGCCCCCTCGCGCAGCACCCTTCCCACGGCCTGGATCGCGCTCTGCCAGCGAAAGTTTTCGTGAACCATCAGTGGCACGCCGGCCTCGTGGCACGTTTGAACCATAGCGCGCGCATCGGTGAGCGAGGAAGCGAACGGCTTCTGGCAAATCGTCGCCACGCCGGCCGCCGCCGCAAGCTCCACGAGCGCGCGGTGACTCGGCACGGTGGTCGCGATATCGACGAAATCGAGCCGCTCTTCACGCAGCATCGTGGCCGCGTCCGTGTAACGCCGTTCGATGCCAAACCTGTCGCCGACTTCGTCGAGGCGCGTACGGTTCGCGTCACACAGCGCGACGATCCGTGCGCCGTCGATGTCCTGCCACGCATGCAGATGATTGAGCGAGAAGAATCCGCAGCCGATCAACGCGCCCTTCAATTGCGCAGGTGTTGCACTCGTGGTCACACTCATCGGTCACGCCCCCGTTGCTGCCTGCTTTTGTAGCGCAAAGCGCTGCTGCGCGCGCCGCTGGATCTGGTCGACGACCACCGCCGCCACGATGACGACGCCCTTGATCACCGTTTGCCAGAACGAACTCACGCCCATCATCACGAGCCCGTCCGAAAGCATGCCGATCACGAACGCACCGACGATGGTGCCGCCGATCTTGCCGCGTCCGCCCGACATCGACGTGCCGCCCAGCACGGCCGCCGCGATCGCGTTGAGTTCGAATGTCTCGCCGCTCATGGGGTGCGAAGCGACCAGTTCCGATGAAATGATCAACCCGACGATCGCCGCGCAGAAACCGGAAAACATATACACGAACATCTTCACGCGATTCACGCGCACACCCGAGAGCTGGGCGGCGCGCTCGTTTGCGCCAACCGCATAGATCTGCCGGCCGAGCGGCGTGCGCGCAGCAATGTACGCGGCGACCACTCCCACCACGACCAGCAACCATACCGTGAGCGGGATGCCGAATATCGTCGCGCTGCCGAGAACCGGAAAGCCGCTGGTACCGTAGGCGGGATTGCCCGTAAGGTTCGGGAAGGTCTCGCCGCCCGAGGACAGCAATGCGGCGCCTCGCGCGATATAGAGCGTGCCGAGCGTCGCGATGAACGGCGCGACGTTCAGCCGGGTGATGAGCAAGCCGTTGATCGCGCCTACCAGCACGCCCACGATCAGCGCCACGACGATCACGGCGGGCACGCTCAGAAAGAGCGTGTACTCGCTGCCGATGGGAATGCCCTTGAGGATGAGCCCGCCCGCCACCATGCCCGTGAGCCCCACGACCGAGCCCACCGAAAGGTCGATGCCGCCCGCCACGATCACGAACGTCATGCCGATCGCGAGAAAGGCATTGAGCGCGACGTGCCGCGACATGATGAGCAGGTTCTCGATGCTCAGAAAGTTATGGGCGGCGAACGAAAAGAAAACCACGACCGCGAACAATGCGATGAACGTACGCAGCTTCAGCAGCAGGAGCAGCGGCGCCTCGCTGAAGCTCGCTCCGGGTGCCGTGCTCTTGATGGCCAGCGACATGAATGCTCTCCAGATGAATGCAGGCTAAACGTTGGAACCGTGACGACCGTTGAACGCGCTTGCTCAGGCCGCCTGTTCGTGCGCAGCATGGGTGGCATGCGCCGTCCTGTGCCCGACTGCGGAGGCGGCGACGAGCGCGTCCTGCGTAGCGTCGGCGGCATCGAATTCAGCAGTGACACGGCCGTTCGACATCACGAGAATGCGATCGGACAAGGCCATCACCTCTTCGAGATCGGACGTCACGAACAGCACGCCCAGTCCCCGGCCGGCCAGGTCGCGCATGACCTTGAAAATGTCCGCCTTCGCGCCGACGTCGATGCCGCGGCTGGGCTCGTCCATCAGCAGCGCTTTTGGCGTGGTCATCAGCGCACGCGCGATGACCACCTTCTGCTGGTTGCCGCCGGAGAGCGAACTGACCGGCAGCCGCCAATCGGCGACCTTGATCGCGAGGTTGCGAATGTAATCGAGCACCGAGCGCTGCTCGCGCCGCGGATCGATGTGGAAACCTCGCGCATGTGCCGCGAGACTCGAGAGCGTCATGTTCTCGCCAATCGACATGATGGGCAGCAGCGCGTCGGCCTTGCGGTCCTCGGGAATGAGCGCAAGGCCCTGCACGACGCGTCCCGCGATCGGCTTGCCGTCGAGCGCCTTGCCGTCGAGCACCACGCTGCCGGTTGCGTGCGCATGCACGCCCAGAATGCATTCGAACAGTTCGGAGCGCCCCGCCCCCATCAGTCCGTAGATGCCGACGATCTCGCCCGCGTGAAGCGACAGCGAGACGTGATCCACGAGCAAGCCGCTGCCCTTGCGCGGCAGCGTGACGTCCCGCAGCGTCAGCACCTCGGCGCCGCGCGTGTGGCCGACGGGGCGTGAGAAGTCCCTGGTTTCGCGGCCCACCATCTGCCGCACGATCCACGGCACGTCGATCTGCGCCATCGGTTGATGGCCCGTGATGAGGCCGTCGCGCAGCACCGTGATGTAGTCGCCGATCCTGACCAGTTCTTCGAGCCGGTGCGAGATGTAGACGATCGACACGCCCTGCGCCTTGAGTTCCGCAATCACGCGAAACAGCACGGCCACTTCAGCCGCGCTGAGCGCCGAAGTGGGTTCGTCGAGGATCAGCACGCGCGCGTCGTGGGCGAGCGCCTTCGCGATCTCCACGAGCTGCTGCTGCCCGATGCGCAGATCCTCGACCAGCGTGTCGGGGCTGAGGTCGAGTTCGAGCCGCGCGAGCAACGCGCGTACTTTCTCGCGCTGCGCGTCGGCGTCGATATCGATGCCGACACGCGTGATTTCGTGCGCGATGAAGATGTTCTCGGCGATCGTGAGGTTCGGAAACAGGTTGAGTTCCTGAAAGACGATGCCGATGCCGAGGCGTAGTGCCTCTGCGCTGCTAGCCGGTGCGACAGGCTTGCCGTCCAGCACGAGCTTCCCGCTGGTCGGCTGCTCCGCGCCCGCGATGATCTTCATGAGCGTGGATTTTCCCGCGCCGTTCTCGCCCACGAGCACATTGACTGCGCCCCGTCGCACCGAGAAGTTCACACCCTTCAGTGCAACCGTGCCGGGATAGACCTTGGTGACGTCCTCGACCTGGAGGATTACGTCGGCATTGCTGGCATCGGTCATGACTTGCCCCCGACCGTGACCGCGAGCGGTACGATCTCCGGCTGGTCGCTCGACGAGTCGTACGAGAACGCACCCGTCACCGTAATCGGCTTGCCTTTGAGATCGTTGCGCGGCAGCGGCTTCATGACGTGATTCGCCGCGTACGCATTGAGCGCCGTGCCAAACTGCGCATACTCGATCTGGTTGCGGAAGTTGCTGAACGAAATGAAATCGAGCGAATCGCGCAGTGTGGTGCCGAGCACTGTCGGGCCGATATCGACGATCACGCTCGCCTGCCCGCTGCCGTCGACGTCCACGCCCACGGTGCCCTGGCTCGACTGCGTGTCCACGTCCACGATGGTGCCGTGCAGCGTGGTCGGAAAATTCCACGGCGCGCCATCGTCTTTGCCGCGGTAGCCGTACTTGTGGCCTGCGGCGTCGGGGTCCGCCTTGATGGCATCGCGCAGCGTCCGATAGTCCACTGCGCGCTTTTCGATGTCGGGCACGATCTTCGTACTCCACATCGACGCCACCATGGCGTTCGGGTCGTAGCCCGCCGACGCATAGTTGTCGTGCAATCCACCCGAGCCCTGCAGGTCACTGTTCTTCACCAGCTTGCAGCCGTGCAGCGCACCGCTCGCCACCACGGCGATGACCGCGTACCGAAGCACTCCCATGCATAACCCCATCTGGTTACGGATGTCCTTGCGGAGCGCGCCGCGCCCCGCTCGTGCAATGCTTGTGCTACCGATGCACGCCTTAACGCAAGGCGAACATGTCGAGCTTGCTGGCGTTCGTCTTCGTGATGAGCGAGCAGTTGATGAGCTGCTTTTCGGGTTTGCCCGTCGCGCCGGTCTTCAGATACTTGTCGGCCTGATCGACCGCGTCGTTGGCCGCTTCGGCCGCTGGCTGCAACACCGTCGCGCGGATCTCGCCACGCTTGATCGCGTCACGCACATCATTGCTGCCGTCGAAGCCCACCACGATGATGTCGTTGCGCTTCGCAGCTTTCAACGCGGCTGTTGCGCCCATCGCCATGGTGTCGTTGCCGGCTATCACGCCCTTGATGTCGGGGTGACTCTGCAGGATCGATTCCATTACCGAATAGGCTTCAGTCTGACTCCAGTTCGCCGATTGACGCTCGACCATCTTCATGTTCGAAAACTGGTCGATCACATCGTGATAGCCCTTCGAGCGGATGCCGGCATTGATATCCGCCTCGCGGCCGACGAGCTCCACGTAGTTGCCTTTCTCGCCCATCGCCTTGACGAAGGCGCGCGCGCCGAGCTGCGCACCCTGGTAGTTATTCGAAACAATCTGTGAGATCGCGATGCCAGTCGCGTTGATTTCACGATCGATCAGGAACGCGGGAATTTTTGCGTCCTTCGCCTTCTTGACTGCGGCGATGGACGCCTCCGAGCCGGCGTTGTCGAGAATGATCGCCTTCGCCCCGCGGGCGATGGCGGTGTCGATGAGTTGTGATTGCTTATTGGCGTCGTCGTCGTGGACCAGCACGATGGTGTCGTAGCCGAGCGCCTTGGCGCGCGCGTTCGCCGTGTCGGCTTCCGCCTTGAAGAAGGGATTGTCGTGAGAGGGGGTGATGATGGCGATGAGATTGGCCGCTTGCGCGACGCCCGCCGTGCCGAGAACCGCAAATGACATCAACGTCGACGCAAGCCAACGCCTGGGTGCCTTCATGATGCTGCCTCCTGTCTGGTTAAACGCCTTTGTCTGACTACAACCAGCTGACGGTCGTGGTTGCCTTTCAACACTCATCACTTATGCCGTCATGATGTCATCATACCAGTAGGCAGGAACTCCGCTATGTTTTTAGATCCAGGGTTTTCTCTCATCTCGCACAAGTGGCAGAATCGGCACTTATCTCCTGCCCAGGTTAAAGATTGATGGGTCCAGGGCCCGCTCGGCGCGCGGCCCGCTTGCGCGCCCATCGCGCGCCTTCTACGCTTTTTATTCCACTTCCTGCTTCCGGCCTGCAATGAAGTCCCATCGGCATACCATCTTCACGGCGCTCCTCGCGGCCGCCCTGTTCGGCATCACCACCCCGCTCGCCAAGGCGCTGCTCGGCAGCGTGTCGCCGTTCATGCTCGCGGGACTCTTCTATCTCGGCAGCGGCTCGGGGCTCGCGGCCGTCCTGGTGTTACGCCGCTTGTCGGCGCGCCGCAGCCACTCAGCCGCCACGCAGGAGCCCGCACAGGACCCGTTGCGCCTGGCCGAGTTGCCATGGCTTGCCGGTGCGATCGCCGCGGGCGGCGTGGCGGCGCCCGCCCTGCTCATGCTCGGCCTGAACACCACGCCCGCCGCCACGAGCGCGCTGCTGCTGAACCTCGAAGGCGTGCTGACGGCGCTCATCGCCTGGGTCTGTTTTCGCGAAAACTTCGACGCGCAGATCGCGCTAGGCATGCTGGCGATCGTGGCGGGCGGCGTGCTGCTCTCGTGGCCCGGCGCGCATGCCGGCGCCGTGTCCGGCATCGCGCCCGGCGCGCTGCTCGTCGCGCTCGCGTGCCTGTGCTGGGCCATCGACAACAACCTCACCCGCAAGGTCTCCACCAACGACGCGATGGTCGTGGCCTGCACCAAGGGGCTCGTGGCCGGGCCGGTGAATATCGGCATTGCGCTCGCCGCGGGCGCGCACTGGCCCGCCTGGCCGGCGGTCAGCGGCGCCATGGCCGTGGGTTTCGCGGGCTATGGCGTGAGCCTCGTGCTCTTCGTCGTCTCGCTGCGCCATCTCGGGACGGCGCGCACCGGCGCCTATTTCTCCGTGGCGCCGCTCTTCGGCGTGGCGCTGTCACTGCTGCTGTGGCCGGAGCGCCCGGCGCTCGCCTTCTGGCTCGCGCTCGCGTTGATGGCGTTCGGCGTATGGCTGCACGTGCGCGAACGTCACGACCACCCGCATACGCACGAACCCCTCGAGCACACCCACGCGCACCGGCACGACGAACACCATCAGCACGAGCACGATTTCGCGTGGGACGGCTCGGAGCCGCACACGCATGCGCACCGTCACGCGCCGATCACGCATAGTCACGCGCACTATCCCGACGTGCACCATCGGCACGCGCATTGAGGGCGGCACGCGTCGCGGTGCTTCCCTCGCAAACGACGTCAAGATTTCCCAGGACCGCCGCGCGTGGCACGCGCACGATGCACTCGTCACACAAAACGAAGGAGACAAGTGCGATGGCTACTGTCTACCGGGACGTTCCCGTTGAAGCCTCGGCGCAAGATGTCTGGGCCGCGCTGCGCGATCCCGCCAACGTCGACCGCGTGTTCGCCGGCGTGCTGACCGATGCGCGCATGGAAAACGACGTGCGATGGGTGACGTTCGTCGACGGCACCGTGATCGAGGAACGCGTGATCGGCGTCGACGATGCCCGCATGCGCCTCGCCTACACCGTGTGCGGCGGACGCTTCGAGCATCATCACGCGACGCTTCAGGTGATGCCGGACTCATCCGATTCGCCCCAACGTTGCCGCGTGGTCTGGATCAGCGACTTCAAGCCCGACGAGCGGATCCAGATGGTCGAGCCGCTCACGGATGCGGGCTGCGCGGCGCTCCAGCGCAATCTGGCCCGGAGTTGAGGGTGGCGGCCGGGCGGAAGTCGTCTACTGTCTGAAAAGACGCAGCACGCCCGCCCGCGCTTCTGCGCCGCGCGTCCTGGAGGCCGGTGTCGCTCATGTCAATGGTCGGATTCTTTTGCGGGCGCGCGGGCCAAATTCGATTGCGGTTGCCGGGCTTGACAGTTAGTTGCGCAAATGAGGCGCAGCCGGACTGACAAAAGGCACAATCCAGGCGCCGAGCTGCCGCGAAACACACTGTGCGACGGCGCCCATACCGGCACGCCAATTGCGGTCAGAATAGTGCCAGATGAGTCGACACCGGGAGCCGCAATGCGGGTAGGTAAGTTAACGTTGGCCGTGCGCTGCATCGTCGTCTGCGCTGGCCTTGCTGGAACGCCCGCGGCACACGCCGCCGGCACCTTCGACGGCGACTGGAACGTGACGCTCACGTGCCCCAAGGGCGCCGGCGACACACCGGCTTACCGATATCAATTCCCCGTCGAAATCCAGCAAAACGTCCTCCACGGAGAACACGGCGAACGGGACGCGAGTGGCTGGCTCACGCTGGACGGCAAGCTCGAACCGGACGGTTCTGCCACACTCGTCGCCCAGGGCCTGACTGCCACATCGCCGCACGCCAACAATCGAGCGCCCTATTCGTATGAGGTCAGCGCGCAGTTCGACGCGACTTCAGGCAGCGGCTCGCGCACGACCGCACGCAAATGCGAATTTGTGTTCGTAAAGGAATGACTGGCGAGGATGGCTGGCGGCCTGAGCGAATTGGCGCCAGAAAAGAAAAAGCCCGCTGAGAGAGCGGGCTGAATCCATATCAGGAGGAGACATGGAGGAGACGGGTTAAGTATAGGGTTTTCCCCTAATCTGCGCAACTGCTTTTTTCACGATCTTGCCGCGGCCTGTTTCGACCTCAATCGGCGCGCTTCTCCCGCTGAACCGCGCCGAAATGGAACGCAAGAAAAAGCCCGATGAAGAGCGCGCCCGCGAGCAGCGCCGCGACGTCCTCGCGCGTTGCAGGTTGCTCGAGACGTCCAGCGCCCAGCGCGATTGCGATCGCGATATTCACGAAGCCCCAAACCACGTTCACGATGGGCGACGAGTCGCCCCGCCCTCGGGGACGGGCGAAGGGCGTGGGAAAAGGCAGCCCCTGCAGGCCGGAAGCCAGATGTGGAATCGCGTTGCAAAAGAACGCGCCAGCGAAAAAGAGCCACACGTACGGCATGTCATAACCTCGAACGTTCAAACGGGAAGGGGCAGCGTGATGGCGGCAACGGCGGGCGGCAACGGCGGCGATCGCCGCCGCGCCGAAATGCGAGGACAGCCTCGCAAATCATGGTAGTGGGTAGCCTCTCATAAGTCAATTGACCGGCGAGCGGTCGGGACGCACCCTTTCATGTCGGCGTGTTCTTGCGTCTGGCCGACAAAGGCATCCCGCGTGCTAATATGCGAGGAATTCCTCTCATATCCTCGCATTTGAAGATAACGCCATGACGTCATCCACACCCGTTGCGCAAGCCGCTCGCGGCATCGAGCCCAAACGCGAAAGGGGCCGCCAGCGCGTGGCCGCGATCCAGGACGCCGCTGTCGCCGTTTTCACGGAGAAGGGTTACGACGCCGCCACCATGACCGAAATTGCGGCGCGCGCGTCGACGGCGATCGGTTCGCTGTACCGCTTCTTCCCGACCAAGGAGGCGCTGGCCGAAGCACTGTTGCTGCGTTACGCCCAACAGGCGAAGAACGGACTCGCCGAACTGGAGCAACAGGTTCCGGAGATGACGCTCGCGGCCGTCGCCGATGCGCTCGTCGATTTCATGCTGCTGTTGCAATCGCAACGCAGCTTTGCCGTTGCACTCGTCGACGCCCGCAGCGGCAGCGACGACCATCGCAGGCGCTTTCGCGAAGCGATGCGCGGCGGCGTTGCCGACATCCTGAGCCGCGCGATCGCGCATCTGAAGCCGGCCAAGGCAAAAGTCATGGCGATCGTGCTGATTCACATGCTCAAGGGCGTCGCCAGCATCGCCAACGAAGAACCATCGGCGCGCGCCGTGCTGATGGCCGAACTGCGCGATCTCGTGCGCCTGTATCTCGTTGCGGCTGCGGAGCGCGCCGACGGCAAATAGCCGCAACCGGGAAAAGCGGCTTCAGGCGCGCATGATCTTTGTGCGCTACCATCGCTGCATGTCCGAACCACCGCTATCCACACGCGCGGCTGCCGTGCCGCTTGCCGACACGGCGCAGGCGCAGCCCCCAGGCCTCTACGCCACCGCATTGGCGGCTGTGATCGCGCTGCTCGCGTGGGGGGCGCTCGCCGCGCAAACCGACATTACGATCCAGCGCATGGTGCTGCGCGGTTTCGACACGTTCGAGGCCATCGGCAGGCTTTCGGCCTACCTCACCAATCTCACGGTGCTGCTCGTTGCGCTCACCTTCACCTGCATCGCACTGCGCGTGCGCACGTGGCCGGCACGCTTGCTCCGCGCTCCGGGCAGCGTGAGCGCGGTTACGGTGTATATCGTCTTCGTTGGCATTGCTTATAATCTGCTGCTGCGGCATCTCTGGACGCCGCACGGTTATCGCGCGCTGCTCAACGAGAGCCTGCATAGCCTGATCCCGCTGCTATGCGCCGCGTATTGGCTCCTGTTCGTGCCGCGCTTCACCCTGACTGCTCGCGACCGCCTCGCCTGGCTCGTCTATCCGCTGGGCTACCTTGCCGTCACCTTCTGGCGCGGCAGCGAGACTGACTTCTACCCCTATCCATTCATCGACGTCGCTCAGCTCGGCTATGCACATGTGCTCGTCAACAGCGCCTTGCTGCTTGCCGCCTTCATGGTGCTGATGACGGTCTTCGTGACGATCAACGCACGCAGGCGCCCTGCCGTCGTCGCAAACGAGGCCCTCGCCGTCACCGACTTGCGGCGCCCTGACTAACTCCTGGCTTCCCGATCGAACCCATGCCCGTCTATATCGCCCTGCTACGCGCCGTGAATGTCGGCGGAACCGGCAAGCTTCCCATGCCAGAACTTCGCGGCATGTGCGAAGCGCTCGGGTTCGCGCAAGTGCGTACCTATATCGCGAGCGGCAACGTGGTGTTCGAGAGCCGGCTGGCCGAAGCATCGGTGAAAAAGAAGCTCGAGCAGAGCCTCGAGGCTTATGCAGGCAAACCCGTCGGCGTGGTGGTGCGTACGGCTGCCGAATTGGCCGCCGTATTGCATGACAACCCCTTTCCCGCTGGCGCGCCTGATCGCACTGTCGCGATCTTTCTCGACACGCCGCCGCCCTCGGACGCGTTCGACAACGTGAGCGGTCAGCAGGCGGAAGAATTCCAGCTGGGCGAGCGCGAAATCTACGTGTTTTACAAGGACGGTATCGGGCGCTCGAAGCTCAGGATCGCTGCGGCGAAGGCCGGAACCGCGCGCAACATGAATACCGTGGCGAAGCTTCTGGAGATGGCGCAAGCGTAGGCTGCCCTTTTAAGCACGGCCCAAGCCCCTACTTCAACGACCAAAAGAGCGTTGTATCGTGAGTTACGAGCGGAGTTTTTTCAGGCCGGTGTTAGCGTAGCGTAAATGCAGCGACGCATCGCAGTCGATACAATGTGTGTCCCACTACGCGTCACCCTTTTCCAGTCGCCGGCGTCAACGTCCCCTGCCGAGCCTCCCCACTCGCCTGCGCCGGATCGCCTTCGCTCGTATCGTGCAGGCGGTCCGGGATGAACAGCGCCATCACGCCGCTCAGGAAAAACACCGCGCCGACCACAAGAAAACCCATGCCGATCGAAAACTGCGTAGCGATATAGCCGATCACAATAGGCGCCGCGCCCGAACAGAAGCGTCCCACGTTATACGAGCCGCCCACCGCCGTGCCGCGAATGCGCGTTTCGAAGCTCTCCGACATGAAAGTCCCGATCGTGCCCAGCGGCACGCCGTAGAGAAAACCGAATACGAGCATCAGCCACGCAATGTTCTCGCGGGTATGGAACAGCACGATCACGGGAAGAAAGACAGCAGCACCGATACAGCCCAGCACATACACGCCGCGCCGGCTCCAGATGTCACCCAGCCAGCCCGCCACGATCTTGCCGATGAACGCCACAACCCACGTCGCGGTCATATACCCCGTCATCGAGCTGAATTTGATATGCAATTCGCTTTCCAGATACGTGGGCAACCAGTTGTTCAAGCCATAGAACCCTGAAAGCGCAAACACGGACGCGAGCGACCAGAAAATGAACATCCTGCGTGCCTCGCGGTCCGCGAAAATCAACGCGTAGCGGTTGTCGTGCCAGCGGCGGCCGCTCGGGCGAGCCGCGGCCTCGCTCATGCGCCAGCTCGGCGGCTCGGGCACGAAGAAGTGAATCGCCAACGCGAGCAGCACGGGCGCCGCCGCCACATAAAACAACGTGCGCCAGCCGTAATGCGGCAGGATCCACGTGCTGAGCGCGATCACTGTGATATAGCCTGCGGAGATCGCCGTTTGGAGCACGCCGAGTATCAGCGAGCGTCGCGCCATGGGTACGTATTCGGCCACGAGCGTACTCACCAGCACCATGCAGCCAATGCCCATCGAGCTGATGAAGCGCACGACCGCGAATTCCAGGAAGCTGTGCGTGAAACCGAGCAGCCCCGCGCCCACCGAGAACAGCACCATCGCCCAGACCACCACGCGCACGCGCCCGAGCGAGTCGCTCGCCCAGCCGCCAAGAATGCCGCCAATCGCCATGCCGAGCAGCGTCAGGCTGCCGAGCGCACCCGCCTCGACATTGGTCAAGCCGAATTCACTCTTGATACGCGAAAGCGTGAGGCCGTACATCATGACGTCGGCACCGTCGACGAGCAGCGCGAGATAGCCGAGCGCGAAGACGAGTAGCCAGCGATTGGCGGTTCCGGTGGATGTCGTTGTGTTCATCGACAAGGGTCCTGCGTTCAGAGACTTGCATGGGCCGCAAAAGACATGCCATCTGCGACGAGCGCGGGCGCGAGAAACGCGCCGAGCAGCAGGCCCGTTTCTTCATGTTGCGCGGTGTACCAGCCCTCCACGTGCGTGAGGTTCATCGTCCCGACGCAGCGGCCGTCATAGGCAACCGGTATGTTCAGTATCGAGCCTAGCCCCATCGCCGTCATTACCGCGTGATCGTCGAAGGCTTCGCGCAGGCCCTCTGGCGTCGTGGCGCGAAACGGTTCGAGATCCGAAAGAATGCGCTGCGCCCAGGGCGTGCCGCTTTTCCGCTTGCGTCCGCCCGGCGGGTAGACGTCGGGCATGTTCGTGAACATGCGCTCCACCTCCTGGTTCCTGGCGTCGTAGGCCATGATCGTGAAGAGGCGAAAGCCGATGGCTTCGGCGGCGACGGCGCACACTTCGCGGAAAATCGCGTCCGGTTGCCCGGGCTGGCGAATGACGTGCGAAAGGCGCGCGAGCGCGGCAAGTTCGCGTTGGAGTGCGTAGGGTTCGTTCGCGAGGGAAAGGGGCGTTTGCATGGGGCGTACGAGAGTGAGAGTGGCGCGTGCTCAGCCTCGCAGCCCGTCGCGGGCAAGCGGCTTGTGCGCATCGAACTCCGCCTGCGCGCCGCTCGCCTCGATGTCTTCGAGCGAGCGATTGCGGGTTTCGATGCCGAGGAAATACACGACGCAAGCGCCCGCCAGCAGCACGGCGGTCGTCATGGCGAACACGCCGAAGAAGCCGAACGCCGGATACACGAGACCCACCAGAATGGGCGCGCTTACCGAGCCGATGCGACCGAACGAAGACGAAGATCCCGTGCCGGTCGTGCGTACGGCCGTCGGGAATACCTCCGGCGTATAGGCATAGACGCCCGCAAAAGCGCCATTCATGAAGAACGAGAGGCACACGCCCGCCACCGTGATCTGCACGCCCGTATGCGAGAAAGCCAGCGCAATCGCGGCGAGCCCGCCAAGCGTCATGTAGGAGGCCACGACGCCCTTGCGCCCGATCCGCTCATTGAGCCACGCCGCCGAGAAATAGCCAGGAATCTGCGCACCGTAGATGGCAATCGAATAGCCGAAGCTCCTGGTGAGCGTTAGGCCTTCTTTGACGAGCAGGCTAGGAATCCACGAGAAGAACGAGTAATACGCGAAGGCCACGGAGAACCACATCAGCCAGCTCACCGCCGTCGTGCCCACGAGCCGGTGCGAAAACAGCGTCAACACGTTCTGCAGCGCACTGCCGCTGCCCTGCGCGGCGGCGGGAATCGTGCCCACCGAGCCGAGCGGCGCCAGCGCAATGCCCTCCTGCTCGTAGCCCGACTCGATCGCCCGCACGATGCTGTCGGCTTCGGCGGAGCGTCCGCGGCTTTCGAGCCAGCGCGGCGACTCTGGCAACGTCCTGCGCCACCAGAGCAGCATCACGACCGGCAGCGAGGTCAGCACGGCGAGATAGCGCCAGCCGTCCGCGAAATTGCGCACGACGGTATAGCCAAGAATCGACGAGCTTAGATATCCGAACGACATGAATCCGACGAGCGCGCCGCAGAACATGCCGCGATAGCGTCGCGGCACGAATTCCGCTAGGAACGGTGCGATGACGACCGTTTCTGCGCCCGAACCAAACCCCGCGAGCATGCGCAGCGCGAAAAACGTATGCCAGTCGTGCGCCGTGGCGCTCGCCATGGATGCGGCGCAGTAGATGGCTAGCGCGCTCATCATGATGCGGCGGCGGCCAATCAGGTCGGCCAGCACGCCCGAGAGAAACGCGCCGAAAAAATAGCCGATATACGTGCTGCTGGCGACGAGTCCCGTTTCGGCGCTCGTCAAATGCCATAGCTTGCTCACGACCGGCAGCAAAAAGGCGAGCGACGAAGAGTCCAGCCCGTCGAACATATAGCCGAGCCCGCCGATCAACAGCAGTTTGCGATGGAAGCCCGCGAGCGGCAGTCGTTCGAGTCGGGCGGCGACGGTGGACATGGTGAGTCGGTTCCGGTTGAGCGTGGCGCGTGTTCAGCGGCCGATCGCATAGGCCTGCATCTGGCGCGGCGTGGCCGCGCCGCGCATGAGTCCGTTGCGCACGCCCACCGCGCACACGCGCCCGAGCCCCCATGGCTCGGCCACCGTGAGATCGTGGCCGCGTGCGCGCAATTCGGCGAGCGTGGCTTCGGGAAAGCGCGACTCGGCCGACATCTTGCCGAGCTGCATCGAGCGCGGATAAAACGAGCCGGGGAAATGCGCGGTCTGGAACGAGGGGGCATCCACGGCGGCCTGCAGGTTCATGCCCGCATGCACGTGCCGCAAGAACAGCTGCATCGACCATTGATCCTGCTGATCGCCGCCCGGCGTGCCGAACGCCGCATAGGGCTTGCCCTCGCGCGTGACGAGCGTGGGCGAGAGTGTCGTGCGTGGACGCCGGCCCGGCCCGAGCGACGAAGGCAAGCCCTCTTCCATCCAGAACATCTGCGCGCGCGTGGTGATGTTGAAACCGAGGCCGGGGACCGCGGGCGACGCCTGCAGCCAGCCGCCCGACGGCGTGGCCGAGACCATGTTGCCCCAGCGATCGACCACGTCGAGATGAACGGTATCGCCGCGCAATTCGGGCAGCGGTGCGAACGTCGGCTCGCCCTGCCCGCAGCCGCCCGGCTGCTGGCGCCCTGCGTTGGCGAGGATGCGCGCCGCGCGCGCTTCGCTGTCGAGAAGCGGCCCGGGGCGGAATTCGAACGAGGCCTTGTGCGGATCGACGAGACGGCGGCGCGCGTCGTTGTACGCGTCGCTCAGCAGCGTTTGCATCGGCACGTCGGCAAAGTGCGGGTCGCCATAGAACACGTCGCGGTCGGCAAACGCGAGCTTCGACGTTTCGATGACCGTGTGCACGAAATCCGCACCGAACGGATCCATCGCGTCCAGATCGAAGCCCTTGAGCAGCGCGAGTTGTTGCAGGAACATCGGCCCCTGGCCCCACGGTCCTGTCTTGTGCACGCGCAGGCCCGCGTAGTCGTACGAGAGCGCTTCCTCGTAGGTGGGCTCCCAGCGTGCGAGATCGTCCGCATCGAGCAGGCCGCGATTGCGAAGACCGGAGGTGTCGAGCACGTCGGTCGAGCGGAAATACTGGTCGATCGCGTCGGCCACGAAGCCGCGGTAGAACGCCGAGCGCGCGAGTTCGCACTGCTCCGCGCGGTCGCTTTTCGCGCTCGCCTCCCGCAGGATGCGGCGGTACGTGGCGGCAATGGCGGGATTGGCGAACAACGCGTTCGGCGCGGGGGCGTCGCCGGCGCGCAGCCATTGCTCGGCGGAGGTCGTCCATTCGCTGAGGAAAAAGTCCTTGATCGCGAGAATCGACGCGCACATGCGCGGCAGCACCGGATAGCCGTTCTCCGCGTAGCCGATCGCGTAGCTCAGCACGTCTTCGAGCGGCAGTTGCCCGTAGTCGCGCAGCATCATCATCCATGCGCCGAACGCGCCGGGCACCACGGCGGGCAGCAGGCCGGTGCCCGGCACGACTTCGAGCCCGAGCGCGCGCATGCGTTCGATCCTCATGGTCGCCGGCGTCACTCCCTGGCCGCACAGCACGCGCACACGGTCTTCCCTTGCGCTGTAGAACACGACGGGCAACTC
This sequence comes from Paraburkholderia sp. BR10872, assembly GCF_040965835.1. Taxonomy (NCBI): domain Bacteria; kingdom Pseudomonadati; phylum Pseudomonadota; class Betaproteobacteria; order Burkholderiales; family Burkholderiaceae; genus Paraburkholderia; species Paraburkholderia sp. BR10872. Next base: position 156,388 of record NZ_JBFRCN010000001.1, read on the forward strand.
GCCGCCGGGGCCGTTGAGATGCGGCTCGACGATCTGCAGCACGAAGCCGGCAGCAGCAGCCGCATCGAACGCGTTACCGCCCTTCTCGAGCACCGCCATCGCCGACGCGCTGGCGAGCCAATGCGTGGACGCCACCATCCCGAAGGTTCCGATCAGCTCCGGACGCGTTGTAAACGACATCTTCCACTCCCTGGGTGAAAGGTTCGGCCTGTAGTCGAACCTTTCGATATTGGTTCCAAAACCCTTCACGATCAGCATACGAAGGAAGATTTTTGGCTGCACCCCGTGTTAACCCTGTACATCTACGGAGTACCGTGGATTACGAGCGCACGGTTGCGCGGCGCAGCACAACTGATAGAATCAAACCAATTAAAATTGGTTCACGCTACATCATGGAAAGGTCCGTGCTCGACAGTCTGCTTGCCTACATCGCACAGCACCGCTTGAAAGACGGCGACGCGTTGCCTCCCGAACGCAAGCTCGCCGAGGACCTCGGCGTGAGCCGCCGCGAACTGCGCACGGCGCTCGCCTCGCTGGAGGCATCGGGCCGGATCTGGCGCGGCGTGGGCCGCGGCACGTATCTGGGCGCGCGGCCGCTGAAGTTCGCGCCCACGCTGCGCGGCCTGCGCTCGCGTACGAGCCCGGCCGACATCGCGGAAATGCGCCTCATGTTCGAGCCGGCATTAGCTGGGCTTGCCGCCGCCAAGGCCACGCCCGAGGATCTGGCTGAACTGGAGAAGTGCGCGAAACGGAACGCGACGGCAAAAAACGATGAGGAGTGGCAACTATGGGACCAGCGCTTTCATCTGCTGATCGCACAGGCCTCGCGCAATCCCGCGATCATTGCCCTGATGGAAGTGATCAACGGCATGCGGGTCAAGCCTACCCAACGTGAAAAGACCACGGATCAGGCCACGCGCCATCATTTCGCACAGCAGCACCAGGCCATCGTCGAGGCAATTCTCGCGCGCGACGGCGAAACCGCCGCGCGTTGCATGCGCGAGCATCTGCTGAAGGTCCAGGGGTACGGCTCGCCGCATTGACGGAAGAAGCTACGGCGTTCCGCGCGCTTACTTCACGGTGGAAGCCGCCGCCTTGCACGTGACGGCATCCTGTTCGCCCGTGCCGCCGCTGCAGCCGATCGCGCCGATCACCTTGCCGTCCTCGACGAGCGGAAAGCCGCCGGGCGAAGCCACGAGGTCCGGCACGAGCGTGGCAACGTAGGCATGACCGCTCTCGAACTGGTTATAGAAAACGCGGGTCTCGCGGCGAAAGCGTGCGGACGTGCGCGCCTTGTTCTGCGAAACCTCGACAGAGGCGTATTGCGCGCCATCCATACGCTCGAAGGCAACGAGATCGCCATGCGGATCGACCACGGCGATGTTCATTTTCCAGTCATGCCTGCGTGCCTCGGCTTCGGCAAGCCCAAGCAGATGCTTCGCTGCATCAAGCCCGATAGGCGAACCGTAAGGAATGTCGTAAGGCATGCGCTCGGGCACGGCAGCCGCTGGCGGTGCGGAAGCTGACGTTTGAGCCTGCACAGAGGTTACAAAGACGAGACAGGCCGCGCCTGCGATCTGAACAGAGTGATGCATTGCACACCCTCCTTCATCGGCGGGCCAAGGCGTTACGCGCGTGCAGCCCTTGCCAGTCAACATACTCGCGCGATACGCCTTGTGCAAGGCCGATGAATCAGCCCTCCTTACCATCGACACGCGGCGCCACCAGCCAGCCTGCGTAGCGATAACAATAGGCTGCGAACGCAACGACCCAGCACGCACCCGACGCTTCGATCCAGAACGCGAGCCACTGCGGCGCGAGCGAGGGTCCCGCCACGCGAATCAGCGCGGCAAGCACGAGCAACACATAACAGGCGATATCGAAGCCGCCCGCCATCAGTTTGCGACCCGTGTGTCCGCGCGCCGTGCGTGTGATCATCGCCATGATCGCGCAGCCGATAGCGCCCACCGTGAACGCGTGAATGGCGAGCGTATGCGCGACCGAACCCATTGCTGCGAGCGCGAGCAGCACAAAGCCGACGGGGATCCAGGCATAGGCGATGTGCAGGATAGTCAGGATCGGCCGGTTGCCGACGCGCCACGAACGCCAACCCCAGATTCGCGTACCTTGTGCGCACGCCGCCGCGAGCGCGGCGATCGCAACGAGCACGCCGGAGCCGAGCGCGGCGTCGAGCACGAACGCCAGCGCGCTGAGCGGCGTCACCGCGCGCTCGACCGCGTTCCAGCGTTGTGCCGCGTAACGGGGCACGGCATTGGCCGTGAACGACGGGATGATGCGCCCGCCGATGATCGTGATGAACAGCACCAGCATGCCCACGGCGAGATACGCGCTGTGCAGCGCCCAGTCCGCGCGGCCCGCCAGCATCGAAAGATGGAACACCACATTCAGCGCGGCGAGCATGCCGAGCGCGACCGGCAAGAAGATGTTGTGGCTGTTCCTGGCGCCGATGAGCACGCGCAGCAGCACGAGCGCGCATGCGGGGAGAAAGAGGCTGTCGACCACGGCGGCGACGCCGGACGGTGCGTAAGCGACGGTGATGCGCCCCGCGAGCCACAACAGCCACAGCGCCGCCAGCGACTTGCCCTGCGCCGGCGTGATCGACGTCCACGCGCGCACGGCGGTCAGCAGAAAACCCGCCACGATCGCCGCGCCGAAGCCGAAAATCATCTCGTGCGCGTGCCAGAACATGCCAGGCAGGTAGGAACTGAGACCCGGCAACGGATGGCCGGCATACGCGGCCATCCAGGCCAGCAGCGCCGCGCCGCCAAAGAGCGCGCCACCAAGGTAGAACGGCCGGAAGCCGAGCGCCCACAGCGCGAAACCGCCGCGGGCCGCGGGGGTGGGTTCTTCGATCCGAAAGGCGGTCATGATCGCTCTCGCAAATACATTCATATTCAATGCATCTTATATGGACTGGCTGAGAATTGCCGCTGGGAAATTGAATGGTGCGGCACAAAAGCGATTGAAAAGTCAGCGGAAAAACCCGAAACCCGGCGTCGGGCGTGGACAATCGACATGAAAATCTGAAAGAGCGGTGTAATGTCGCGCCCCCATTCCCTCCTCAAAGACAGCCTGGGTGGTCGTCTCCCATTTTTGTTACTCGCTGAACGCCTTCGCCCTAAAACGTCGACCGGGATCAGGTCATCCCACCCGATTCGGCGATTGCGCATCCCGGTTACAAGCTGAAGTGCTTTTTTTTTGCGCGATAAAGCTTGGCAGAGCTTGAAAGGGTTTTGCTCTCCCCCTCCTTCGAAGCTTCGCGCAAAAATAAATCGATCGCTGTAACCGGCCCACTGCATCGCGCGAATTAGCTGGTGTATCCGCGACGGATACCTCAAATCTCAATCACTGGAGAACGTCCATGTCCGCAAAGACCACTGTTAGTTCCGCCCTGCTTGCAGGCGCCGTTGCCAGCCTGCTGGCTTCAGTCGCACATGCCGCACCGCTCACGAAGGAAGAGATGAACGCCGCCGTCGCCGCGCACAAGGAGAAGTGCTTCGGCGTCGCGCTGAAGGGGCAAAACGACTGCGCCGCCGGTCCCGGCACGACCTGTCAGGGAACCTCGACGGTCGACTTCCAGGGCAACTCGTGGAAGTTCGTTCAGGGTGGCACCTGCGCGAGCATCGTCGTGCCAGGCGGTGGCCACGGCTCGCTCACGCCGATCAAGTCCTGATCGCTACGACCACGAAAGAGAGGGGACGGTCATGAGCACTCCCATGCAATCAGCGGCGCGGTCCGGCCGTCCCCTTCGCATGGCGCCCGGCGCGGCTGCGCTAGCAGGCACCAGCTACAAGCGTGAGCATCTCGCGGCGATTCTCGAAGACGGTCTGCAGGACGGCTTCTTCGAGGTGCACGCCGAGAACTATATGGGCGCAGGCGGTCCGCCGCACCGCGCATTGAGCGCGATCCGCGAGCGCTATCCGGTCTCGCTGCATGGCGTGTGCATGTCGATCGGCGGACCGGACCGGCTCGACGCCGGCCATCTCGCGCGCTTTGGCGAGCTGGTCGCGCGCTACGAACCCGCACTCGTTTCCGAACACCTCGCGTGGTCTTCGCACGGCGGCACGTTCTTCAACGATCTGCTGCCACTGCCTTACACGAAGGCGACACTCGATAAGGTCTGCGCTCACATCGATCAGATGCAGGCAGCCATTGGACGTCCGATGCTGCTCGAGAATCCGTCGACGTACGTGGCATTCGCCTCGTCGACGATGAGCGAAACGGAATTCATCCGTGCGGTCGCGCAGCGCACGGGCTGCGGGCTGCTGCTCGACGTCAACAACGTTTTCGTTTCAGCGACCAATCACGGTTATCCGGCACACGCGTACCTCGCGGACTTTCCTCTCGAATACGTCGGCGAGATTCACCTGGCCGGCTACAGCGAGCAGCACGACGACGATCATGCGCCACTGCTCATCGACAGCCACGACCGCGCCGTCGCCGATCCGGTCTGGGCGCTCTACCGCGACGTGATCGCACGCACCGGGCCCATACCGACACTGGTGGAATGGGACAGCCAGTTGCCTGCGTGGCCCGAACTGCGCGCACAAGCATTGGCGGTACGGCGCATCGCTTCCGAATTTTTTCGCAACAATACATCGGAGTCCGATACATACCTCATGGAGCGTGCCAGCCATGAAGCCTGAGCCATCCGCGAGCGACTACGCGACGGCCTTCGCGCCGGGACTGACGAACCCCGACCTCGCCGCACCGACTGGTGTCGTGGCGGCGCACGGCAAGGGCGTCGTGAAGCGCTACAACGTCTATCGCAACAACGTCACGGTCAGCCTCATCGATGCGCTGGCCGCGATCTATCCCGCCGTGCAGCGCATCACGGGCGTCGAGTTCTTCCGCGCGATGGCGCGCTGTCACGTGCGCGCTACGCCACCGGCTTCGCCGCTCCTGTTCGAGTACGGACGCGATTTTTCGTCGTTCATCGAAACCTGGGAGTACGCGCGTGACATGCCGTGGCTTGCGGATACGGCACGCATCGAGCGCGCGTGGCTCGACGCCTACCACGCCGGGGACGCCACACCGCTTGCGGCCGACGCATTCGCGGGCGTCGATGCGGATTCGCTAGCGCAACTGCGCTTTGTCCCGCATCCGGCTACTCGCATCGTGCGCTCGCGCTACCCGGCCGCCGCGATCTTCGCGATGAACCGGACGCCCGGCCCCGTCACCCCGCTGCATTCGAGCGATGCGGAAGACGCGCTCGTCACGCGGCCCGATTACGACGTGATTGTCTCGCGCCTGCCCGCGGGCGGCGCTGCGTTTCTGCTCGCACTCATCGAGGGCATGCCGCTCGGCGCCGCCGCGCAGGCAGCCTTCGAGGAGAGCGCCGCCTTTGACCTGCCGGCCAGCCTGGCCGCAATGATTTCGGCCGGCGTGTTCGCCGCCGTTCAACCAGGAGCGTAACCATCATGCAAACTCGACAGGACTCCAGACCGTCTTTCGCGGGCAACGTCGCGCACGCGATCGGGTGCGCCCGGCGCTTCATCGAACGGCTCGCACAACCGTCGTTCGTGCAGCTCGTGCTGCGCATTGCGCTTGCGGTGCCTTTCTGGAAATCGGGCATCCTCAAGTGGCACGGGTTCCTGCAGCTCAACGACACGGCCATCGATCTCTTCACCGACGAATTCAAGCTCCATCTGCCCGGCGGTCCGTATCCGTTTCCCGCGCCGGCCCTCTTCGCGTTCCTCTCCGCGTGCGGCGAGGTCGGTTTCCCGGTGCTGCTCGTGCTCGGGTTCGGCACGCGCTTCGCGGCCGCAGGATTGCTGCTGATGACCTGCATCATCGAGCTGACGGTGCCGGACGGCTGGCCGATCCACATCACGTGGGCCGCCATGGCGCTCGGCATCGCCGCCTGGGGCCCCGGCGTGATATCGATCGACTACCTGCTCGGAGACCGCGCGTACCGGTCATGAAAACGCGAGAGCTGGTCACCCGGCTCGCGAGCGACGTGTCGCCCATCGAGCGCAACGCCGGCCCAAGGCGGCTAACGCGCGCACTGCTGCACGGCCTCGCCGGTAGCGCGGCCCTGCTGGTTGCGCTGTACGGCGTGCGCAGCGACATGCCCGAGCTGATCCTCACGACGATGTTCTGGGTGCGCCTCGCGTTCCCGCTCGCGATCATCGCCGCGGCCGTGGCGCTCGCCGAGCGGCTGGGCCGCCCCGGCGCGCACCTCAGGCTCGCGGGGCTCGCGGCGGCACTGCCGGTGGCCTCCATGCTGCTCGCCGCCGGCAGCGTTCTGCTGGCGACGCCGCCGGGCTACCGGCTCGAGTTGATGCTCGGCACGACATGGCGCACGGCGACGGCGAACGTCGTGCTGCTCTCGCTGCCCTCGCTCGCTGCGATATTGCGCGCGATGAAGCAGCTCGCGCCGACGCGCCTCGCCCTGGCCGGCGCAGGCGCGGGTCTGCTGGCAGGCGCGCAGGGCTTGCTCGTCTACTCGCTGTATTGCTCGGAGATGGCGGTCCCGTTCTGGGGAGTCTGGTACGTGCTCGCCATCGTCATCACGACTGCAGTCGGCTCGGCCGTCGCGCCGCATTGTCTGCGCTGGTGAGATTCGCGTCGACGCCGCATGCGCCGTGATGGATCGTTCGAAAGGGTGCCGTATGTTCTGGAACGCCTTCAAACCGCTGATCCGCTTCGCGCCCAAACTACGTGCGCTTTGCATGCCGTGGCTGCTTCTTGCCACTCGCGTCTGGTTTGGGCAGGTCGTGCTCGTGCATCAGATCATGACCATGGCGCAAGGCAATCACAGCGGCTCAACCGCTGCGGGATTGCATGCGCCGTCCAGCGTGGAGGCAGCGCTGCACGGTATCGTGCCGCTCCTGCTCACTGCTGGCCTGCTGACCCGGCCCATCGCGCTTGCGTTGCTCGTTGGCGGCTACGGATCGATCGCCCTCGGCCCGGACGGCACAACGCTTGTTTTGCTCGCCTGGCTGGTCGTGCTGGGTCCGGGAACATTCTCCCTCGACGCGATGTTGGCGCGAGGCCTGGCGTGGGCGCCACTTGGGCCGGCCCGACAGGTCAGCAAATGCTATGAGCTGATCGAGCGATATGTGTCACCTGTGCTCCTGCTCGTCTCGCGCGCAGGCATCGCGGCGTCGCTCAGTCTCGCTTCCGCATTGACGCCTACCCTATTCGGGCGGGCTGCCCATCAAGGTCTTGCGGCACTGTTCGCCTACCCCTCATGGGTCGCTGCGCTGCTCGCATTCTGCATCGCCTTCGGCTGCATGACGCGGCCGGCGATGTTCATCTATGCCGCCATGGTTCCACTCGCTGGCATCGCCATGTCCATGGACGACCGGCTGGCCATGCTTCTCCTGCTGCTTATGTTTGTCGCCACGGGGCCCGGCGCCATCTCGGTGGATCATTGGCTCGCCCGCTGGGTGCTCGACCGCCCGGACAAAGAAGAAGGCACGCTGGACGAGTGTCCGCATGTCGTGGTGGTCGGCGGCGGCTTCGGCGGGATCGAGACCGTTCGCGGCCTGCGCAATTCGCGCTGCCGGATCACCCTCATCGACCAGCGGAATCATCATCTGTTTCAACCGCTGCTCTATCAGATCGCGACAGCAGCGTTGTCGCCCGGCGAAATCGCGACGCCGATCCGGAGCCTCTTTCGTGGCCAGCGAAATGTCCAGGTCCGTCTGGGAAGCGTCACAGGCATCGACACCGCCGCCCGCGAAGTGCTGATCGGCGCAGCCAGCCTCAAATTCGACTATCTCGTACTCGCGACCGGCGCGCGTCACAGTTACTTCGGCAACGATCACTGGGCGCCTTACGCGCCCGGGCTCAAGAGCATCGAGGACGCGACCTCGATCAGGAGCCGTCTGCTGCGGGCATTTGAAGAAGCGGAAACGGCCGCCGACGAAGCAGCCCGTGCCGCGTGGCTGACGTTCATCATCGTCGGCGGAGGACCGACGGGCATCGAACTGGCCGGCGCCATCGCGGAACTGGCGCACCACGGGATGGATCAGGAATATCGCACGATCGATCCGTCGACCGCGCGCGTCATTCTTGTTCATGCCGGCCCTCGCGTTCTGCCGACGTTCCCGCCTTCCCTGTCTGCCGCCGCGGAACGTTCCCTTCGCAAGCTGGGGGTCACGATCTACCTCGATACCAGGGTGCTGGGCGTCGATCAGGAGGGCGCCGACCTCGGCAAGGATCGCATTGCATCCCGAACCATCTTGTGGGCTGCCGGAGTGGCAGCGTCTCCGGTCGCCAGATGGCTAAACCAGCCAGAGGACGCGTCCGGACGAATCAAGGTGAACGACGATCTCTCCGTTCCGGCCGCAGAAGGCATCTATGCGATTGGCGACGCCGCTGCGAGTCTGGGCTGGAACGGAGCAGCGGTGCCGGGGTTGGCGCCTGCCGCCAAACAGCAGGGAAGATATGCAGCGCGCGTGATCGACGCACAGCTTGCGGGTCGCCGTCCGCCTCCGCCGTTTCGATACAAGCATTTCGGCAGCCTGGCAACGATCGGGCGTCAGGCCGCGGTGGCAGAAATCGGCCCCATCCGCATGTGGGGTGCGCCAGCGTGGTGGTTCTGGGGCGCCGCACATATCGCGTTTCTCACCGGAGGGCCGAACAGGGTGAAGGTCATGCTGGATTGGCTCTGGGCCTATGTCACCTACCGACGCAGCACGCGACTCATTACCGATCCGGCTTCCGACAGACCGTCGAGTTGATATCCGCTGTGCGCCCACCTCAGGCAACTGGCAATCAAAGCGTCACTGGGTCGAGTGACGGTTGAGGGTGGCTTGCGGGCAGCATATGGGTTAGGCCGTAGGCGGCCAGAAGGAGCCATTCGCCGGAGCGTCCTTGCGACGATTGAATCGTCTGTTCCTATAGAGGTAACGGACTGCCATGACGAATCCAACCTCGCTTCTCAACCGCGCAAGTCGTAGCCAGCGGCCAAATAACGCAATGTGATGGAGCGTTGCGATTTGCACACCTTGCGAACGGTGTCGCGCTCGGATATGGGGCCTCCTTGATGCGCGTTCCAGGATCGCGAGTTTCGACTGCTGCGCCAGCCTGAATGGATTGCGCGGGAGGCCGTCCTCCAGGTGCAGCGAATCCCTGACCTCACGCTTCGAACCGCTCGGCCATGCGTAGCAACATCGCGACAACCATGACCATGCCGGGAACGAGATAAGCGGCATGTTGATGGACTCGGGTGAGGAAGGAAGCCGTGAAAATGACGGCTAGTACCCATACGCCCGCGAGATGCAGCTTCTTCCAGTTGGCCGGACCGATCAGACGCGCCGGCATTGCGAACGATGTGACCGTCAGCAACAGAATCATCAAATAGCCGATGGAGCCCGGTATGTTTGTCGCGGGCGTACGCCCCACCCAGAATGCCTCGGGCGCTGTCCTGATGTAGATAATGAGCGCCGTTGCGTGAAAAAATTGCGAGGCGGCGAACGACAATCCGATAAACCGCCGCTCCCTGACCAGCGCGCGGGTTAGCGCCGACGGGACGAGTCGCGCAAACGATGTGGCCAGGAAGACCGCCAGAAACAGGATAAAGGACGTGCGAGCCGTTGCTCGTATCGCGTATTGCAGCGATGCCACGCGGTCCGGCGCTATTGCAGAGGACACCGTGGCGAACAGCGCAACGACGATAGTTAGCATACCGAATAGCTTCCAGCGTGTCATTGAGATCGTTCCAGGATGATTGTCAGCTTGACGACATGATGTGAGAGTCGCCATCTCCACCGATTGGCCGGCCCGTACAGGCGTGAGAACTGAAGTGGCTCAGAGACTACGCGGACCAAACCCCGAATACGAGCGCAATCGGCTGATCTGTGGCGGCGCAAGATAGCCGGTCTTGACCAAAGGAAGTTCGCCGAGGAGTTGTCTCAGGCCGTCTTCGTCATCTGCTTCCGAAATCATGCAGGCTCCCCCTTCTGCCCTCAGCCATACCTGCCGAACTATTCCGGAGGCGTAAAGACGGCGGACAAACTCGGCCTCCGCCTCGACCTCTTCATTATGAGGGGACATGGAAGATGCGTTTTCGGAACGGGAAATCATCACGAGGTATTGCATGTTGCTCTCCAGGGTATGGCACTGCGATCAGGTGGGCTTCGTACGAACGATACGAACAACTTCCGGGCTTGCTGCCTCAGAATTGTACATATGATTTTCATAGTAGCAATATTTTATCTCGAGTGTAAACCGGTCATATTCAACAAAAACGCTGCGCAATCCCGTACACATGAAATGGGATTTATGCCTAACTTGACGCTATGTTTTTCATATATACAATGCCGAAACAGAGAGTCCTCATCTCCGGCCGTACCGGCGTCGCAAGTCGCACGCGCGTCCGGATGAGAGGGCGAGCTGTTTCAAGTCAGCGTTCTGGTATGAACCCCTTCCGGAGAAATGCAATGAGCCGCGTCGCCTACGAGGCCAGATCAACCGCACTGCTGTTCGTCGACCCCTTTAACGACTTCCTCTCCGAAGGAGGCAAAGTCTGGCCCTTCGTCAAGGATGTCGCTGAAGAAGTCGAACTGCTGGAGAATCTGCGACGTATCAACGGAGCCGTCCGCGATGCCGGCGTCCAGGTAGTCTATGTACCGCACCGGCGGTGGCAGCCTGGCGACTATCAGTGCTGGTGTCATCCGAGCCCGAGCCAGCGCAAGATCATGGACGGTCATCACTTCGCGAAGGGCGAGTGGGGCGGCGAATGGCACCCTGACTTCACGCCGCAACGAGGTGACGTCGTGGCGCTCGAACACTGGGGCTCCAGTGGTTTTGCCAATACGGATCTCGACTTCCAGCTCACGCAGCGTCGCATCACGCACGTGGTGATCGTCGGCCTGCTGGCCAACACCTGCATAGAGGCTACGGCGCGATATGCAACGGAGCTTGGTTACCACGTGACGCTCGTGAAGGACGCAACGGCCGCTCTCAAGTGGGAAGCGATGCACGCGGCGCATGAGCTGAACGGGCCGACCTACGCACACAGTATCGTGAGCACCTGCGAGTTCCTCGACGCATTGCCCAAAGCCTGATCACGCCTTGCTCTGTAATTCGTCCGACTCCGTCGATACCGCGAATTCCGCGCAATTCCGCCCCTACCTTAGCGAAGGCACCCATGATCTCCCCGCGCCAGGTCTTTCTGATGGCACTTTGCTGCGCGCTCGCGGTCTCGCCGATCTACTACCATCAGCCGCTGCTGCCGCAGATCGCATCGACCTTCGCTGTGTCGTCGGCGCGTGGGAGCCTCATCGCCACCCTTACCCAGCTCGGCTATGCGATGGGACTACTGCTCTTCGTCCCGCTCGCCGACGGTGTCCAACCGCGCAAACTCGCTACGCGAGCGATTATCGCGAACGCAGTGGCACTGCTCGCCTGCGTGGCGGCACCGTCCTTCTCCGCGCTGGCACTATGCAGCTTCCTCGTTGGAATGACATCAATCTCCGCGCAAATCATCATCCCGGCAGTCGCGGGCATGGCGACGCCCGAGACGCGAGGACGCGTGGTCGGTTCCCTGCTGGGTGGGCTCTCCTCTGGCGTCCTGCTGGCGCGCACGCTGAGTGGCGTCGTCGGCGCGCTGTGGGGCTGGCGATCGATATTCGTGATCGCTTCCGTCATCGACATTGGCCTTCTGATTGTCATCAGGGAACTGCCCGTGTCGAATGCGCTCGCGGCGATCCGCTATCGCGAGTTGATGCACTCGCTCGCTCGCCTCGTTCGCAAGGAACAGCTACTACGCCTCTCGGCAACGATGGGGTTTCTTGTGTTCGCCGCATTCAGCGCGCTCTGGGCAACGCTCGCGGTACTACTCGCACGAGCGCCCTACCATTACGGCCCGGCCGCGATCGGAGCATTTGGGCTGATCGGCCTTGTCGGTCTTTCGGTATCGCCACGACTGGGCGCGATCGTCGATCGCGTCGGCGCGCGCCATGTTGCAACCGCAGGCGCACTCACGGTCGCCATCGCGTTTGCATTTGTCGCAGCGGGCGCACGCAGCCTGGTGTGGTTGATCGTCGGGATGGTGTTGCTGGATCTGGGCAATCGCGCGAGCTTCATTGCCAACCAGGCGCGGATCTATGCACTGCGGCCCGAAGCCCGCGGCCGCCTGAACACCGTTTTCATGGTTTCGTACTTTCTCGGTGGCGCAGTCGGTGCGGCACTCGGAGGCGCAGGTGCCCTGCACGCTGCCTGGATCGGCCTCGCCGCGATCGGCGCCTTGCTCTCGCTCGCCGCCGTAGTGGTCAATACGCTCGCATACGCACGATCCAGTTCAGCCGTTGCTGACGGGCACGCATGACCCGGCCACCTGAAAACATCACTCTCCGTTTGACAACGGCTCAATAGCTCGAGCCATCGGGAATCAATTTGCTCAGGAGAATCGAATGACCTTCAAAGCACTACTCGCGACGAAACCGCGTGACGTGATCTCGACGCGCATCGTCAATATGCGCGAGCAAGACCTCATGCCCGGAGACGTTACCGTTGCGGTCGAATATTCGACAGTGAACTTCAAGGACGCACTCGCCATCTCTGGGCGCGCGGAGATCATCCGCGAGTTTCCGTTGGTCGCGGGCATCGACCTGGCTGGCACCGTCGAGGCATCCACGTATCCCGGCATCTCCGTCGGCGACCGTGTCGTCCTCAACGGCTGGGAGCTCAGCCAGGATCATCACGGCGGATTCGCGCAAAAGGCGCGCGTGAAGGGCGAGTGGCTCGTTAAGCTTCCAGAGGTGTTCTCCACGCGCGACGCGATGGCTATCGGCACGGCCGGATACACGGCCATGCTTGCCGTGTTGGCACTCGAACATGGCGGCCTCTCGCCACAACGCGGCGACGTCCTCGTCACAGGTGCCAATGGAGGCGTCGGCTCGATCGCCATTGCCATCCTGTCGGGCCTCGGGTATCGCGTCGTCGCATCAACCGGCCGCCCCGCGGAGGCCGACTATCTACGCAGCCTCGGCGCCGCGGAAGTTATCGACCGACGAACGCTCTCGGAGCCAGGTACGCCGGTCGCCAGCGAACGTTGGGCGGGTGCCGTGGATTCCGTTGGACATCACACGCTGGCAAACGTCCTGGCCCAGACTCAGTACCGGGGCGTCGTCGCCGCCTGCGGCCTGGCGCAGGGCTCGGGTCTCCCCGGTTCGGTCCTGCCCTTCATCCGACGCAACGTGACCCTCGCGGGCATCGATTCTGTCAATGCTCCTCAGTCCGTACGCATCGATGCCTGGGCGCGGCTTGCGCGCGACCTCGATTTGAGCAAACTCGGCCGCGCGACGAATGTGATCGGGCTCGCCGACGTTCCTGCAGTCGCGGGCCAGATACTGGAAGGCAAGATTCAGGGTCGCACAGTCGTAGACGTCAATGCGTAGACGCTTCCCCCCGCAACACCCGTGATACCGGAGTTCGCAATGTCTGCAGTTCCTTCCACGTCCCACGTGAGCGATGCATCATCGCTCGATGCCCGCGCGCTCTTCGCAGCCTTCGCCGGGCTTTGCGGCAGTCTGGTCGCCATCGGTCTCGCGCGCTTCGCCTACACGCCGCTCATTCCCTCAATGATCCAGGCGCACTGGTTCGGTTCCTCGCAGACCGTCACGCTCGGCGCGGCAAATTTCGCCGGCTATCTGATGGGTGCGATGGCAGGACGGCCGCTCGTTGCAAAGCTGTCGAACCGGGCCGCCTTGCGACTCCTGATGGCCGCAGTGACGATCGCGTTCTTCGCGTGCGCCTGGCCCGTCTCTGTCGCGTGGTTCTTCTTCTGGCGTCTGCTGTCGGGCTTTTCCGGTGGCGCGATCATGGTACTCGTCGCGACATCGATCCTCCCGCATATTCCTGCGCCCCGCCGCGGCTTCGCGAGCGGGATGATCTTTCTCGGGCTGGGCCTCGGCGTCGCGGCATCGGGCACATTGATCCCGCAACTCCTGTCGACCGGGCTGCGCAACACGTGGCTCGGCCTCGGCATGCTCTCGTTTTCGCTCACAGCCTTGAGTTGGTTCGGCTGGCCGGCGACGAATGCGCCCGCTGCGCAGGCCGGGTCAGCGCACAAGGGCGAGTCCAGCGGCCTCGCGCTGCGCGTGCTCTACGCACAATACGCCGCGAACGCGCTCGGCCTCGTGCCTGTGATTGTGCTGCTCGTGGACTACGTGGCGCGCGGCCTCGGCCGCGGCGCAGCAGTGGGCGCCGACTACTGGGTGCTATATGGTCTCGCCGCCATCGCGGGGCCCATGATCTGCAGCAATCTGGGCAGCCGCATCGGCTTTCGGGCAGCCTGGCGCGCCGGCCTCGTACTACAGGCGACCGCGATCGTGGTACTGGCGAAGACAGGGAATCCCAATGTTCTCGCAGGCGCCACAGTCATCCTCGGCGTGTTCACGCCCGGCATCGTGCCGCTCGTGCTCGGACGCATCAACGAGTTGCTACCGAACAATTTTCTGGAACAGCGCGCAGCGTGGGGCCGTGCAACCACGGCTTTTGCCCTCTTCCAGGCACTCGGCGGCTATGGAGACTCGTATCTGTTTTCTCGCCTTCACAACGACTACGCGCTCGTATTCCTGTGCGGCGCGGGCGCTCTCGCGCTAGCCTTCGTCGCGGACTTCCTGGTGAACGCGCGGCGCACGGAACAGACCGGACGATAGCCCGCTGCGCGCTGACCGAACTATTCGGATCTGGCCTTCGCGGCCCGATATATCTCGCGCCTCTTCTCGCGCTCTTTCGCAAACGAAGCACTCAAGGTTGCATCGAGGTCGCGACGCTCCACGTACTCTCCGCACGACGGGCAGATATAGTCGAGGCCAACCTCGTGCCCGCACACACGATGCGTAAAATGCACCGCGACTTCCTCGCCTTTGCTCTTGCACCAGGTCTCGCCCCAGGTGCGTAGCGCCTGGATCACCGGATAGTACGCCCGGCCTTTCTCCGTGAGACGGTACTCGTAGCGCAACGGCCTTTCCTGATACGGATGGCGTTCGACCATCCCGTCCGCCTCGAGTGACTTCAGCCGCGTCGCCAGCATCTGGGGCGTCGCCTCCGTCTGAATCTGGATTTCCTCGAATCGGGTCGCGCCCATGTACAACTCGCGCAGCACAAGCGTCGTCCACTTGTCACCGACAACTTCGGTCGATCGCGCAACCGGGCACACCGTGGCTACCCCCTTCTCTCTGCGCTTCATTTTGCCTCCATCGTAACTTCTGTTTTCATAGTATCACGGATTGCGTCATGGCGATGACATCCGCATCCGTGACGAACCCTGCACTTTATACCCACGCACTGGGTATGGTGTTTACGTTCCAGTTGCAACTATGAAATTCATATATATACTGAGTTCGTGAGGCAACGAAGTGCGCGACGTCGCGCAGAAGTTTCGCGCAACGGGTGTCGGCTGTGTCGTGTCCCATCCCGCATCGCTTTTCCGGAGAACATCATGTCGGACCCCGTCTATCACGTCGAACACACTGGCCTTTTGCTGGTCGACCCGTACAACGACTTCCTGTCACATGGCGGCAAGATCTTTCCGATGATCGAGGCAGTCGCCAACGACGTTCGGCTCCTCGACAATTTGCGCGCAACGGTGGGCGCCGCACGCAAGGCTGGCATTCAGGTGTTCTATGTGCCGCATCGCCGCTGGCAGCCTGGCGATTACGAAGACTGGGACCATCCGAACCCGACGCAACGGCTCGTGCAAAAGCGTCAGACCTTCGCAAAGGGCACTTGGGGCGGCGAATGGCACCCCGATTTCGTTCCCCAGGAAAACGACATCGTCATCCACGAGCATTGGGCGCAAAGCGGCTTCGCCAACACGGACCTCGACTTCCAGCTCAAGCAGCACAAAATCTCGCACGTGATTACCGTCGGCCTGCTCGCGAACACCTGTATCGAATCCACTGCGCGATTCGCGATGGAACTCGGCTATCACGTGACGCTCGTACGCGACGCGACCGCCGCCTTCACGCCGGAACTGATGCGGGCGGCCCACGAACTGAACGGACCCACGTTTGCCCATTCGATTGTCACGACGGCCGAATTGCTGACAGCATTGCCAGCGTAAGCGCTATGCCGACGACGGAGTGAAGCGGTCAATCCACTAATAACAAAACACTAGAAGGACTCACGCATGATTACCATCTGGGGACGTGCCAATTCGGTCAACGTCCAGAAGGTCTTGTGGCTTTGCGAAGAGATCTCCCTACGCTATAACCGGATAGACGCCGGTCTGCAGTTCGGACACAACACCGAACCTGACTACCTCGCGATGAATCCGATGGGCAAAGTCCCCACCCTCGTCGACGGCGATTTCGTGCTTTGGGAGTCGAACTCGATCCTGCGCTATATCGTGATGCAGTACGGTGGACCGGGCACACTTTATCCCGCCGATCCAAAGGCGCGGGCCAGCATCGACCGCTGGCTCGACTGGTCGCTCTCGACTTTGCAACCGGCCGAGCGTCCGGTGTTCTGGGGAATCGTCCGCACACCCGAGGCCAAGCGGGACATCGAGAAAATTGCCGCCGATGTCGTAAAGGTCGCGGAAGTCTGGAAAGTGCTCGAAGCGCGGTTGGGGGGTCGCGACTACGTCGAAGGCGAGTCGTTCACGATTGCGGATATCGTTCTCGGTGCGTTCGCGAAGCGGTGGTTTGGCATGCCGGGCATAGAACGTGCTCGAATGCCCGACCTCGAGCGCTGGTACGCGTCGCTCGCCACGCGTCCGGGTTTCAGCACACATGTCGATGTCGAATTAAGCTGAATCCATGAAGACCGAACCGATCACGCTCTATGCATGGAACACGCCTAATGGCCGCAAGGCCAGCGTCGCGCTCGAGGAAATGGCGTTGCCGTACGTCGTTCAGCCTGTGAATATCGGCAACCGCGAGCAGTTCGAGCCGTCATTCCTATCCATCAGCCCGAACAACAAGATTCCGGCGATCGTCGATCCAGACGGCCCCGATGGTCGGCCCATCAGCGTGTTCGAGTCGGGTGCGATTCTTCTCTATCTTGGAGAAAAGACCGGCCGATTTCTCCCACGTGGTCTACGCGAACGGGTGCCCGTGATCGAATGGCTCATGTGGCAGATGGGTGGTTTCGGACCGATGCCCGGACAGGTGCACACTTCGCCGCCCTCGCTTCCGAGGGCGACAGACGCTACGGTCTCAAGCGCTTCTCAGACGAAACACGACGGCTTTATTCGGTGCTGAACGAAAGGCTCGCCGGCCGTGAGCACGTGGCCGGCGAGCTTTCGATTGCCGACTTTGCCATCATTGGCTGGGCGTGGCGACACGAGCGGCACAAGGTCGATCTTGCAGACTACCCAAACGTCAAGCGATGGTACGACGCCATGTTCGATCGCCCCGCGGTGCGTCGCGGCTTCGCGGTCAAGCTCGACTAAAATAATTACATAGCGGTCCTGATTGACTCTCTATGGATCGTCACCTCCAGGTTCAAGCTGGGTCTGATAAGGTGCGGCCGGTGAACAGCGCGAGGGACTCCTTCACGAACGCGCGAACGGCGGGGGAAAGCTCTCGCCGCCTGCTGGCCAATGCGAGATGACACGGATACTCGAAATCCTCGATCGGCCGATAGCAAATGCCTGGCTGTGTGAAGTTGCGCATCGATTCCGGGACGACGACCACGCCGTATCCGGCCGATGCGAGACTGATCGCGGCGATGAAGTCATGAACGCGATGTTCGAGAAAGGGAACAAAGCCTCCCGCCACGCCCAGCGCAGTAAGCACCTCGCTGAATCCCGTGTCGTCGTCGAAGTGGGGGGCGATAAAACGCTGATCTTTCAGGTCTCTGACCGACACGTGCCCGCTTTCTGCCAATGCATGGTCCTCGGCCATCGCGACCAACAGGCATTCGGTCTGCACGATTGTCGCCACGATACCTGCTGGATGCTGGCGCCACGGTCTCACGATACCTACATCTATCTCGCCGCTGACGAGTGCCTCGAACTGGCGCGGGGTCTCCATGGCCACGACCTCGATTCGCACGTCGCCATGCGAGATCCGAAACTGACGCAGCATCCTCGAGAGCACACCGCTGCTTACGCCGGATGCCACCGATCCGATCCGCACCACACCAGCGAGGCCTCTGGCCGCCAGCCGGCCAACCTGATCCGCACGCTCGATATGACGTAGCGCTGCAACCGCTTCGGCATGAAACAAACGCCCCGCATCGGTCAGCGTAACGGGCTGTCGCTTGTTGCGGTTCAGGAGACGAACGAACGCCGATCTCCTGCTCGAGGCGTTGAATTTGGGCGCTGAGCGCCGATTGCGCGACATCCAGTCGATCCGCTGCCTTGGCAAAGTGAAGATCCTCCACCACCGCAACGAAGTATCGCAGTTGACGGGCGTCGATCATTTAATCTCCAGAAGCGAATAAACATTCGCACATTGCTTCTGGATGATATCAAAGAAGAGGCATCAAATAGAGCCTGAAACAACTGGAGGACAACATGGACGCACTGATCACCCACCCTGGTTCCATCACGCACCGGCAACCGCTTTTCCGCTTGTCGGCGCATCCCACCCATCACCGCATCATGAACGTGACGGTCGACCCCAACGCGCTGACCGGATTCCTGGCGGACGTGCGCGATGTCGACGTCCAGAATCTCGAGTATGTCCCGTTCATGCGCCATCACCTTGCCGATCTGCTGGTCGAGCGTCTGGGCGACGACTTTGCCGACATGCTCGTCGAGCTGGTCAAGGACCGTCGGCACGGCGGTTTCACTATCGGCCTCCAAGACCTTTCGCAAGACCCTTCTGACTTCGTGAAGTTCGGTACGGCCATCGGTCATATCCTCGGCCCGAGCAATCACGATGCGATGTCGGGAACGTACTACGCCCGCTTCGTGGTTAAGCACACCGATAACAGCGACTCGTATCTTCGTCAGGCATACCGGCTGTTCACGATGCACACCGACGGCACGTACGTGAGCGACGCAACGGACTGGCTGCTGATGATGAAATTCGCGGAACGAAACGCGGTCGGCGGCGAATCGCGGTTTCTGCACATCGACGACTGGGAAGAGCGCGATCGCTTCGTCAATCACAAGCTCGGGACCAAGCCGTTCTTCTACAAGGGATCCGGTTCCAAGAACGTCAGCGAGCAGATCGAGCGGCCGCTGTTCTTTCAAAGCGAATTCGGTCTGTCGATCTCGTTCATCGACCAGTTCGTTCAGCCGTCCAACCGTGAAGAAGCGGCATTTCTCCGCTCACTGTCCCAGTCGATGGAAACGGCGGCCGGCACGAAGGAAGTGTCTCTGCCGGTCGGCGGTCTGGTGGTGCTGAACAACTATTTTTACCTTCACGGCCGGGCGCCATTCCAGCCGAACGAATCGCTGTTCCGCGAGTTGATGCGCCAGCGCGGTTCGTTTGCGTCTTGATGTCGCCGGCGCTCTGGCGTTGTCGGGCACACCGACCGCCGAGGGCCGACGCGGCGATTTCGATGTAACACAGTGGGATGGTGAAATGAACGACTATGCAGAGCAGATGACTGTGCAGGAGACGACGCCCGTCGGGCGAATTGAACAACCAGCTTACGGGGTCAAGGAACATCTCCCCCCGCGGCTGCGCCAGATCCTCTCGCTCGCGGACTTCGAGGCGGCGGCACGGAGTGTTCTGCCGCGTCCGCTCTTCGGCTATATTTCAGGCGCAGCGGAGGACGGGATGTCGATCGCGGCGAATCGGGCCGCGTTCGAACGCTTGAAGTTCCGCACGAAAGTGCTTGTCGACGTGTCTCATCGGTCACAGCAGACAACGATCTTCAACCACACCTATTCGTCTCCGTTCGGAATCGCACCGGTCGGAATCAGTGCCATTTCGGCATATCGCGGCGACATCGCATTGGCCACGGCCGCTCAGGATGAAAACATCCCTGCGATCATGAGCGGCTCCTCGCTCATTCCGATGGAGACGGTCCATGCCGAAGCACCTGGCACCTGGTTCCAGGCCTATCTCCCCGGCGATGCCGCTCGCCGCGACGCCCTGATCGAGCGCGTCAAGGCCGCCGGCTTCGCGACGCTCGTCCTCACCGTTGACATTCCCGTTTGGGCAAACCGCGAAAACAACGTGCGCACGGGCTTCTCGCTGCCGCTGCGCCCGTCGCTTCGTCTCGCGATGGACGGTATTTCCCATCCGCGCTGGCTGCTCGGCACCTTCGCCCGGACGCTGATCAATCACGGGATGCCCCACTTCGAGAACTCATTCGCGACACGAGGGGCGCCGATGCTGTCCGCTTCGGCGGTACGCGACACCACCGGACGCGACCATCTGTCATGGTCGGACATCGCAAGCATTCGTCAACGTTGGAGCGGGAATCTGGTCATCAAAGGCATTCTTCACGTGGACGATGCACGGCGCGCACTCGCGATTGGCGCGGACGGGATCATCGTGTCGAACCACGGTGGGCGCCAACTGGACGGGGCGGTCGAGCCGCTAGCTGTATTGCCGCAGATTTGTGATGCCGTTGGTGACAAAACCGTCGTAATGATGGACAGCGGAATCCGGCGCGGGGGAGATGTCCTGAAGGCGCTCGCGCTCGGTGCGCAGTTCGTATTCGCGGGGCGCCCGTTCATGTATGCCGCCGCGGTGGGCAGCGAGCCGGGTGTTCGACATGCAATCGGCCTTCTCAGGGACGAAGTCGATCGAAACATGGCGATGCTCGGCACGGTAGCGATTCGCGAGATCGATCGCGCAATACTGGCCTGAACGGGGCGTTCCGACCGGAAAACGCGTGGCCCCGCTGGTGTATGAAGACTGGCCATCAATAAATTAGGACTCCATTTTTGATGGACTTCAAGAAACTACCCCGACTACCCATCCCGTGCGTTACATGGGAGGGGCTGGCGTACGCCGTCCGGACCGCAGGCGCATCGCTGATCGCGCTGTACGTCGCGTTTTGCATGAACCTCGACGATCCGAAATGGGCCGCAATCACCGTGTGGGTCGTCGCCCAGAATAGTCGGGGCATGAGCGTCTCGAAGAGCCAGTACCGGATCCTCGGTACTGCGCTGGGCGCAGTCGCAGCACTCGTGCTCGTCGCCCTGTTTGCGCAGACGCCAGAATTGTTCCTGGTGGGGCTCGCCGGCTGGATTGGACTTTGCACCGGGTTTGCGACGGCACTGCGGAATTTTCGCGCATATGCAGCGGTACTGGCAGGCTATACGGCAGCGATCATCGGGCTGGATGCCGCTTCCGCGCCCCTTCATGCATTCGATATCGCGCTCGCGCGCTTTGTCTATGTTGTCGTCGGCATTCTGGTCGAAGCAACCCTCACTGCGATCCTCGCCCCTGGGGCGCCGTTACGAGAGGTACGCGAACAATTTCGTGGCTACGTAAGCAAGGCTTCACAGTTCGGCGCACGCGCGCTTCGCCGCGAGACGGATGACGTCGCCATACACAAGCTGTTTGCGGCGGCTCTCGAACTGGACACTGCGGCCGAATATGCTGCCGCTGCATCCGCGGAAGTTCGTCTCTCCATTGGACATCTACGCGCCGCAATCATCGCGGTACTCACGCAGCTCAGCGCCATCCACGCGTTGCGAGCGCAACTGGCTCGCAACCCCGATCTTCAGATTGACGTGGTCAATGAAACGGCAACGCTGCTGGCAGGCGATGACACCGATTCCGCCAGTGCCAAGTCCAGAATCGCCTCTCTGAAGTCAAGGATCAGGCTCGCTCTTTCTTCGGAAGCATACGGCCAGCGCGGTTCGCAGAGTGGCATGCTGTTCATTCTTGATCGGTTAACCCTGCTTCTCACAGCGTGGGAGCAGGTTATCGCACGAAAGTCTTGTCTGGATCAGGTCAATCCTCCGCGATCGCTCGTGAAATTTGCCTTCCACCATGACCACGTGCTTGCCTGGCACAACGGCATGCGGGCTTTTTTCGCTGTGGTAGCCGCGTCGATGTTTTGGCTATTTAGCGCGTGGCCGTCGGGCGCGGGTTTCGTCGCCACAGTGGGGGTGGTGAGCGCACTCTTCGCCACGCGCCCCAATTCCATAGCCGCCGCGATGGGATGGCTCAAGGGCGCATTCATTGCGGCACTGGCAGGCATCCTTTGTAATTTTGTTTTGCTACCGGCAGTGACGGACTTCGTTCCGCTGGCGTGTATTGCTGGCGTCTTCACGATCTCTGCGGGTCTTGCGATGCGCAATCCTCGAACGGCATCGATTGGCAGCGGATTTGCCCTGTTCTTCTGGAACTTCACTTCACCCAGCAACGTGGCACGTATTAACGATGCGGCGTTCTTGAACGACGCCCTGTCCACCCTGCTGGCAATCGCCTGGGCCACGCTCGCGTTTTCGGTTTTGTTTCCGGCGGACCGTGCGTCGAGCATCGCGCGCCTGCAACGCGCGGTCCGGCGGGATCTTTCCAGCCTGGCCAGCAACCCACAACGATGGCGGCGAGATGCCTGGCTTAGCTGTACTGCCGATCGCCTCGGCCGCCGTTTCGCCACGGAAACCTCCGTCGTCAAGCGGGCATCAGGTGAGCAAACCGGCCTGCGCGAACTACTCGCGGCGTGGGCGATAGGCGACAGCCTGCTCGCGCTACAAAACGGTACTTCGTCGCATCCAGGCTTACGGCGCGCGATGACAGTCATTCGGGGAAGGCTGCGCAAGCTCGATTTCGCGCGCCTCGCAACGGCTTGCGACACACTCGCAGTCCGATTGCTGCGGCAGGCCTCAGTCGCTGCTGATCGGGCCACACATGAGCTTCTGGATGGCGCCGCACTTATGCAAACGATCGCCGTTTCGGCGAAAGAGTATATGGACGCATCGCGCGAGCACGCCAATCCGGCATGAGTGGCGTTGCCGCCACCCATCCCGCGCAGCGCCATGCGGCGCAATAAAGGAAATACGATGGACACGCTAAGCAACATGAGGATGTTTGTGCGCGTAGTTGAGGCTGGCAGCTTCACCGCTGCTGCCAACTCCGTGGATAAATCTACCGGTCAGGTGTCGCGCGCCGTCACTGAACTGGAGGCACATCTGCAGACGCGTCTGCTAAACCGTTCGACTCGACACGTTGGAGTGACGGAAGCAGGTCAGCGTTACTTGCAGCATTGCTACCGGATTCTGGCTTTCGTGGATCAGGCGGAGGCCGAGGCGTCGAATGCGCACTTGCAGCCGTCGGGACGCCTGCGCGTGCATGCCACCGCGAGTTTCGGTCAGCATTATGTGATGCCCGCAGTCCTGCGGTACCAGGCGCTGTTTCCGCAGGTCTCCGTCGAATTGACGCTTTCGCAGCACGTTCCCGACCTGATCGAAGAAGGCTACGACGTGTCGGTTCAACTAGGCGCGATTGAGTTGCCGGACTCCGGTCTCGTGTCGGTCCCGGTCGCAAAGACCTGCAACATCTTGTGCGCGTCGCCTTCGTATCTCACCCGGCATGGCACCCCTGCCACGGTGGCCGACCTCGCCGCTCACACCTGCATGCGCACCAGTAGTCCGGTATTCCCGCAAAGCCGATGGAATCTGGATGGTCCCTATGGCACGGAAACCTTTGAGCTTCCTCCTTCGCCCTTTCAGGTCAACGTAGCGGAAGCCATGGCGCTCGCATTGCGCGACGGCCGGGGCATCGGCGCGCTCCCGCTATGGACTGCGATGCCGTGGCTGCGCAACGGCACGCTGCTACGTGTACTGCCTACACATCGGATGAATGAGACACACATCCGCGTTCTTTATGTGTCTCGCGAGTATCTGGATGCCAAGATCAGAAGCTGGGTGGATTTTCTGAGAGACTTCATTCCACAAACGCTCGATGACGGCGATAACGTGCCACCCGCGGCCGTGCTTACTGACGCTGATCTGACGATGTAACGCAGATTACGCCAGCATTGACGCACACGATGCCGCGAGCGAACAACGAGCGGACCGTCCGGAACCACTTGCAAGGAGAAGTCACATGAGAGCACAGCCGATTTATCTGGAAGACCTGACGCCGGGCGCGACATACACGAGTTCGGAGCACAGGCTCGACGCCGAGCAGATACTCGCTTTCGCAGAGCAGTTCGATCCCCAGCCCTTCCATCTGGATGAGGAATCCGCGCGCGAGACCTTCTTTGCAGGCCTTGCGGCTAGCGGCTGGCATACAGCGGCCATCACGATGAAGCTTCTGGTCGAGAGCCTGCCGTTGGCGGGTGGAGTGATCGGTGCGGGAAGCGAGATCAGTTGGCCACGCCCAACCCGGCCAGGCGACATCCTGCACGTCGTGAGCACGATCGTGGAGATTGCGCCATCCAGATCGAAGCATGACCGAGGAATTGTGACGGTGCAGAGCGACACGTTGAACCAGCATGGCGAAGTGTGCCAGCGATCTGTTGCCCGCCTCCTCGCTTTCAGACGCAGTTGACTACGCGCTCCCGGACCAGACTTCGGCTGTCCTTGTCGCCGGGCCGATGACCGTTTAATCACTGGAACCGGCCGTCCGCTTGACCAGCTACCATGAGACCGCTTCGGGTCGGCTACGGAAGTTCTAGACCGAAGCGTCGGAGGGACCGGACATCCGACTTCGAATTTCCAGATCCGGCCAACTCCGGCCAGTCGACAACGGGGCGAAGTTCGTCGACAATGCCTCGGCGCGAATAAACGGGTAGGAGATGGGAAATGACGATCTTTTGGACGTTGAAAAGCATCCCTGAGCTGGCAAATCTAAGCGCGAGAGAGAGACGCGCGTATTGGCGACGTGCCTTTCGTCGAACATGGCGGCATTGGGAGACATGGGCCGGCCTGCTCGGGTGCGCCATATGCGCCGGAGTAGGCTCTGGACTGGGTGCGCTTGCTAATCACACTGTCGTCGGAGCGATGATCGGCGGCGGTGTTGGCGGATTCGTGTTCGGACAAGCGACGGTGCATGTCGCCCGTTTACATTACAAAAACGTACTGCTCAACCGAGACCGTTAAGCAATCGGGCAACTAGCTTGATGCGGCTCCTTCGCTCGAAATCGTTGCCAATCCACACGTCCCGTGGCAAACGACTGGCCGCCGAGGCCAAGGGTTGCCTCCACAATCGTTACGCGGAATTCGCCGGCCGTGTGAATTCGAAGCGAATCGTGCGGTTGTTGCGTTGCGCGCTCGATTCGCGGTGCGCTCGCAGCGGCCCGTCAAAAGCCTCGAACAGGGTGTTGCCGCAGACGTCTTCAAGGTCCGGCGCGACGCGAATGGCGGGCCGCGTCGCCGTCCAGGGCGAATCCGGCGTAAAGGTCCAGCGTCTTTCGCCCTTTTCGATCGCGACTCGCCCTGCTACCGGCCGTTCGTCGTCGCCCACGACCACAATCGCGTGCCGCAGCAACGCCCAATCCAGCGGCCTGGGAAACACGATTTCCAGAGGTTGACAACTCAGCGCCGCAGGAGGCAGAACCGTCCAATGCGCGAGCGCAACGGGCTCCCGGACCGCCTGAGCGACAACGAACGGCTTGTAGGAATTCTGCCGGAGCGGACGACCGGATGAGTCGACCATTGCCGAGCCGATGGCCAACGCGTAGCGTTGCCCCAACCTCAGCGGCGGACCCAGTTCCCGATTGGGACCGACCCAGCGTTTCAGCCTGCCCGGATCCAGCAGAACCGTCAGGCATCGCATGCTCCTGTCCCAAAGCTCCAGCGCAGGCCGATAGAGCACGTCGTGCGCAGGCCGTCCATTGGGGCCGATAAGACTAATCTGCGTTTCGGCACCGCCACGCCGCATCGGGCTGGAAAAGCAAACGTAGAAGCGAAGCAGGTTTTCCGGCAGGACATCGGCGGATGGAAAGACTTCCGACACCGAAGCCGGGTCGACCCCGATGGGGTTCGGTAGCGAGAATTCGAGCGTCAGCACGTCCGCATGCCCAATACGGCCGAGCGGCCGCAAATCGAAGCTTGCTCGATAGCGAACGCCCGGTTCGAACGGAAAACGCGGAACGAATCGCACCCCGGCCTCCAGAAGCTGACAGCAGCCAGCCACATCGGGAAGTTCGTCGCCGTCCCGCATGGCTGCATCGATAACGTTCACACGCAGCACGGGTTGCAGCGAGCGGGCCGTCCCCTGGTGTTCGACGAGAAGCGCAGCAAGATCTGCATCGAGGTTGCGCACGCAGACGCAAGCCACCCCGCTCCTCTCGGTCTCGTGCTCGACTCGCAGTGTTGGCTGGAGTGTCATCGGCATCCTTACTCGGTCGCGTTGCGCGATATTCTGCGGCCGGCTGATCTCGCAACCGGCTACGCGTGGTCGATCTCGTTGCGATGTTCGCGGTAGTGGAATGGATCGGGACCATTCGGCCAGTTCATTTCAGCCATTCCCAACCTGCGGTCGAAGAAGTACGGAACCATCAGCGTGCCGATGTCCAGCCGCCAGGACGTCTTCGGATGCCGCCAGATGACGACTGCCCATCGTGGATCGAGAATCGCGATATGTTCCGCCCGGATCGGCAGATCGCGCTGCGTACGCCCGAGGCCGCCCGGCCCGAAGTCGATGGGGCCACCGGTCGGCTCGGGTTTCGCGGTCGTCAACTCCGCAGCTCCGATACGCGACGCGCTGCGTACGTCGATGGTCACGAGCAAGTAGTCCTTATTGTCCGTCGGATCGGTATAAGTCAGCATATCCAGCGGATTCGACCCATAGCCCAGTTCGCCGATCGTGTCCCCACGCACATGCGCGCCATCCTTTAAATCTTCCAGGCGGAAGCGAACGAGCGGCGTGCAACCATACACGGCAAACAGGTACGGTTTTCCATCCATCTCCCGGATCAGTTGCCGCACGATCGGGGCGCGCGTTTCGAACTCCCCGTGCGTCGGGTGCCAGATTTCGACGGTGCTCGTCGACAGGCGGGAACGGAACGGGTATGGGATGCGATACAGCGTCGATGCAAAGCGTTGATTCGAGATTCCTGTGACGAAAACCTCGCCGTTGTAGTACTTGACGTCCGTAATCGCATAGACCTGCTGGGGCTCGAACTCCAGCATCGCGTTCTGGTCCGGCTCGTTTGGAATTACCGTTTTCGAGTGCGCAATACCGTCGAGTTCGAGCAACTCGAGCTTGCCGTGATTGACCTTCACAATCGCAGCCATGGCGCCTGGTCCGCTGCCGCGCTCGACCGACATGAAAATCTGTCGCGACGGCTGATGGATCGCCATATCGTTGATGACAATATTGCCGACCGTCGTCCCGAAGAGCGCAGCGAGCTTCTGATCCACGCCCAGGACCAGATCGCGGCCTTCGAAGTTATGAAAATTTCCCATTTCCACGTCGGCCTGAGAGGTCACGTCCGAATCCTTCAGTGCAAACGCATGAACGGCCGCACCTGTGATATCGCCGACGAAGAGGACATTGCCGGGCCCGAACTCGAGGGCTCCCGCAGACTGGAGTGGACCGCCCGGCCGCGGTGTGCCGCCCTCCTCTACATCAGCCCTGGTCTTTTCGCCCGCGGCCAGCGCCGGGCCCGCCAAGGCAAGCATGAGTGCCGAAGCCGAGCCAGCCCGCAGAAACTCGCGCCGCGCACGGGCCTCTTCCGCCATACCGGATGTTGTCGTGTGATCCATTGCGTTCCCTGGTTGTCGTTCGGTGCTAGATGGTGGCGAATCCGCCACCGGCAGCCGTCAATCCACCGCTGACCTCGAGCGCGTCGATTACGCCGTGCAGTTCCAGCGGATTGACGCCTTCGCCATGCGTGATCAGGCCGCCGGCGATCGCGATCTTGCGCGCCGATCCTCCGGGCTTGATGCTGAGCGCTGTCGCCGCAAGCCGGACAACGACGCCCTTGACCAATGAGTCGCCGGTACCGCCCCACGTCTCGATGCCCCGGCGGACCGTGATTTCGCCGACAGGTTGGCTGATCTGAATGCCCACTGCGCCATCGGCATGCGTGACGACGCGCTCGAATTGCGCCGACCGCACGGTGCCCGTGTAGACATTGAAACCGCGCGATCCCTGGCCGAACGTCTCGATCAACGCGTTGACTTCGAGCCGCTCGAGGGAGCCGAAATTCACGAAGCCAATGCCGCTCGGCCCGTGGGACGTGACCTTCCCGTCGACGATCCAGCGATCGACGGCTCCCCAGTTGTCGAGCACCATGTCATTCGGACCGTAGGTCGTCACCGGGCCGTGATTGCGCACGCTGGCCACGAATGCGCCCGACACGACGAATACGCCGCCGGTAATGCGATCCGGCGTGCCGGGCGCGATGCCGCCATCGCTATGGACGGCGCCTGTCTCCAGCCGATTCGCCACGACGCGCCCGCCCGCCTCTCCGGCGCCGCCAACGAAGATGCCGCTGCCGCGAACCGGCGCACCGGCACGGCCCGCCGAAAGCCCGGTGAGGTCCGCCGTGATGACTACGCCGCGGTCTTCGCGCTGATTCCAGAGCGTGAAGACGCCGGGAACGACTTCGACGCCGTATCCCTTCGGGCGCTCTTCATAGCCGCGGGCGTCCGCGGCCCCAATGTCGATATCGTGTGCTTCGACATGGCCGCCAGCCACACTGTCGCGGGCCAGCAGTTGCACGACGCCCGCAACATTCAGATGGCGCAGCACGAGCCGACCGAATCCGTCGACACGCGTGTCATTGAAAATGGCGCGCCGATCGGGGTCTGTGGCAAGCCGCAAGCCTTCTACCCGATTGTCGGCGGAAAGCTGGAGCCCGTCGCTGCCGGGCGCGAAGCGCAGGGCGGCATGTGCGTCGATGCCGGTCAGAGCCAAACCGGGTCGCAGGCGAAGGGCTGCCACCCCATCGATCTGCGCTGAAACGACGATATGCAGAACCTGGTCGTCGTCGACTGCCGTCTGCAATTCGGCGAGCGTGGAGACGGTGCGCGTTTCGGTGTTCACGATGAGTCGTTCCTCCGTGATCTGATGAACGGCGCGCATGCCGCTTAGACGAGCGACACGGCCTCTTTGGCGCTGACCAGCTTGCCAAGCTGTCCATACTCGTGCAGATCGCCGCCAACCTCGATCCGGATCGACTGGTCGATGCCGCCCACGCGCAAAGGAGAAAACCCGCTGACGGTAATGAGTCTTGCTACGACCTCGCCGGCTTGCGCATCGTCCGCTGCATAAAACAGCACGGCCCGCTCCGGCGACCGGTTCGCGCCGGCCTCCAGCGATTGCGCGCCCAGCGTGCCGAACGCCTTGACGAGACGCGCCCGAGCCGGGAGCAGCCCGGAAATCAGCACGCCAGAAGATTGCTCGTCAGGAATGGTCTTTCTGTATCCGCCCTTACCGTCCGGGGCGATCGGGTTTGACGGGTCCACGATGATCTTCCCCGCCAGCGCCTCACGATGCGTAACGAGAAATTGCCTGATCGCGTCGAACTGGATCGCCAGGACAATGACGTCCGCCTTGGCGACTGCATCCTCGACCGTCAACGCTTCGGCATGGCTGCCGAGGTCTCGGGCCACCTCCTCTGCCTCGTCCGGCGTCCTTGCCGCGACGATGATCGTCTCGCCACCCGTTACCAGATTCTTCGCCAGCCGGGAGCCTATGTTTCCAAGGCCGATGATTGCCGTGCTCATGACAGTTGCGCTCCTTTCTGTTTCCCGCTTGCGTGACCGCAATGTGATCTCAATGGTAGCCAACCGTTCGGTCGACCGCTAACGGACAGTGCGGAAATCGGATTTCCATTTCTGGAAAGCTCACGCGAGCGGCCGCGTTTGTATGCTTGAGCGTGTGCCCTGATGAGGAGGAGAAAGCCCATGCTCGCGCCAACCGAAGTGCTGTCTTCGATACTCGAGAAGCCAACCGATATCGAGCACGTCCGTTCGCTCGTCACACCTGACGTAATCTATGTTTCGCTCAACTACGACAATCCCGATCTGAAGCGGATCATGCCGTGGGCCGGTACGTCTCGTGGTCCCGAGAGCATCGTGAAGACCTTTATGGATGTCGGCCGCTACTGGCAGATTCAATCCTTCGAGCCGGAGGCGCTGTTCGGCACCGACGAATACGCCGCCATGTTCGGTCGTTTCACGTACCGGTCGACGGTACTCTCAAAGGTCGTGACGACGCCCTTCGCGGTGTTCGCCAAGGTCGAACATGGCCGCTGCACGTATCTCCAGTTCATGGAGGACACGTTCGCGACAGGCGCGTCGTTCCGAAGCGGCGGAAGCTGGACTTTTCAAGGCAATCCGAACGGCGAGCGAGTCGTGCTCTAGCCGACTGGTTCCTTTACCTCGCCAGGCGGACTGCCGCCTTGCTGCCGCCCGGTTGCGGCGGTAATCTGCGTCAGACGATGGAAGCTGCAGATCGCCAGCAAGTTGCAGGTCGAACGGAGCGTAACGGTAATGAAAGATCTCAATACGCTGCTCATTTTTGCGAAGGTCGTCGAGGCGAGCAGCTTCTCGGAGGGCGCGAGGCGGCTCAAGATGCCCATTTCCTCTGTGAGCCGCCGTATTGCCGAACTCGAAAATCAGCTGGGTGTTCGTTTGCTCGATCGATCCACGCATCACCTGAGGCTCACGGACTTCGGCACCGAAGTATTCGAGCTCGCAAGACAGGCCACCGAGGTCAGCGAAGCCGTCGACAATGTCATTTCGAACCGCCTGCCCGAGGTGTCCGGCGCCGTACGGCTCTGTGCGCCGCCAAACCTCTCCGACTCGCTGATCGTGCCTGTCGTCGAAGCCTTTCAGCAGTCTTACCCGAACGTGGAGGTCAAGGCGTTCATTACCGAACGCATCGTCGACCAGATAGCCGAAGACGTCGATATCGCGTTCAAGGTCGGAACCTTCACCGACGCGACGCTCGCAGCGCGCACGCTTCTGACTTACCGGCATCAGGTCGTTGCAAGTCCGAAGTACCTCGCCAGATGCCCGCCTCCGCAGTCGCCGCGGGACCTTCCCGCGCACCGGCTTTTCGCGTTCTCTTTCTGGAAGCCGGACTATAGCTGGAGCTTCGTTCATGTCAACGGCCGGGATACCGAAACGGTCTCCTTCCAGCCGACAATGGCCATGAACGACTACACCGGGCTCATTGTGGCGCTGCTCGAGGGCTGCGGCATCGGGGAACTGCCGCCCATCGTCCAGCCAGACCTCGTGCGCAGCGGGCAGCTCGTCGAGGTCTTGCCGGACTGGCATCTGCCTGTGTTCGACCTGACCATCGCCAACCTGCGCGACCGCTATCTGCCCCGGCAGGTACGCATCTTCAGGGACTTCGCCTCGAAGATGGTGCCCGGGCTCTTTGGCACCTTACCATCCTGAAAGGCGAAACAGGCGATATCATCGAACCCGTTTCAACCATTCGAAATCATTCAGGAGTTCGAATGGTCTGCATCTTACTGCGGAAAATCCGGAAACAACACGGGTGCCATTTCAATCGCGAATTCCTTGAAGAGCCTGCACGGTTTCGAAATGTGCCGGTTGCCCAGGTACACGAGCGAGAGGTCGTATGTCGGGAGGCGCCACTGCGGCATCACCTCCACCAGCTTGCCCTCGCGAACAAGATCGGGCCGGACCACAGGGGGCAGTTCACCAATGCCGGCACCCGCCAGCAGCATGGAAGCGAGGCCGGCAAAATCGTTCATCGCGAATAACGGCTGGAACGTGAGCGTCTGCTTTTCCCCTCCATTCTCGTGCACGAAACACCAGCTGCAATCCGCCTTCCAGTGCGAAAACGCAAGGAGGCGATGCTCGAGCAGATCCTGCGGCTTTCGGATCGCCCCGCAGCGCTTCAGGCACGCGGGCGTCGCAACGATGCGATGACGATAGGCCAGAAGGCGCCGCGCGACCAGCGACGAATCGCGCAATGCGCCAACCCGGAACACAAGGTCGACGCCGTCCGCGATATGTTCGACGTAGCGCTCGGTAACGAGAATCTGAAAACGCACATTCGGATAGCGCTTCTGAAATTCCAGGACAAGCGGCGTCAACAAGGTGTCCGAAACGCTTGGCGGCGCCGAAAGGCGCAAGAGCCCCGACACGTCCGAGAGATGGCTGGACGCGACGCTGTCGATGGCCTCACCCAGCTCGACGCCTCGCACGGCTTGCTCATACACCTCCTTGCCGAGGTCGGTGAGGGTGAGATTGCGCGTGGAGCGCTCAAGGAGCCGAACGCCCAGTGCCTGCTCGAACTCAGCGATGTGCCGGCTGACCGTAGAGACCGGCATGCCAAGCCGGCGTGCGGCCCCGGAAAGGCTGCCCGATTCGACCACCTTTGCGAATATCACCAGCGAGTTGAGGTTCGCCATCGCTTTTCCATCCTTGGAAAACCATTGTGCGCCAATCGTCGGCGACGCCGCAAGGATAGATGCCAACCCGGAGCACGAGCGCCCACGTGACATATCATGGCACGCTGATCTTTCCGGAAGTGGAAAACGATTTTCTGCATTACCGCCTACCGGAAAATCGCAGCTGCTCTATGGTTTCGAATAGACACTCGCGAGCCGCAAAGGAGGCGTCGATGACGACCATGAAAGCAGCAGTGATCCACGAGCCCGGTGGTCCTGAGGTGCTCAAGCTCGAACAACGGCCTATACCGACGCCGCAGCGCGGCGAAGTACTGATCCGCGTGAAGGCGTTCGGACTCAACCGATCCGAAATGTTTACCCGCCAGGGATTTTCTCAGAGCGTGAAGTTTCCACGCGTGCTGGGAATCGAGGCGGTCGGCATCGTGGAAGACGCACCGGGAATGGAGTTCGCCAAGGGCGAGACGGTTGCCACCGCGATGGGAGGCTTGGGGCGTGAGTTCGACGGCAGCTATGCGGAGTACACCTGCGTACCTGCCCGGCAGGTACAAAAACTGGTCACTGGCTTGCCCTGGGAAACGCTCGGCGCAATGCCGGAAATGCTTCAGACCGCGTGGGGCTCGCTGTTCAAGGCCCTCGCGCTGCAAGTGCGGGACCGGCTGCTGGTTCGGGGTGGAACGACATCGGTTGGACTTGCCGCTGCGGCGATCGCCAAAGCGCACGGTGCGTTTGTGATTTCGACGACCCGCAATCCGCAGAAAGGCGACGCGCTGCGTGCGAACGGCGCCGACCGTGTCGTCATAGACTCGGGCACAATCGCGCAGGAGATCGGCGAAGTGTCGCCCGGCGGCGTGGATAAAGTGCTGGAACTCATCGGAACCACGACGCTGAAGGACTCGTTGCGCTGCGCGAAACAAGGCGGTGTGGTGTGCATGACTGGCATTGTTGGCAACCAGTGGTCGTTCGACACCTTCAGTCCGATGGAAGTGATACCGAGCACGGTAAAACTCACCATTTACGACGGCGGAGTCAATGAATTCATGGCGACGCCGTATGACGAATTGCTGGCGCAGGTGAAGGCCGGGACACTTCGCGTCCCCGTTGGGAAGGTTTTTCGACTCGACGAAATCGTAGATGCACACCGGTGCATGGAAGAGAACAAGGCCGGCGGGAAGATCGTCGTGCTGCCATGAAGGCGGCCTTCACGCCCGCCGATGACTGACAGGCGTTCATCAATCAGTAATCCCACTGCACCGGCACGAAACGGAAGCCTTTACCGTTCCTTGCAACGTGACCGATGGACGGGAACGCCACATGTGCTGCGGCCAGCAAAGCGCCGGTTTCAGCAGCGTCGGTGAGCAGCGCGATACGCACGTCCGCAGCCACGTCAGGATCGTGCTCGAAGCCATTCTGCCAATCGGGATTGTCGAAGCCGACTTCGAAAATCGCGTCGCCTGCGAACGTCAGTTTCTCGCCGTTCGAGGCGACGTCTACGACGCAATGCCCCGGCGTGTGCCCACCCGTTACGCGCGCCGACACGCCCGTTGCGACTTCGACGGTCTGATCGAACTGCATGATGTTTTCGCTGTAGAGTTCCGTGAACTTCGCAGCCGCTTTGCGGAGCGCGGGAGGAACGGCTTCCGGCATCACCGTCTTGCTGAAGTCCGGACTTTTCCAGAATTCCACTTCGGCCGCAGATACGTGAATGCGCACGTCCTGGCGCAGTCTGGCCTTAACGCCATCGACGTTCAGTCCGCCGACGTGATCCATGTGCATATGCGTAATCACGATATCGGTGATCGTAGCCAGGTCGATGCCAGCCGATTCCAGTCGCATCACCGACCGACCTGCACGGGTGAAGTATTCGAAACCGTCGCCCACACCCGAATCGATCAGGATCAGGCGTTCGCCGCTGCGCACGAGCGCAATATTCAGCGCCCAGTCGAACATGTCGCGTTGCAGGAAGCGACCGTCGAACCATTCGTTGCGGTCCGCTTCGCTCACGTTGGTGGACATGGTCGAGGTCGGAAGCGGCAGAATGCCATCGCTGATCAGCACGACGTCGACGTCACCCACGCGCACGGCGTAGCGGGAAGGCACGAGTTCGACTGAACCTGCTTTGCCAAGGTTGGCGGTAACAGGCTGCACATTGCGGGTTGCTTTAGTCATTTTAAGTAATCCTATTAATAGATTTCGTGAGCCGCGCCGGGCGACGGCATGGTTTACTTCGCTGGCACGAGAACCGGTGCGCCCTTGTCCTTGAGCAGCACTACGATGAACGTCGCGGGCTTCGTCTGGCTCGCATTGCGCCCAACCGTATGAACGTCGTTCGGCCCCTCATAAAACGTCTGTCCCGGACCGAGCGCCACTTGTTTGCCGCCCCTGACCTGCATCACGATGTTGCCTTCCAGCACGTAGATGAAACCGTGCGCATTGTGCCGATGCACGGGGTCCGACGCGCCGGGCGGATATTCCAGGCGGATCATCAGCGCTTCCTTGCCCGGATAGTCGTCCAGCGCCTTGGTCATCAGCGGCGTGACTTGTGCTTGCGCCGGCTCGTGCGCTTGCCCAGCGCCCGCAGCGAGCAGCAGCGATGCGATCAGCAATCTCGAAATTTGCATGACGCTACCCCTTTGCGCCGCGGTCAGGCCAGGCCCGACTTGTCCACGCCGAAGGCTTTGTCGTAGATCCCCGGCGGGATGCGGAAGCCGATGTTGACCCGGTTCCACGCGTTGATCGACATCACCTGGAAGGTGAGATCGGACAGCTCCTTCTCCGAAAACTGGGTCCGCACGCGGTCGTAGATTTCATCGCTCACGCCAAGCGGTGAAATCTGGGTCAGCGCTTCGGTCCAGGCCAGCGCGGCACGCTCGCGCGGCGTGAACAGGTTGGACTCGCGCCACACGGCGACGTGATGAAGACGCAGCGGACGCTCGCCATGGATCGTGGCTTCCTTCACGTGCATGTCGACGCAGAACGAACAGCCGTTGAGCTGTGAGGCCCGGATATCGACTAGATGGCCGATGGATTCCTCGATAGCGGACTTCTTGAGCACGAGGCTGAATTCGACAAATTTTCTGAACAGTTCCGGGGATTGTTGCTGGTAATCGATGCGCTGGGTCATGGCATGTCCCTTATGGGGTTAAACAGAGGAAAATCGTTGCAGGAATCAGTCTTTCGCGACGGAGAGGCTGAGCCAGGTGTGAAAGCGCGTCGGGCCGACGCGATGGCCACTGCCGGCGACCAGGGTGCGGTCGTCGAGTTCGCTGCCGAAATAGCGTGCGTGGACATCGGCGATCACCGTGCGTGGATCCTTGTGTGCGGCGAGGAACTTGCGGGCCAGGTCGTCCAGCGGGAAGCGGTCCTGACCGGCGACTTCAATGGTGTCGTTCAATGGCATCCCCGCCGCAAGATCGGCGAGGACTGCGGAGACGTCGTCGGCAGCAACCGGCTGGATCAGCGCGGGCGAAAGGTGCACCTCGTCTCGCTGGCTGCCGGAGGCGATGATGCCGCCGACGAATTCGAAGAACTGGGTGGCGCGCAGCAGCGTGTACGGGACCGGCGACGCCTTGATCAGCGTCTCCTGCGCGGCCTTGGCGCGAAAATAGCCGCTTTGCTGCAGGCGTTCGGTGCCCACGACGCAGAGGGCGAGGTGGTGCTCGACGCCCGCAGCGTATTCGGCGGCCAACAGGTTGCGGCCCGCTGTCTGGAAGAAGGCCATCACGGCGTCGTCCTCGAAGGATGGCGCGTTGGCGACATCGACAACGACCTGCGCGCCTTCAAGCGCCCTCACCAACCCCTCGCCCGTCATCAAGTCCACCCCGGTCGAGGGGGATGCGGCCACCACTTCGTGCCCATCGCGGCCAAGCCGCCGCACCACGTTCGAGCCGATCAGTCCGCTGCCACCTATGACGACCACTTTCATGTTGCACTCCCGCTGGCCAAGTTTACGAAGGGCTTGCCGCGTTATCCGATGAGTGCAGTATGATTTCCGGACGCGGGCGCCGCTTTGCCTGCACCTTGTATTTCCGTCCAAAATTCCTTGATCTGCTTCATCGGCGCGCCGGGTACCCCATGCCCGGCGGCCTTCTCGCGCTGGAGCCCCGAATGCAATGGGTTTTCGCTGACTGCACGCTGGACCTGGAACGTCGCGACTTGTGCCGTGCTTCCCAACCGGTCGCCACGACGCCGAAGGTGTTCGATCTGCTGGTTTATCTGGCGAGTCATCGCAACCGTGTCGTGGGCCGTGACGAGTTAATCAATGCGGTGTGGGACGGACGCGTGATTTCCGAATCCACCATGGCGAGCCACGTCAATGCCGCGCGCACCGCGGTCGGCGATGACGGTCAGCAGCAGCGTGTGATCAAAACCGTGGCGCGCAAGGGATTCCGGTTCGTCGCCGATATCACCGAACGACCGCTGGCGCTTCAGTCCGGCGAGACAACCACGCCGTCCGAAGCATCGTCGCCGCACGCGGCGCAGCTCAACAAGCCTTCCATCGCCATCCTGCCGTTCGTCAATCTCAGCGGTGACCCGGAGCAGGATTACCTCGCCGACGGTGTGATCGAGGACGTCATCACGGCGTTGTCGCGATACCGCTGGTTATTCGTCGTGGCACGTAATTCCAGCTTCACGTACAAGCATCGAAACGTGGATGTGAAGCAGATCGGGCGCGAGCTTGGCGTGCGCTACGTGCTCGAAGGAAGTTGGCGCCGGGCACAGGGCCGCGTTCGCATCACCGGCCAGCTCGTCGATGCGAGCACCGGCGCGACTCATTGGGCTGGTCGCTTCGAGGGCGTGCTCGACAATATTTTCGAGTTCCAGGATCAGATCGCCGACAGCGTGGTCGGCGCAATTGCGCCGCAGCTCGAACAGGCGGAGATCGCTCGCGCCCGGTTCAAACCGACCGAAAGTCTGGATGCGTACGACTTCTACCTACGCGGCATGGCGCGGCTTCATCGAGGCACCCGCGAAGCGATTGACGAAGCGTTGCCGCTATTCCAGCGCGCGTTTGAGTGCGACCCGGAATACGCATCGGCATACGCAATGGCGGCCTGGTGTCATTGCTGGCGCAAGGTCAACGGCTGGATGCAGGATCGCCCGCGGGAAATGGCCGAAGGCGCGCGTCTGGCGCGCCGCGCGGTCGAGCTTGGCAGATATGACGCCGTGGCCCTGGCGCGCAGCGGGCACGCCCTCGGACATCTTGCCGGTGACCACCTGGCGGAAGGCATTGCGCTTCTGGATCGGGCGTTGGAACTGAATCACAATCTCGCCGCCGCGTGGTTCCTCGGCGCATTCGTTCGCTTGTGGCACGGCGAAACCGAACAGGCGATCAGGCAATTTTCCCATGCGATGCAGCTGAGCCCGTTGGATCCGGAACG
Source organism: Paraburkholderia sp. BR10872 (assembly GCF_040965835.1). Classification (NCBI taxonomy): domain Bacteria; kingdom Pseudomonadati; phylum Pseudomonadota; class Betaproteobacteria; order Burkholderiales; family Burkholderiaceae; genus Paraburkholderia; species Paraburkholderia sp. BR10872. The sequence continues at coordinate 193,908 of NZ_JBFRCN010000001.1, forward strand.
CTACCGGATGCAGTTTGGGTTGTCTGCTGCGCATTTGTTCATGGGCAACTTCGTCGAGGCCGCTGCGTGGGCAGAGAAGGCGATGCGGGATTTGCCGAGTTTCGGCCTTGCCCACGCAACGCTCGCCGCGAGTCAGGCCTGGCTCGGGAATCAACGGGAGGCTCGACAAGCTGCGATTCGTCTACGTGAACTGGTTCCCGATTTGCGCCTCGGCAACTTGACCGAATGGATGCCGATCCAGCGCAACGAAAATCTTGCCGTTTTCACGGAAGGCTTGGCCAAGGCTGGATTTAATCCACAACCCTGCAAGGATTGATGCGATCCGGCGAGCACACCGATGTTACTTCATGACAGTTTCTCTCGCAGTTCAACGAGGCGCTCTCGCCGCCGTCCTGACGAGGAGTGCACGCGTGTCCAACTTCCCGCGTCGGCCGAATCGGTCGTCTACACATGCTTCCCGATTCATGGGCGGCGACCTCCTGCGGCCGCCGCCGTTAGCGCTTACGGTAAGGTGATCTTACGGGTGTATTCGGCCGTCACGTTGGCACTCGTGGCAACACCGAATAAGGGGTAAATAGTTTTCGGTCCGCTAGCGGCCAGACCCATGTAGTCGCCGAGGAAATGTCCACCCGCTACGGGTGCGTTCAGGATGTTGAACGAGGCGTCAGTCAGTTTCCGTTCGTTACCCCAGTTGGCGGGGTTCGTGCACGCAGTGGCTGTCGAGCAGAACACCGCGAAATAGTCGCTGCCCTCGAAGCCCACAGGCGTGTTCGTGTCATTACGAAAGTCGTAGTAGGTCACCACGATCGTATTGCCGTCGCCCGAAGGCACTATCGCCGGAATGTACGCCTGCTGACGGCAGGGGTTCGTACCGTTCGGCGGCGTCTTGTTGATCATCACGGGTGCTGACCAGGTCGCCCCGCCGTCATCCGACTCGCTGAAGACGACCCCGACAATCGGAATCGATCCGGTGGGTGTGGTGCAGGTCCCGGACGAAAAGCGATCGTCCTGCCAGGCAAGATAGATAGCCCCCGAGACCGGGTTCACAGCGACACTGTAGAGAATAGCGGCGTCGCGTATCGGCTGACCGCTGTCAGGTGTGACCACGCCGGTGACCACGCCGCCGATCGTATGAATATTGTTGGTGAACGTCGGCCCCGACCAGCTCGCGCCTTTGTCCGTCGACTTGATATAGCCGATGCTCAGTGGCGATGGCGTGACGTTGATCGCGGTGAAGAAGTCGAGCACGGTTCCATCAGGCAGCACGCGCACCATGTTGTCGATTGTCTGCGCGTTCGTGCCAGGCTGGTAGATCGGTGCGGCTGTGCTCCACGTCACGCCATTGTCGGTGGACCGTGAGAAGAAGCTAGGGCCGGTGAAACTGAATTTGGAGGAGGGGGCACCACCCGCGCACGGCGGCGTCCCACATGTCGAAGAGAGGCCCGCCAATTGGCGCGCGATCTCAACACCGTCATTTTGCGCGAGCAGTTGGGCGCCCTCCTTCGTCGGCGGGAACACGCTCAACTGATCCCAGACCGCATAGACGTATTTGTTCGCGGTCGGATCCGCAGTGAGTGAGTTCTTGTCATTGAGCACGTGCGGCGAGTTGGTGCGGATCAGCGTAACGGGAGGCTGCCACGTCGCGCCATGGTCAGTGGAGCGGCTGACCAGCATTCCGCTATTTCGGGCTCCGAATGGAGTCGTCGGCTGCGCAGGGTCCAGTACCAGAGAGAAGAAGAAGGCCGTTCCGTCTTGCGCGAAATCTACCCAGGGATCGGAAGCTCGCCGGAATTTGCCTGCGGTGCACGCAGTCACGCCGGACGGAATCGTATTGGACCAGGTTGTGCCCGCATCGCTCGAGGCGACGCCGACGAGCCCGCGTGAACCGCCGTCGTTCCAGCGATCCTGCTGGTGGCCGGCGAGGAGACGAGACGGGTCGGTCGGATCGACCGCAATCCATGGCTCAATCGAGGTCGCCGGATACAGGACGCTGCCGAATGCCGATTCCTGCGCATGCACCTGGTCGGCGGCACATCCGCTGAACGGGTCGCCCGCGGCTACCTGGACGAGCGATCCGAGTGTTTGCGCGTTCGCGCCTGGGCCGATCGAGCATGCGAGCGCAATGACCCCGCCGCCTGCCACGCCCTGGAAAGCAAACCGGGATAAGCACCTGATATTGATTTTCATTCTGAGCCTCGCGAAAAAGGGAAAACGCCTGTGCACTTTCCGGCTGTCCGTCACCGGAGCCATGACTGTCATATCGTGATCTTCCGGTACATGTGAAACCGACTTGCCCCACCGCAAAACCAACGCTTGCTACCGTCCGCGTAAACATGCAGCGAAGATGCCACTACCAAAACACACTAGGTCGCTGTAGGCGCATTTGTGTGAAAAAAACATTACGGATTCCGATTCATCACGCGGCGCCCTCACTAATATTGGCTTGGTACGAGGATTGCAGATCCACGGTCAAATCATGTATACGCTTGCAGAAGCATGGTGACGGAACTCCATGGGAGCCATAGACGACTGCGTGTTCGACGGCTCAGTTCTTTCAAACATCGTTGTTTTATTCGGAATGCTTATTTACCTGGAATGAGAATGATCGCGCTTCCACAAGCGTCACAAAGGAAGCGTTTCACGATATTCCCGGCGTGCTTCTGGACGAGATGGAGGACCTTATCCGGCACATGTCCCAAGCGCAGATCGATGCGAGTGACATCATCGACCAGGCCGGCAAGCCAAGCGCGCAACTCGACGGCATGGGTGGTGTCTATTGCGCTGACTGCGAGGTCGCACTCGCATTGCCTTGCGACGACTCAATGGAGTTGGTGAGCGTCCCTTATCTGCAGGAGAATCGTGCAAGCAATCAGGAGTATCGTGCTAACACGTATCCGACGCGCGTGCCATGCTAGGTAGCTAGCCACCACAGGAGGGCAATATGCTGAACACGCGCAAGCTTGGACGTGAAGGACTCGCCGTTTCGGAGATCGGGCTGGGGTGCATGGGGATGTCCTACGCCTACGGCACGCCCGACGACGCCGAGTCGATCGCCACGATTCATCGGGCGATCGAGCTCGGTTGCACATTCCTCGATACCGCTGAGATCTATGGTCCTTTCGCCAACGAGGAACTGCTCGGACGCGCGCTAAAAGGGCGTCGTCACGCAGTGACGATCGCGACGAAATTCGGCTTCAAGATCGACAACGGCGTACGCGGCCTCGACAGCCACCCCGAGCATATCAAGGAGGTGATCGACGCGTCGCTCGTCCGGTTGCAGACCGATCACATCGATCTGCTCTACCAGCATCGCGTGGATCCCGACGTGCCGATCGAGGACGTGGCGGGCGCGGTCAAGGACGCGATCGCCGCGGGCAAGGTTCGCTATTTCGGCTTGTCGGAAGCGAGCGTCGATACCATCCGGCGCGCCCATGCCGTGCAACCCGTCTCGGCCGTGCAAAGCGAGTATTCGCTGTTCGAGCGCGGCGTCGAAGACAAGGTGCTGCCGGCGCTGCGCGAACTGGGTATCGGCTTTGTTCCCTACAGTCCGCTTGGCCGGGGCTTCCTGACCGGCAACGCCAGGCGGGCGGAGGACCTTCCCGCCAACGACTGGCGGGCAGCCAACGATCCGCGCATACAGGGCAGCAACTTCGATACGAACGTCAAGCTCGCAGATTTCATCAAGGCCCTTGCCGACGAGAAGTCCGTGACACCGGGCCAGCTCGCGCTCGCCTGGCTGCTCAAGCAAGGTGACGATCTGGTGCCGATCCCCGGCACCAAACGGCGCCAATACCTCGAGGAAAACGTGAACGCAGCTTCAGTTCGGCTGACGCCGGCGGATCTGGATCACATTCGGAGTTTCCTTGCCGGACACCAGACCGCGGGCACACGTTACCTGCCGCCCATGCTGTCGCATCTCGACCGCTAGCGCACGCCAATCACCATCGAGTTCTGCCCGCCCAGCGGTTCGACCCTGATCTCCCGAAAGCCAGCCTCGGTCATCCATTCGCGGCACTGCCTGGCGGTATAGTCGAAACCGCCGGGCGTCTCGACCAGCATGTTCAGACTCATGAGCAAGCCGAACGCATTGCGCCTGCGCTCGTCGTCGATCATCGCGTCGTAGACGATCAGACATCCGCCGGCGGGCAACGCCTGATAACTCCTCGCGAGCAGTTCGCGCTTCTGTTCGAGATTCCAGTCGTGCAGAATGTGTCCCATCACCATAACGTCGGCTGAAGGCAAGGCGTCCACGAAGAAGTCGCCCGGATGAAAGCGAATTCGATCCTCTAGCGCGTTCGCCGCGATGTAGTCGTTGAATACCGGAGCGACGGCGGGCAGATCGAACCCGATTCCCGCAAGATGCTCGTGCGTACGCGCAATCTCCGCCACGAGGGCGCCCTGCGCGGTCCCGACGTCGACGACCGAGCGATAGTTCTGCCAGGGAAACTTTTGCGCAATCTCCTTTGCCAGATCCATGCTGACACCGCTCATTGCGCCCAGAAACTCACGGAGTCCGCGTTCGTCACGATAGATTGCATCGAACGGGTTACCGCCCTCCTTTGCTTCGTTCTGCGGGAGCCCCGTGCGCAATGCTTCGGTCAACGAGCCCCAGAACGGATATAAGCGGTTGTTAGCCATGAGCAAAAATCCGGCGATACAACCCGGCCTGGATCTGTCCAGAAATGCATCGGCCTCGGCGGTATTCCGGTACAGCCCGTCGTCTCGATCCAGGACCCCTAGCGCGACCAGAGCGTCGAGGAAGTCGTGTGCCGATCTCGGATGCAACTGCATTTGATCCATCAGTTGTGTTGCTGTGCGCGGACCCCTTCCCAGAACGGTGAACAGGTCGAGTTCGACCGCGGAGAGCAGCGTCTTCGAGGCCCAGAAACCCATGGCCAGCTGAAGCAGCTTTTGTGGGGAGGCGGCAGATGCGTTCGCGGTTTCAGACGTCAAGGTGCTCAATTGCGTTTCCATTGTCTTGTTTCCTTTCGCAGAGATAGCAAGTTTCTCGATGGCTTTGCTTTGCTACACGAATCGTCTTTGCGTCAACAGAACACCTTGCGGGCGAAGACTATTCCGCGCTTACCTCATCTTCAGGCGGCTGGAAGCGCACGGCGTCTGAAAGAGTGCTTTGCTTCGGCAAGACCTCGACATGCCGCCTTCGAGCCTTCCGGAGCCGAATCGAGTGTATATACGGGAAAGTGAGCCATGATTTTTCCTTGGGAGTCGGACGCATGCATCAAGGGGCGATGACACGACAAACAAAGAGTAGTGATGCGCCGCAGCCTCGCCAATTACATGGGGTGTAATACAAAATAGTCGTTCAGGCATCCGGCGAAGGCAACCACGCCTCCAGCGAAAACGGAGAATCGAACCGTGCCACACCTGGGCATTGCGATCATTGTGTTTGCATGCGTGTTTAGCTGCGCCCTGCTCGGCCTGTATCTGCATACCATGCTGCCAGCGCATCATCTCGGCGACGAATCGGTCAGCGTCATTAAGCTGACGATTGGATTGATAGCCACCATGGCCGCATTGGTGCTCGGGCTGCTGATCTCGTCGGCGAAAAACTCATTCGATGCCGCGAACGCCGCGGTCGTGCGCGACGCCACCGAAATCATTCTGCTCGATCGCACACTCGCCCAGTACGGTCCAGAGACGCAGGAGATCCGGGTCTTGCTGAAGCAGGGCGTCGCCACTGGCATCCAGAAGATCACCTCCGGCGATCCGGCTCAGCTGGCAAGCATGCGCAGCCCCGAGGAGCTTAAACGCGGGGAAAATATTCAACGCCGGTTGGCGCAACTGTCACCGAACAGTGAAACGCAACGCCGGCTACAGGCGCGCGCCATTCAGATCGCCGGCGACGTCCTGGCGATGCGCGAGCTTGCACTGCTGCAGGCGGCAGGCTCGACCCCGATGCCGCTGCTGCTCACGCTCGTGTTGTGGCTGTGCATCATCTTCGGCTCGTTTGGGCTGTTCACCTCACCCAACACGACGGTCGTCATCACGTTCTTTCTGGGCGCGATATCCACCTCTATCGCCATTTTTTTGATTCTGGAAATGAACACGCCGCTCGGCGGCATCGTCGCTGTCTCCCTCGCGCCCGTGCATGAGGCGCTCTCCATACTCGGACAGTAGTCGCCGCAGTACCGCCTGGAAATTTGCCGACGCGAACAGCCCTCCCGGCAACCCGCTCGCGCCTGCTTACGCGCCATCCGGGGCCACCTGCTCCTCACGCGCGTACTGCGTAGGCGGCCGGCCGACGTGCCGCGTAAAGGCAACGCTGAACGTGCTGGCCGAGCTGTAGCCGACAAGTTGCGCAATCTCGGCGATACGGCCGTGATTGCGACGCAACAGGTCCTTCGCGAGCGCCATGCGCCAGGTCAGCAAGTATTCCATCGGCGCGACGCCGACTGCGCGGCTGAAGCGTTCGAAAAACGTCGAACGTGAGAGCGCGGCCTCCTTCGCGAGCGCGGCAACCGTCCACGGCTTCGTCGGGTGCTCGTGCATCTCCCGGATCGCGGCCGCGAGGCGGCTGTCGGAGAGTCCGCGCACGAGCCCCGGTGGCGCATACGTTCCCGCCGTGGATCGCAGTGCTTCGATGAGCAGCACTTCCAGCAGGCGAGAGAGCACCACTTCACGCGCAGGCCGCTGCGCTCTCGATTCCTCGCGCACGAGCTTGACGAGTGTGGCCAGCCGTTCCTGGCCGCGGACATGCACGAGTTGCGGCAGCAGCGAAACCAGCAAAGATGAATCCGGCGACCCGAAGCTGCAGTGGCCCGCCACCATGCGCGAATCGACCGGGTGGTCCGCGGCGCCGATTCTGAATTCATTGTTGCCCAGCGCGACGGGCGTCACTGGCTCGACGTCCGGCGGGGGAGGCTCGAGGCTGCTCACCTCGATGCCATAGGACGCAGGAATCAGGACGAAGTCGCCGGCCACGAGTTCGAGCGGCGCGTGATCGTCGATCGTGATGCAGCACCCGCCATCGAGGATGACGCAATAGAAAGGCTCGCCCGCACCCGAACGACTGATGCGCCAGGGGCCGGCGCCGAGGACGAGTTTGGAGAAGCGCGCACTCGGCTGCAGCAGCGTCACGACTTCAGCCAACGGATCGATCATGGCCGGACTCCTGCAAACGAAATTCGGACCTTTGATTGTAGCAAGTACGGTCTGCGCGATCTATCGTATGGACACACGCAAACCAAAGGAGATTCCATGCAAACCGTGCTGATCACCGGCTGCTCGTCCGGCTTCGGGCTCGAGATCGCCCGCTACTTCCTGGCCCGTGACTGGCGGGTCGTCGCCACGATGCGTACGCCGCGTGACGACGTGCTGCCGCCTTCGGAACATCTGCGCGTGCTGGCGCTCGACGTCACGAAGCCGGAAAGCATACGCGCGGCCGTCATGGCTGCGGGCCCGATCGACGTCCTCGTCAACAATGCGGGCTTTGGCGCGGCGTCCCCGGCTGAGCTTGTTCCGATCGACGCCGTGCGCGAGGTCTTCGAGACCAACACGTTCGGCACGATCGCGGTGACGCAAGCCGTGCTGCCCCAGTTCCGCGCGCGCAAGGCCGGCGTCGTCGTGAACGTTACGTCGAGCGTGACGCTGAAGGCGCTGCCGCTGATCGGCGCGTACCGCGCGAGCAAGGCGGCGGTGAACGCGTTCACCGAGTCGATGGCGCTCGAACTCGAACCGTTCGGCGTGCGAGTGCGCCTCGTGCTACCAGGCCGTTCGCTGGAGACGCGCTTTGGAGAGAACGCGCGTGCCCACATCCACGGCTTCGACAATGAGGCCTATGCGGGTCTCGTCAAAGAAGTCATCGCGCGTCTGGAGGACACGGCGTCCCCGCTCACCCAGGCACAGGACGTCGCCGAAGCCGTGTGGCGCGCGGCGACCGATCCCTCGACTCCGATGCACATTCCCGCCGGTGCCGATGCACAGGCGTGGGCAGCTGAGGCGAGCTAATCAACACCAGGAGATTTGCATGCAGGACAATGTCATCGCGCTCGTCACCGGCGCCAATCAGGGAATCGGTCTGCAGATCGCGAAGGATCTCGCGTCACACGGCCTCACGGTGCTCGTCGGGTCGCGCAATTTCGAACGCGGTGAGGCCGCGGCCAGGGAGATTGGGCCGAACGCGCGTGCGCTCCAGCTCGACGTGACGGATCAGGCTTCGATCGCCGCCGCCGCGCAGCGCATTCGCGACGAGCATGGCCGCCTCGACGTGCTCGTCAACAACGCCGCGATTTCGAGCACGAACCGGCAGCCCGGCCAGTCCGTGGAGGACTTCGCGAAGACCACCCGCCCGAGCAATGTCTCTTTCGACGAAATGCGCGCGGTGTGGGACACCAACGTGTTCGGCGTGCTGGCCGTTTATCAGGCGATGCTGCCGCTCCTGCGCAAATCGATGGCCGCCTGCATCCTCAACGTGTCGAGTGGTGTGGGATCGCTCACGACAAACTCGGACCCTGCGTTCCCGTGGCGCTCGATCTTCGGTCCGGTGTACCCCGCGTCCAAGACGGCGCTCAACGCATTGACCGTTGCCATGGCGATCGAACTGGAACCGGAGGGCATCAGGGTCAACGCCGTTTCGCCGGGCTACACGCGCACGAACCTGAACGGCTTCACCGGCACGGAGACCGTCGAGGAAGGTGCCCGCGAAGCGGTACGCGTCATTCTGCTGGGTCCGAACGGCCCGTCGGGGACATTCACCCGCTGGGAAAATCAGACGATTCCGTGGTGAACGAGGGGCCGCCGCTGAAGCACCCTCATTAAAAGCGACGCGGCCGATCTAGCCCAGACTGCAGCGCACCGCAAGATTCCCTAATTTTGTTGTTGCGCCGTGTCGACACGAAGCGCCGCTATTTTTTTCGGCTAGATGAATGTCACACAGCTTGAGTAATCTGGCTATGCGCCTGCACACGGAATAGCCCCCGTCAGGTGCCCCCCTCGGCCGCGTCCCTGTATGCGGCTTTTTTTATGCACTGCAAACATTTGAGGCGGCTTTCAAAAGGCACACCACTTTCTTGCGGGCAGCATGGCGCATGAAAAGGGGTACTATGAAAGTGCTGTCGAACGCCAGGCCTCGCCGCGCCTGAGCGTGTAACGTCTCCTTACCATGGGGGCCCGCCATGATCCAGTATCACTCCACTCCCGATTCGCCCGTCGTCGAAATCACCGTCGAAGGCAAAATCACCGACCACGATTTGCGCGAAGCCATCGAGCGCATGCGTGGCGATCTTGAACTGAACGGGAAAACCCGTGTGCTCGAACGCATCGAGCATTTCAGCGGTATCGAGCCAAAGGCGCTGTGGACCGACATGACGCTAGGCGTGTCCGTCGCCCGCAAGGTCACGCGCGCCGCGGTGGTGGCCGATGCGGCCTGGATTCGCGCCTCGATGAATTTGGCGCGATTCTTTACCAAGGCTGAAATCAAGGCGTTCCACGTCAACGAGCTGGAACAGGCGCGTGCCTGGATCAACGCGTGAACGTCGCCTGCAACCGCACGCTTCGGACGGTGGGCGGCGAGGAGCCGCCCACTGTTCCCCAACGTCGGATTGACTGATTTCGCAGTCACGATGCGTTTCGCCTTCATGGCAGCAGGCAGCGCCGTATCGAGGACGGCGTGGACACAATTTATTCCGGCAGATCGACGAAGGGTCGCCAAGTACCGCCAAGCCCCCTGCGCGTAGCGCCTATCGACAGAACCGCAAAATCGCATCGGCAACGTCCTTTGGCGCTTCGCGCTGCGGGAAGTGGCCTACGCCATCGAGTACCTTCCTCTCATACCGTCCAACGAACAACGACTCCCGCCCGCTGGAACTATCGGGATGGTTGCAGGTGTCCGCGCCGCCGTGCAGCACCAACGTTGCGACCGACAGCCTCGGCGCGGGATTCAGACGCGCCTCATCCTCGGCATAGGCAGGGTCGCCGTCGACAAAGCCCCAACGGTGCCGGTAGCTATGAAGCACGACCTCTGCCCAATCGTCGCCCTCGAATGCCTGCGCCGCTTCGTCGAAGTCGGCCGGCGCATACCAGCCAGCCGGCGCCCAGGTATCCCACATCTGCCGGGCGAAAGCCTCACGTTCGTCCCGCACCACGCGAGCGCCTCGCGGCGTCGCCATGAACCAGTGGTACCAGTAATTGCGCACCTGCTGCAGGGTCAGCATCTGGTTCGGATCATTGGTACCGTATCCCACGGACGAAAAGCCGGAGCGCCTGTAAACACGGTCACTTGCCGCCTTTCGCTTTTTCTCTGGGACTTTCCAGGGACAATGACGCCTCCAGTCGGGCCATCTCAATCTCGTTCTGCGAGCCGTCCAGCCACTTCGCGTAGGTGCTCAGAAACATCTCCACACTGTGGCCCATCTGGCGCGCGCAGAAGGCCGGCGTCATGCCCGCCATGAGCATCGCTGTGGCGTAGCTGTGGCGCATGTTGTACGGGCGCCGGTAGCGCATTCCGATGCGTTTGAGCATGCGCTCCCAATAGGTGTGCAGGAACGTGTCCTCAGCCCGCCATGGCTTGTTGTGGCGCGGATCGTGGAACACGCGGCCACCTGTCACCTGGGTAAGTGCGCGTTGCCGCTTGATTGCTGCGAGCGCGCGACTGTTCAGGATGACGGTTCGAGCCACCGCGGTCTTGGTGTGGTCCTTTTCCTTGCCATTGACAACAGTCGATGCCACGAGGATAGAGCCAGACGCAAGGTCAACATTCCGCCAATCGAGGCCCAGGATTTCGGAAGTTCTCAGCCCGGTCCAGAACCAGAACTCGATCATGTTGTGAACGTGCCCCGCATGGGCGCGCAATGCCTCGGCGATGATCCGCTCGCTTTCCTCCCGCGAAAACGGATCTGGTGGCGACTTCTGGTGCTTGGCTTTCGGCACCTTCAGGGCGGGATTGGTCGGGATCAGTTTTTCTTCGACGGCGAGCGCGAGAGCCTGCCTCAACACGTTCATGTAGTTGTTGATCGTCTTCCCGCTCAGATACGATCGGCTCGCGATTGCCGTCAGGATGTGCGTCAGTCTCAACGACTTGATGGACTTCGGCCCGATCTTGTTTCCGACTTCATCGCTGGCAGCCCCGCACCAGAAGTTGATCGCCGCCGCGTAGCCCTTGCGCGTCGAATCCTCAATGCGCTGGGTGGCGATCCAGGAGTTGAGCCAGCTCTCAACGGTCAAATTGCCTGTGCCGCCGCTGGCCGGGAAGTATTCGACAAAACTGAATGTATCGGTGCGGATGCGCTCGCAGATCTCGATAATCAGACGGTTTGCATACTTGATGTTTGCGGGCGTGGGAGCCAGCGGCCTGCCGTCGACCATCAACGTAGGCCGTTGGCGCTTCCCGTCTATTGTGAAGTGCAGACGTATGGACTTCTCGCGGATCTCTACGCCGCCTGTCGTCTTTCCACCCATGACTGGTAACCCTTGAGCGAGATAAAAATGCCGCCATCAGGCGAGCGGCGAAACTCCCGGCCCTCGATCCACTTACCCTCTTGGATCTTTCGGCGGATCGCCTTCTCCGTGAGACCCGTAATTATGGCAGCAAGCGCGACCGTCACATACGGAGCGGGCGCAACTTGCGCGGTCAATGCTTCCATGTTCTTTCCTTATGATGGACCACCATTCGGCGGTCGCGGCTAAGATCTTCTGCAACGCTGCTTCCATTCAGTATCTGGACATCCACCTAATTCGAGCCTTGCCGCACCTACAGCAGTAGCCCGGCTGGAAGTAGTCGCCCTTGTCGTTACTGGTGACGCTCTCCCAGATCCATTTGTGCCAGCAGAGATTCATACCGCCTCTCCTTGTTTCTCGATGTCCTCAACCAACTCAAGCGCCCACAACAGCGCTGCGCCAGTGCGAGGCCCATACATGCCGTTGTCCAGGCAGTAGCGGAGTTCGTCTTTCAGCGCGCCAAGGTCGGTTGCGCCGGTCGGTTGGTTTTCGCTCGTCATTCCGCCTCCGAATCGTCGCGCTCCAGTTCCATGCGCAACTTGAACATTTGATACAGATCCTCGACGGTGACGTTATCCCAATCGCCCTCGACGACGACGCGATGGCCGTAGCCGCGGAAGAAGTTGTCGACAAGACTATTTCCCACGTTGCTCATTCAAGGCCCCACAAAAATAGCAAACACGCGCACAGGCTCAGGCCCGAAGTGCGGATGCTGGATGGTTTGTTCGACATACCCGCGCCACGGCTTCAGAATGCGCCGCTCCCAATCGTCAGCCTTCGGATAGCCCAGCGTCAGGACGATGCGACCGTAGTGGCGATGCTCCAGACGCTTGCGCCAGTAGTCCGTGCATAGGCGGTATTCCTCGACCTTCTCGCCGCTCTTGATGGCGTCGAAGTATTCGCGCTTGAGGGGGAGGGTTAGGGTTGGTAGTTCCATCAATCCACCTCAAATTCGTATGCGCGCTCGGGCTTCGCGAACTTGTCGCGCCAGTACTCAGCATCGCCCTTGCCGCGCCTAGCATGGACATAAGCCCATGTGCCGGGAATGCAGCCGTATGACAGCCATGCGCGGAACTCGGCGCGCGTCAGTTCTTCCGCCTCGGCCAAATCCCATGACCACCACTGGCTGGACTCGGCTTTCTTCTTCCGGCAGATCGTCACGGTGTCGGGCGTCACATCCAGAACGACGCAGACCCAATTGCACATTTCCTCCCACATGTCGCCGACCTGCGGCTCCTGCAGGTGCGCCTCGTTGAGCGCCTTCATTGCTTCGATGTCGCGACCCATTACCCCTCCTTCTGCGCGAGAGCGGTCATAAAAGCAAGCAGGAAATCCTCTCCCAGGTCCGGCCCGAAGATTCGCCACTGGCCGGCCGAATTGATCAGCGCCAGGCACCCGCCGACTCCGTGCGGCTCCAATCGCCAACCGTTCGGTATGCGCTCCCCCGCCCGCTCACACATCTCCCCTATCACCCGCGACTGCTGCGATACTCGCGATTCGAGGGTGGCTAGCATGGCGGATTGGGTTTCGAGTTCGCGGATCGCCTCTTCGATGTAACGCTTCGCCATCGGCGGCGCAAGTGAGTCGATGTAATGGCGCAACCGTTTAATCAGTTCGTCGGTCATGCGCCCTCCTTTGGCGCGAGTGCCGCCTTTGCGGCTTGCAGCACCTGGTTCCGGTCATGCGCCCACGGCTCGGCGTAGTAATAAATCGGGAACACGCGGACAAACTCTTTCGTCATCAAATCAAGGTGAGTTTCCAACTCGGTAATCCGTGCGGCTTGCTGCTTGACTGCTCGATCCTTCGCGCGCAGCGAATCCGCATAGGCGTCTAGTTGGTCGTACAGGGCGTCTAGGTCATCCATTGTTCCCTCCCTCTGCTTTGGCTAGGGCTAGAATAGCGTTGGCACACTCTTCGGCGCTATCCGACTTCCCCTCGATGGCCGGATCTGCTCGACCGCCCTCCAGTCCCGTATAGGGCAAATGTCCCTTGTACAGATTCCAGTAATCGGCGGCGATTCGATCACATGCTTTGGTCGCATCTTCCAGCGCCACAGCCCGCGATGCTTGCCAAGCCGTCCACGCGTCGGCCACTCCCGCTGCGTGGACGTAATCTGGGCCGTACCCGTCTAACAGTTTCTTGGCGAACGCGCGGTGCTCCTCGGGTACATCTTTCAACCACCACGCCTCGAATTGTTCTCGTGTGCTCACGATCCCTCCGGGGCGGCGCTCCGCTCTATGCGCTCGATAAACCACTCAAGCTCGGCCGTCACGTATCTGCTTCCGTACGCCGAAAACTTGTGATGTCTGATCAACACTGTGGCGCCCGTTTTCTCGAAAATAAAACCAGTTGACACAGCGGATGCTCCCGGCAGCCGAAAATGCCATGTGTCGCCAACCTGTACGTCGTCAAGCATTGGTTATCTCCAATTCGGCCTGCGCGCAGCAGCCATTCGCGCCATACGAGTGTTGTGGTTGTAGTAGCCAGCCGACGCGTCGTCGCGCTCTCGATCCGTCATGCCTTCGAAGAACGGATAGACGTCCTTGCTGCAACGCGGGCACTTCTGCTGATAGTCGAGGATCGCCGCCTGACAGCACGTCGTGAAGAATGTGCTATTGGTTGGGCTGCTGTAGAAGACGCTAGGCATTGTTGCCTCCATTACGCGCAAGCCAATCACGCAAAATATCCGCGTCGTCGTGAATCCCATTCGTCTCGTACAGCGCGCGCATTGAATCCACGGCTTCACGAACTTCCTCGGGAACAGACGCTGCCCGTTCAATCGCCAACGACGACTCAACATTGCGGCAAGAGATGCGAGCCCACGTCACCTCGTTCTCGTCGCTCACGATCACGTTGACGAAGCGCAGGTCAAGATTGCGGCGGAAACAGGCGTCGGTGGCTTCGAGGGTGGGTTGGGGTGTGGTGGCGGGTTGCGGTGCTGCTCCGCTCCATTTCGCGTCATGGCTAGGTGCCAGGAAACTGCCGCTCCATCCGTTCTGTTCGCCGCAGTCGCATTTCGGTTGGCGGCTGCCCAACGTCTTGGGGTCGAGCGAATACCGACCGCAGTATGAACAACGCGCAATTGCGCCCTCATCATGCTGAAGCGTGGCAGGGATGCCGTTCAATGGCTTCACGTCGGCTTCGCTGATCGGCGCTACCGCGGCAGGGGCGACGGGAGCGGCGTAGAGCTTGCGCCGGTTGCTTGGCTGTCGCTCGGCGTAGTACTCGGGCGTCACGTCTACGTAGCACATTAGCGCCTCTTCCCACACCTGATAGATCGGCGTCTGCGCCGCACCTGAAGCAAGAGCCGCATCCCATCCCGCTTGAAAATCATCCAGTTCCACTACGCGCTCAGCATTGGCGGCTGCGTAGGCTTGATCGAATGTCGTCATTAGTTGATCCTTGTTAGGCTGAGCGAGCGGCACGGAGGGCGGTAGCATTGCGACGGCGCATGATGTCGCGCCGGTACGCCCCAAAAAGCAGTGATGGCGCTTCCTCGCGATACTCGCGCAGGCACTCCACAGCCTCCGCTATCAACTCGCCGATGGAGCAGACCCGGAAACAGGGAATGTGCGCCTTGACGTTCGCCTCGAAGTCAATGCAGCGCTGGCAGGTTTTGAAGCATTCGAAGCGCCCTTCCCATTTACCGGATCTGCGCTGGTAGTTCTCTCCGCGCGAGATGGTTCCGAGGCATTCGCAGCAACGATGCTCGCGCCGCGCCTTAACCATACTTTCCGTGTAGAAGGTCGGCAATTCGTCATAGTCGATATCGCAGTAGCAACTCATGCTCATCTCGAAATGCCCCCGCCACAGCGGAAGCGTGGAATAGAAAGCCGCGCCAGAATGCGACGCGGGAAAGCCCGGAGGGCTGAGGAGATAGGGTTAGACGAACATCGCCAGACAGTCGAGCCCGCCGTCATACCGAACGCCGCAGCGCGCTAGCTCGCACACTTGATCTTCGGTGATGACCGCTGCCAGTTCGTCCATATCGACGTCGAGATAGATCTCGTCGTGTTCGGCGGCACTCACCATGTCGCGGTCGCCGGGACAAAGTTGGTTGAGCAGGATGAAGGCGTGAAGGTCGGGACGGCTGCTCAACTTGTCCTGGACTCGCTCAAATTCACCGTACTCGTCTTCAAACTTCTCGAAGGTGTCGTAGAGGTTCATGCTTTCCTCGAATAAAAAGTGCGGGCAGCCTCACCCGCAAAAGTAGCGCAAGCTACCGGCAAGAAAAGGTGCCCCTGTGCCGCGTTTTCACGGAGATTCGGGGTTTCATCCGTGCGGCACTGAGGCGGTAATCGTCAGAACGGGACGTCATCCGCCATATCATCGAAGCCGCCGCCCGCAGGAATGTTCTGCTGGGCTTGGCGCTGCTGCGGTGCCGGGCGCTGTTGCTGGCGTTGCTGCGGCTGCGGCGCAGCTTGGGGAGGGCTCCCGGCTAGGTCGATTGCGATAATGCGCGCGGCCAACTTCACGCCCTCGCCGCCTCCCTGCTTCTGGAACGTCTCGACGTGTGCATCTTCCAGCGACACGGTGACGAGCGTTCCCTTCGTGAGATACGGCGCGAGCGCTTCGGCGCGTTTTCCCCACAGCGCTCCGTCAACCCACTGCGTCGGCTTCTTGCCGTCGTCGCCCTTGCGACCATAGCTGAACGCCAGCGAAACGCTTGCGACGGCATCGCCGTTCGTGGTGTTCCGCACTTCCACATCTCGGCCAACTCGGGCCAGTCCAAATATCTGAATCATGTTCGCTCTTGTGTAAGGTTATGCGGCCATCGCCGCGATCTGCTTGTGCGTGGCGTCAACTTCCATCAGGAACTGACGAAGCTCGGCCTCGTACTCTTTAATCAGTGCTTCGTCACGCTCCCAGCGGAATATGAACAACTGAAGCTTTCCCGGCATGTCGGGATCGAACGACACGAAGTCGACAAACTCCGCACCAGTGACGAGCATGTTGTGCAGCACCTGGTTCTGGTACGTCGGCGGCACGCGCTGCTCAAGCAGGTACTTGAAGTGCGTTTTCGACTTCGGACACTTCGCCTCCCACAGGCCAAGGCGACCGGCATCCTCGAGCAAGCCATCGGGACTACACCCGGCCATGATGTCTTCGCGATAGACGAAGCCGCACTGCTCGACCGTAATCCCGGTGACGATCTCGTAACGCATCCGGGCGAAGGGCTCGCGCTCGTGGCCGCGGTCGGTATCGTCGTTCGAAAACTCATCGGCGCACGGCTTGACCAGCAGGCGCTCAAGGGCCAACTGCACGCGGTAATCAGCACGCGTGGCGGCTTCGCCGGATTTGACCTTGGCCGTGATCGCCGCAGCCTTCGAGCCGGTCGCACGACCGCAGCGATCCGCGAACCACTCGGGCGTGTTTTGCGGATGCTCCGAGACGATGAAATTTCGCTTCATTGATTGCTCCCTTCGAGGTCGGCGCGTTTCTTGTCTGCCATCGCCTTGAACTGATTCCAGCCCTTGACATCCTTGACGGCTTCGAACGCTGCGCCGGCCAATGCTCGGACGCGGCGCACGTCGTCGGCTGTCGTGGCTTCCAGTAGTTGGCTCTCGTACTTCATGAAAACTTCGTCGGGATTGCCCTGCGGCACCTTCCCGTTGCCGTCGTCATCGTCCATCTGCTCCGACAGACCGGTGATCGCCTTCAGCGTGTAGCGCTCCAGGTACGTCTTCGTGCTGGCGCGGGCTTGGATTGCGTTCTTCGCGCCGCCCGCGTCGGGAGGGCCGCCCATCGACACGCTTTCCTCGTGGCCGTTGACGTGGCGCAGGTAGCACGTGACTTCCATCCAGTCCTTCGTGTCCTGCGTCAGCTTCCAGGACGACGAAAGGCCGTACTTCGAGAGAGCGGGCGTGACGGCGTTCACGACGTCGTGCAGCTCTGCGTAGCTCTTTCCTTTGAGCGGGCCGTCCGTGACCTTGCGGCCCTTCAGGATCATGACCGACTCAGCCTTGAACGCTGCAAATGCCGCGTCGAAAGCTCGCTTCGCCTCCTTGGCTTCCCAGCGCTCTTGGAGATCCATCAATTGAGAAAGGCGATCCAAGTCCGCCCCCTGCTCGACCGCGATCCGCAGAAGATCTGCCGGCGTCGCCGCAGCGACTGCGCGGGTCTGTTGGACTGCGGGCGGCTTCGCCGTGACCGGCGTGACCTCTTCGATTTCGGTGATGTCTGCCATCGTTGCTGTTTTCATGCTGCTTTCTCCATTTGGTTAGCTGCGACGTTCGCGGCAGCGAAATGCTCATCCGCTGCGTCGTAGTCGAATTTCTTCATCCACTGCATGACGTCGCCGATGACGACGCCGTAGTGATTCGCCAGTACCTTGACCATCTCGACGTCGCCGGGTCCATTGATGGCAAACTGTTCGCGCTCGCGGCGGATTTGCTCCTGCTCGGCGGCGCGGCGCTCCGCTTCGATTCTTGCGGCTTCGGCGCGCGCTACTGCCTCGGCTTCTTCGCGCTTGCGCCGCTCTTCCGCCTCAATCGCTGCCAGACGCTCGCGCTCGATGCGCTCCTGTTCCGCCTTAGCCGCAGCAATCTCAGCCTGCTGGCGCTCGATCTCGCGGCGCTGCTCGTCAAGTTGGCGCTGGGCCTCTTCGCGCGCGGCACGCAACTTCGCCTCCTCGGCTTCGCGTTGCTTTCGGAGTTCGGCTTCGTGCGCCTCGCGTTCCGCCCGCAGACGGGCTTCCTCTGCCTCGCGGGCCACGCGGGCAACACGTTCCGCCTCTGCACGTTCGGCGGCGGCTTTGCGCTCCCGCTCGGCGGCTTCGGCACGCTCGCGCTCAAGCTGGGCACGTTCCGCAGCCAAGCGGGCGGCTTCGGCGGCACGCTGGCGCTCCAACTCCTCGCGCTCAGCCAGGATGCGCTTCTGTTCATCTTCGTGCGCCACCTGCGCCGACAGCATCTCGCCCAGCTTCTGCACGGCCGCGATCTTGACCATCTGGCTTTCGCCCGCGAATTCCGCGAACGCTTCCAGCGTGATCTCGACTGCCTCCAGGCTCTCAATCGCCGCTGCGATGGTTTGCGACTGCTTGCCTACCAGCATGGCCGGGATAGCCTGCACTTCGGCGATGCGCTTACGGATGCCATCGACCCTAGCCTTCTCGGCAGCGGCCTTCGCTGCCTTCTCGCGCTCGATCTCGGCATCCCACGCGTCGCGTAGACCTTGCAACCTTGTCTCTTCCGGCTCAGTCAGCGCCACCAGCCGCCTTTCCTCGGCGATGACCGCCTTGGAAAACGCCGTTGCATCCTCGCGCGCTGCCTTGGCTGCCTTCTCGATGGCGACGCGCGCATTCTTGAGCGTCATCATTGCGCCGTGACACTGCTCACGCCCGTCCTTGTTCTTAACTTCCGTGATCGTCACCGTCTTGGCGACCAGTTCGCGGATTTCCTGCTCGTACTTCGGTGCGCCCAGCGCGACCGAAGCGCGTTCTGGCAGGGTCAATGTTTTTTCTTCACTCACTTTTCGACTCCATCGGTTCGTTTAATAGATCATTTGACACGTGAGCCCAGATCTTCCCGTTCTTAATCTGAGATATGGCACCCTGACTCGTGCCATATTTCTTGGCGATTACCCTCTGACTATCTGTGTCAGCCCGTATTGCCAAGATCTGTTCATCCGTCCATCGAGCCGTGACATTTTGTTCGCCTCTCTGAGGGGTGCCAGCACGAAATCTTCCCTTTTTGATTTTGTCGCGCGTGTTCTCAAGATCGGTTCCCAAGAACAAGTGGTGAGGGTTGCAACATTCAGGGATATCGCATCGGTGGCAAACCAACAAGCCGCTGGGGATCGGTCCTACAAACGATAAATATGAAGTTCTGTGCGACGAGTTGCTTTTCCCATCCCACCAAATCTTTCCGTATCCATCGCTGTTTGTGTAGAACATCCAAATCCAGCAGCCGGTTTCGGTTATCTTTTCGCAGCGATCTTCGATCCTCTTAGCTAGTTCACTTAGCGGCCTCATGCCACCACCTTCGGGCTCAATTCCGGCTGATAGTGCCCGTCGTAGTCCTTCGCCAGCAGCCAGCGCGAGCCCAGCGCCTTGATGGCTTGCAGGCGCTTCGATTCGTTGACCGCTGCGAGCCGTTCGTCGGGCGAGAGAAGCGTCTCTATGTGGCGCAGATCGTCTCCGCGCTGCGGTGTACGGAACGTGTTCATTATTTGACTCCCAATGCGTGCCAAATCAGGTTTAGAAATCCGGGTATCTCTTCGAGCGCCAGCAATACCAGGAGCGCCGCAGCGCTTCCGATGCAAACTCCCATGTGAATCGCGCGGATCTTTTTGAATCGCATGTCGTCGGCGGTAAATTCGTTCGTCATTTGTGGTCTCCACAGTGGCTCGCACCGCTATTGCCGGGGCCGAGCGCTTTAGAGCAGGATGAGCAGAAGGTTTCGGAGAAACGGGGCAAGCACAGAATGGCCTGCCGCAGAAAGGTGCAGGTCGCCTCGGCGGAATATGGGCCATGTTCTTCGACGCTGCGGAGCATGTTCACAAGGATCTCGCGCGCCTCTTGAATGTCCTCTGCCTGTTCGTCGGTAATCGTGCTCATACCACCGCCTCCCTTCTATCCTTCGCAAACCACCGCTCCAGCACCGCCGATTCAACCGGAACCGGCAGGATCGAGCCGTGATAGTCCACGTATGCCTTGAGACTGCCGCCCGCATCTTCGTAGACGGTTAGATCGTGTTCGGTTTCGCTGATCAGACGGTGCGATGGGTCGTCCATCAGGTGAATGCAGATTCGGACTACGGGGGTCATGTCACACCTCAATCTGTGTAGGCGACATACTTAAACTTCCCGTCGCCGAAGTATGCGAATCGGCCGCCGAACGTGCCGCGCACCTTTTCTTCAACCTGTGCACGTGTTGCATCCGGCGGATAGACGCCTTCCTTGATCATCGAGAAGTGCGTGTGCGCCTTGCTGTGCCAGTCGATCTTTGTCGGATCGAGTCCGCGCGGTCGCCAAGCTTCGTAGACGTGGCTCTTCGTGTTGACCGTCACCACGTAGTCGTTTAGCGGCTGCTCTTCCGCTTCCCAATCGCAATCGGGACAGTGCAGGTATGTGGACGTACACGCGTGGCATGGTGGGCTTATGTGGCAGGAACAGTTGTCAGGCTTCGTGAATTCGATGCGCCCTTCGCAGCCGTCGCGACCGCAAATCTCGCCTTCTTCATGGCCGATAGTCATATGGACTCCAAAATTGTGTGTGGATATCCCTGGCGAATGGCTACGGCTTGCATTGGCATTCGTCAGGGCGCCCGTGCGCAGGGCCAGCGGCTCGCTATGGAAGCTCCACCCGGGTCGTCAGGCCCGGCAGTGTGCTGCGACACGTGTGCTATGGTGGCCGTCACCTGGTTAGCGAGGGTGGGAATCTCCTCAACCATCGGGCAGTAACTAAGTCCCATGCGGTCTTTCGTGCCGCTTTCACGGGCCGAATCAGCCTTGGGGTTATGCGTCGATTACTTCATGGCGGCACCCTCCGCAAAGTATTCCCGGTCGTTCGGCTGGCCGGGATTCGCCGTCAAATGGCCCGGCTCCGCCTTGGCCGGAAACTTCCTTCGGTCTCGTCCTTGAGCGTTGCACCCGAAGGTCTCGCGCTATGGGGACTGCTCCGGGCGGTTGCTCAGTCGTACCAGCCAGAACGCTCGAGTTCTTCCTCGGCCTCTTGGTTGGCTCGGGTGATGCACGGCACGCACACGTCATAGACGCGCCCATACATGCCCTCTTCGTAGTCTCGGCGCGGCCTCAGCTTGTCGGCATGCTTGCCGCACCAGTCGCACACGCCACCCTGCGGTGTATCGCGGTACGCTTTCCATTCGCCATGGCACTCGTCGCACATGTCGATCAGCTCGCAGCCGAACGAATCCGTCTCGCCCTGAACGCGATGCGTGGCCGGTCGGTCGGGATGGTCGTCGCACATGACGCCAGCGGGCACAGAATGATGCGCGCCGGGAAGCGTCGAAATCGGGCCAGTCGTGTCAGCCATTGTTGTTCTCCGGTTATTCCCACCACTCGTACCCTGCGCCGTCGCAATGTACGCAGGGCGTAATCCCATCGTTCATTGGATCGCCGCCCGTTCCATCGCAAACCGGGCATAAACACCCATTGCCGGTGTCATCGAAGATTTCGTCGTCGGGGTCCATGTCGCTCTCACCAGAATTTCGCAATGAAGTGCCCAAGCACCAGCAACACGCCACCGGCCATCGCGAGACATGAAACAAAGATGATCGCGACCAAAGCCTCGATCAGCGTAAATCCGCGTTGCTTTCTCACACTTCCTCCGTCTGCCTGCGCGCATCCCTTAGCATCCGCCCTACAGCGCTACCGAGAGCCAATGCAAACACGGTGTAGATAGCGCCGATGGTGATGCCGATGTATAGGTGGCTCATGATTGCTCCTTGGTGGCGGCGAGAATGGCGTTCAGTTCGGCAGAGAGCCGTTGCGCTGCCATATCCCACTCGGAGGCTGGCCCCGTCTCGCCGTCGTAGCCGTCTTGAGTCAACGTCACGGCGTAGGACAGGCATTGCGCGGCTTCGCGGATGGTTTCGCGTTGCTCGTCGGTCAGCGTGGCTTGCGGGGTAGCGCGGACGTATGTCAGGATGGCCTGATAAAGCATCCGATCCTGTAGCTCTGTGTTCGTCCCCATAGCCGCTCGCGCTGCGTGGAACGCCTCTTCATCGAGTGGAGGCAACTCGCGCAGGTGCCATGCGTATTGTTCGTGTGCAGCAGTCATTTATGATCTCCATCCGCAAGCATTGGAAGCTGCGGCAGTTCCGGGATGCCGTTCGGCAAATAGTGACGTTCCCACTCTTCGATGCTGCGGAATGCTTTGCCGCCCCGCTGCCCCTCCAACCGCTCCCGCGCTTCCCGCAGCATGGCCGTTGCGATGGCTGAGGAGTCAGGGTTGTATTCGTGGTCGCACATCGTTTAGTCCTCATCCGTGTCGATAATGTCGAGAAGATCCAAATCCGGCTCAGTCAACGCCCGGCATTTGGTGAGGCGCAGGCCTGAACGCATTAGCTGGAGGCCTTCTAATGCCGCCTGATGCGAGCTGAATCGCCCGGTCCATTTGTCATTCACATAGAGCGTGCCGTCTACGACGGTCATTGGCTGCATCCAATCCATGTTTGCCTCCTAAATCAATGGAATCCAATCCAATGGACCGAGCAATTCAGGTCTGTTATGTTTGGACCGGTTAATCTTCTGCGGTATGACGCGGATGTTGAACCAGGTATGAAAACCACACACCCATTTGGATTTCATCGGGACGATATGGTCAATCTCCCATGCGATTCCCGTCATCTTGGTTCGTCTTTTAAAGAGATCGATGGCCTCCGTGAAGGCCAATTCGTCCAACTCCCCAAACCACTTTGGAATGCACCCCAGCCCTCTCGCACGCGACAAATCTCTCGTGTATTTGGCGAAATGGGGGTTCTTCGCGCGGTATCTTCTGGACGCTGCGGCAGACACTTCCGGATGCGCTTTTCGATATTTAACCGAGGCTATCGCGCGTTTTTCGCTATTTCTCCGGTTGTAATCCCTTTGCGATGCTTGTTGCTGCTCGCGATTGTTTTCGTAGAATTTTTTATTTCGGGCGAGCTTGCAAGTAACGCAATGAGTATCGCCAACGAATCGCTCTGAGATATGGCCGTGCTTGCATGGTTTGCCGGTGAAATATCTGGGCAAGCCTCTCGCTCGCGCCTCTGTAAGCGATATAAATTCGCCCATGATTGCCTCACTGGTAGGTGCAACGCGACATATCAACCGTTCTGAGATAGCGCCACCGGCCGCCGAATAGCGCATATTCCGAGTAGATCCAAGCCGCCGCCTCGTGCGGGCGGATTACTGTGTGGACTTGCATTTCAGCCTCCAGCGATGAATGCTTCGATTCGGTCGGCGACTTCGGCGGCGGTGGTCAGATCGCCATTCGGATAGTCAGGCCCGTAAAACAGGTGCCCGCTCTGCACGCTATCGATCTCGAAAAACCGCTCAACCGCCCACCAGGATTCATCGCCCTGGAAGGCGGGCATCCCATCGGAAAGCCACAAGCCTTGTTCGTTGAAGATGGGATTCAGGCATGCATGCCCTACCGCGCACGCAGCCGTTCCGCAGTCCCAATTCGTGATATCGAACTTCTCTTCCGGCAACCCGCGCAGCATCGTCACCATCCGCTGCAAGCGTTCTACGTGCATGATCGTCTCCATAGGAGTACTTAGCGCTAATCGCGCGAGTTGAAATTGGTGCCGGTTACCCTCGTCCGGCGACGCGCTCTCATGGCGTCGGGTGGACCGTCCTTTCCGGCCTGCCAGCACGATAATTTCGCCTGTGCGGCGCCACGTCACAGCCACCCCATGCGTCAAGACGTGGACTTCGCATGGAGCCGCCCTATCTACCGGGCGCTACGGGATTTCGATAATTCGTGCCGGTCTATTCCCGACCGCCACCACCGCAATTCGCACTATTGCTTGCCGATCCTCGTATCTAGGCCCGCGCGGGAAATAGATTCTCGACTCATGCTGGGTATTGGTGGATTCCCTCTGCTCTTTGCTATTGCAGTGTTCACGGCTGGGGGCTGGATTCGAACCAACGACCTCCGGCGCATCGCCGCGGTTACCCCGGTGCTCTGCCTGGCTGAGCTACCCCATGCGTGAACATTGCGCGTGACGGCCCTGCTACACCCTTGTTATCGGCTCAGGGTCCGTCACGGTTTGAAACTGTCTGCTACCCTTCCCGGGCTTTCTGCTAGTTCGCTGATTACCAGGCCATCGGCGTCCGTCGGCCCCTTTCGGAAGCATCCCCGTCGATACGGTTCAGCCATTTCAACCTTTCCAGCTACTCACGCGGTTGGTAGGACGTGTGTGCGCTCGGGCCGAAGCCGTGGCACCTTGTATCCATGAAGCAGTGTCGAATGTCGTCAGGCGCGGCGCCCTTATGGGTCGCGGTGGCTTCGCGAGCCCGCCACCTCCGTTATGCTCAAGGCCGGGAGAAGGCGCCGCCCTGACTAACACTCGACTGCTGCGTTGTTAAAGAGCACCGCTCACTGTCACTGAGCGTCGCGCCGTTGCGCTGGGTGTTGCTAGGTATGGGATGAATATTACCCGCCGGGTGTCTCAATAGCAACCCTGCGGGTGTTATCTTTTGATTGATTCTAACTACCATACGGGGAGTAATGATAGGAATTAAAAAGCCCGCGAGCGCGGGCTTGGGTGGGAAGCTCTAACTAATTCAGCGTTTCCGATATTGCCGGTGCTCGACCATCACACCGATAACGCGCAGATGATCGCGCTCACTATGCAGGGTGGGATAGTCGTCATTCAGTGGAACCAGTTCAAAAATCATGTCTCCACGCACGTCCGAACCGCGCGGCCTGTATTTTTTGAAAGTCGCCTCCTCGTTTGTATTCTTCGCAACCACGAAATCTCCGGGCAGCGGCTCGACTTCCGGGTCGATAATTACGACGTCGCCCTCCGAAAATCTATCTCGCATAGAGTCCCCTTTGATGCGCAGCGCGAAGGTTCCGTTCGATACATCGAGATCCGCAAGGATCACCTCGAAACCATCCCCCAGGGCGAAGGGGTCCATCGCTTCCGTCATCATACCGGCCTGCACGTAGCTAATAATAGGGATGCGGCGTTGACCGGTGGGAGCGGGCGCCACGTTCTGGTCGTATTCGTCCCGACCCACCCCGCTAAGGTTATTCCTGCCCGCTGTAGGTAATTCCTTAATCACTGCAGACTTTGAGTGCTTGATTGCCGAATCATGCGTCGCAGATGTGTGTTTAACGGCGGCGCGCGTGCGCAGGTATAACCCTCGGTCCGAATCCATCCAGAACTCGGGCAGCTCGAGCGTCTGCTCAATGCGCCTGGCGGATGCGCTGCTCATATTTTTACGGCCGGCAGTCCAATGGTTCACCATCGTCGGTCTTTCGTAACCTAACCGGCGTGATAGCTCACTCTCATTGCCCTCGCAGCGCTCATCTATGAGGATTTCGAGGTTTTCGCGGCGAATGTCGTCGATTGATTTCATGGTCGCCATTAGGACACATTACACCTAATAGGTAAATTTCCCCTTAGGGGAGTAAAAAGGCTTGACAGCACCCTACGGGTAGTAGATGATGGGTGCATGGCTACGAATTCACACCCCACCGACTTCAAGACCTTCTACCGCTCGCTGGATCGTGAGCGAAAGCAGCAGTTCGCCAAGGAGGTCGGCACCACGATCCGGTACATCGAGACCCATCTCGTCTACGCGAGAAAGATACCGGGGCCGAAGCTCATGGAAAGCCTCTATGCGGCATGCATACGCTTCGGTGCTGATTTTAGCAAAGCCGACCTGGTGACTTTCTTCTACGAGCCGAACAAGGATCGCGAGGTCAAGTGCGGGACGATGGATCGCGCGGCCAGTAGTGATGACGTACAGCCGCCAGTCGGTGGCTCGAGCGACAAGCTCGTTGAATCGCGGATGGTGGGCTAAATGCAATCCCAATACTTTCGCACCCGTTATTGGAGTGGTGGCAGCCTCGCTGGAAGCGCGGTCGCATCCGCCAGAAGGAAAGGTATCCTCGCCAACCCGAAGTTGTTTGATTGTAGAGACTGCGGCCGCGCCGCTACAGAATACGATCATCGAGACTACAACAAACCACTCAATGTCGAACCCGTCTGCCGGTCGTGCAATGCGCTTCGCGGTCGCGCAATCCCCAAAATCTGGGAGCCCGAGGCTGCGCTCGCTTACGGGCGAACGCTTCTGACCAATCATCCGTCGTGGCATTGCCTCACATTTTTCTACTCGTTCGGCGACATCAGATATTTGAACAAGGTTTGGCACCTGAAAAACCTTGAGGGCGTTCAGAGCATCGCGATAGCTCTCTGGCGCGGCTCTGACGGGATGGTAAGCCTGAGCGATCTCGCGCCCGAAATCTTCACAGTGGAAGAGATTGCCGAGATCGAACGAGAGTATTGCGAGACCGCCTAGCGGCATAGCGTTTCGATTAGACAAATAGTAGTACGAATGACCAATCCGACCAGCGTTGCTGGCGCAAACAAAAAGCAGTTCACCGGGAAACTGGGGGTAGTTCATAAGTTGTAGATGCCTGAGAGAGATGGAACTGAACTGGTTCCATTTTTGTTTCTGAGGGATATGCAACTCAATGCATCCGCCTGCAATCACCCGCAAGGAGAAACGCCATGCAACGCGAACTACCGGCTCTAGGCGAGCCCCGCAAGGTAAAGGACGTACCGATGGACCTGCTGAAGATGTGCGAGGACGAGCTTGACGCTGTGCGGCTGTGCATCCAGCTCAGCGGGTACACGCATGAGTACATCGCGAAGACGCTGCAGATCGACAAGGGGCATTTTTCCCGTATCGTCAGCGGCTCGGTAGGTTATCCGACCCATAAGCGCCTGAAGTTGATGCGCATGAACGGCAACTACGCGCCGGTCCAGTACGAGTGTAATGAGTTGGGCCTGGTGCCTGTGCCGTTCGCAGAGTACGAGCGTCTACTGAAGGCCGACGAAGAACTCAAGGCTGTCAAGGCTGGATCAGCCGCCGCGGAACAGCAGGCAAAGATCGGCGAACTGGAAAGCAAATGCGCCGCGCTGGAGGCTGCGCTGGCCGCGATGCTTACCTCTTCTATAAAGGTAGCGGCATGAAACGCGATTTATTCAACATCAAACCCGATCAGCAGCGCGAGCAAGATCGCATGGCGGAGAACATCGCGAAGCTGAGCGATCCGAAGGCGAAGAAACAGCAGGCGCACATGCTCTGCCGTTCCCTCGTGGCGATGATCAAGGCCAAGAAGGTTAGATAAGGCTGAAATGTGCAAGACGAGACTCCGCAACTCGAGGACGGATACACCCGAATCGCGAACGAACTGTTCGAAGCGATTCTCGGGTTCGGCTTCACCCAGCGGCAGCTTCTTGTTTTGTTGACGGTGCTTCGCAAGACCTACGGGTACGGGAAGAAGGAGGACGACATGTCGGCGGGGCAGATCGGGCAAATGTGCGGCGTTAAACGCAATCACGTTTCCGAAGTTATCGGCCAGCTCGCAGGCATGAATGTGCTCACCCGGCGTCCTGGCGTCTACGGATTGGTCGTTGGCATCAACAAGAATTATCGCCGCTGGGTAGTCCCAAATCGGGACACCCTGTCCCAAATCGGGACTACCACATCTAGTACGGAGGATGTCGATTTGGACACAACTGGTAGTAGTCCTAAATCGGGACTAGTCCTAAATCGGGACTCAAGTAGTCCCGAATCGGGACAGGTCGATAGTCCCAATTCGGGACACACAAAAGAAAACCTTCCAAAAGAAACACAAAAGGAGCGCGCGCAAAAAAATCCGGAGTTCGAAGAGGCGTGGAGGCTGTACCCGGAGCGTGATGGTGGAGATTCGAAAGCGAAGGCATTGAAGGCTTGGAATGCACGAATTCGTGAAGGCAAAACGGCCGCCGAGATGACCGCCGGCCTGAAGCGGTACATCGCGTATCTCACGAAAAAGGGTGACATCGGTACGCAGTACGTGAAGCAGGCGGCGACTTTCTTCGGGCCGGATGGGCACTACACCGAAGCCTGGGGCCAAAAGATTGGCTCCGATGCCGATTGGTGGATCGCGGCGGGCTTCGACAAGGAATGGAAGGCGACGAACGCGGGCTGCACGAGATCGAACGCGCACCAGTGGCGCGACGGGAAACGGATTAAGGGGTGAGCATGGATGCTCGAGAACTGTCGGCTCTGATGGCGGATAACGCGGCGATGATCGCCCAGCATCTGCTCCCCCAGGGCAAGAAGGTTGCGAAGGAGTGGAAAGCCGGAAGCGTGTCGGGCGAGCCCGGTCAGTCGTTGTCTGTGTGCCTGACCGGCGCCAAGCGCGGCGTCTGGAAGGATTTCAACGGCGGCGCATCGGGCGACATGCTCGAGCTCTGGGTGCAGTGCCGCGCCCTGTCAATCGCCGAAGCGATGCGCGAGGCCAAGCAGTTCCTCGGCGTTCAGGACACGATGCCGCGTCGCGAGATGCCCGCGTACAAGCGCCCCGCCAAGGCGAAGCGCCAGTCCCCGCAGGGCGCGCTCGGCGAATGGTTCTCGACCCGCGGCATTACCGCTGCGACGCTCGAGGCGTTCCGCGTGGGTGAACAGGATCGTAACGGCACCATCTATGCCCTCTTCCCGTACATTCGCGAAGGCGAGTTGATCAACGTCAAGTATCGCAACATCGCGGACAAGAAGGACATGCGTCAAGAGGGCGGCGCGGAGCCTTGCCTGTTCGGCTGGCACCTGATCGATCCGAAGAAGCGCGGCATCGCCATTACCGAAGGCGAGCTAGACGCCATGAGCCTGTATCAGGTCGGCATCCCCGCCCTGTCTGTCAATGCCGGCGCTGGCAATCACCAATGGATCGACAACGACTGGAACCGCCTCGAGCGCTTCAGCGAAATCTATCTCTGCTACGACAACGACGAAGCGGGCCAGAAGGGCGCGAAGGAAGTAGCTAACCGGCTCGGCCTGGATCGCTGCAAGGTTGTCGTGTTCCCGAAAAAGGATGCGAACGATTTTCTTCTGACCGGCGCGACGCAGGACGATTTCAAGAAGCACTTCGCCCAGGCCAAGACGTTTGACCCCGAAGAATTGCGCTCCATGGCCGACTTCTGGTCGGGCGTGAAATCTCTCTTCTACCCGGCTCACGAAGAAGATGTAACGCCATACCTGACGTTCTGCGGCGTTGGTCAAACGTGGTTTGAGTTCCGCAACGGCGAATTGACCATCTGGACCGGTTACAACGGCCATGGCAAGTCTCTCCTGCTCAATCAGGTTCTGCTGGGCCTGATGACCCAAGGCGAGCGCGTATGTGTGTTCTCTGGCGAGATGAAGCCGGAGATGCAGGGCAAACGCATGGCCAAACAACTCGGCGGCGTGGATCGCCCGACGCACCGCTACCTGGATGCGATGGGCGAATGGCTGCGCGACCGCATGTGGATTTTCGATCTGCTCGGCACCGCATCGATCGATCGACTCCTGACCGTATTTGCGTACGCGTTCAAGCGCTACGGCATCCGCCACTTCGTAATCGACAGTCTGATGATGACGGACGTACCCGAGGACGGCGCTGGCGCAATGAGCGCCCAGAAGGACGCCATGCGCAAACTGGCGACGTTCGCTCGAGGCATGAACGTTCACGTTCACCTTGTCGCTCACCCGCGCAAAGGACAGGACGAGAAGCGCTCGCCCGGAAAGATGGACGTGTCGGGTAGCGGAAAGTTGACCGATGCGGCAGACAACGTGTTCTCGGTCTGGTCGGCCCAGAAGGAAGATGGCGACACGAGCACCGAGGAACCGGATGCCTATCTGACGCTCTGGAAGTCCCGCAACGGCGAAACCCAACATCGCGCGCTGGCCCTCTTCTTCAATAAGGCTTGCATGCAATTCAGTACCGACGATTCTCGCCGGGCCTATCACTACCTCGACTTTAGCGAACAGCAAATTGGAGAAACAGCATGAGCGGAGCAACTGCAGCATTGGAAATCCTTCGCCAAAAGGGCATGAAGGTACGGGCAGACCGTCAGCCGGTCGATACGCGCACGACACTGGAAAAGTTCGGAACTGTCTGGTTGATCGACTTCGAGGCGTTCTCGGCAGAACTCAGTTTCCATAAGAATCAGCCGGCTGTGACCTTGATAACGCACGATCAACTCCCGCTGCGCAAGACATATTCACTGGCCAGTTTTATTAGCGTTCTCTGTCGCAATCACGACTTCTTCGCACAGATGGTTGACGGCAGCGAACCGCGGCGGATCAGTCTTGTGAGGGTCCACGATCTGGTTGAGCGTGCCATGTATTACCTCGACGACGTCGGAATTGTTGAAGCCGTGTTCCAAGAGCATCCGGAAATTCCCTTCTAATGATCCACGATCCCGCGCGCCTCGCCGAAGTGATCGACGAGATTATCGACTGGACCCTTGAGCAGCGCCGCTCGTACATCGCGAACCTCGAACGAGCATTCGGCCCCGCAGCAGCACAACAGATTCGAGACGCGCTGACAGAGCGCTGGAACCAGTAAAGAGGCCCCACCAATTGAACCAGAGAGCGATATCGCTAGGTAGTTCTACTAAGCGCATGCAAGCGCTAGGCCGATTGAAGGCTGGCGCGATGAACAAGACCGAAGCGGCCTACGACAAGACGCTGGCCGACCGTAAGCACGCTGGCGAAGTCGCCTGGTATCGCTTCGAGGGGATCAAGTTGCGCCTCGCCGACAACACGTTTTACACGCCTGACTTTGCCGCGATGCTGG
The DNA here is from genome assembly GCF_040965835.1 of Paraburkholderia sp. BR10872. Lineage (NCBI taxonomy): Bacteria > Pseudomonadati > Pseudomonadota > Betaproteobacteria > Burkholderiales > Burkholderiaceae > Paraburkholderia > Paraburkholderia sp. BR10872. Next base: position 224,649 of record NZ_JBFRCN010000001.1, read on the forward strand.
CCGATGGTGCGATGGAGTGCCACGAAGTGAAGGGGTTCTGGCAAGACGACGCCAGAGCAAAGATCAAGATCGCTGCGGACCAATACCCGTTCCGGTTTGTTGCGGTCAAGGCGAAAACGAAAAAGGATGGCGGCGGATGGGCCGTCGAGGAATTTTAAGGAGAAACGAAATGGCATCTTTGAACCGCGTAGAAATCATCGGCAACCTCGGCAACGATCCGGAACTTAGGTACTTGCCCAATGGTGACGCCGTTGCATCAATCAGTGTCGCCACGACCGAGAAGTGGAAGGACAAGCAATCTGGCGAAATGAAGGAGAGCGTCGAATGGCATCGCGTCAGCCTCTGGCGTCGCCTTGGCGAGATCGCTGGCGAGTACCTGAAGAAAGGTAGTCAGGTCTATATCGCCGGCAAGCTGCAAACGCGCAAGTGGCAGGACAAGGACGGCCAGGATCGGTACACCACCGAGATCGTCGCCAGCGAACTCCTGATGCTCGGCGACCGCCGCGATGGCCCGCGCAGCAACGATACCGAACAGCCGAGCCGTCAGCGCCAACAGCGCCCCTCCCAACGGGGTCAGCCCACGCGCGGCAATCAGGCGCCTGCCGGTGGCGGGTTCGATGAAATGGATTCGGATATTCCCTTCTGACGGAGATCGACATGGGCCACCCATTCAAACTCAACAAGACCGCCAACCGTATCGTGGAGTTTGTGCGCACGCAGCCTGGCAAGACGAAGCGCGGAATTGCGGCTGGGCTGCACCTGTCCGACAGCACCATTGAAGGCTATATCGGGCCGCTCAAGATCCATGGCTATATCGAGGCGGATCACAGCAACCCGCCGCGCTACGTCCCGGCCTGCGAAGTCAAGGCGCCTGTTGAATCGGATGGCCCGGTCTATGTATTGGCTCGCGCAATGTACGCGATGGTTTCGGTCGGATTCAATCGCGGACCTCTGACGGCATCACTGGGGCAATGCACTCTCCCCAGCCGCATCTATCGCCAATCGATGGACGTCGACAACCTGGAGGCCGCATGACAGCCGCAGAGCAAATCGTCTCCTACCTGCAGGAGCACGGCAAAGCGACTCGCCCGGAGCTTGAGCGCGTATTCGGCCTGTACGAAAAGACGGTCGATAGCGCGATCCGCAAGCTGGAGCGACTGGGTTTCATCGAGCGCACCGGCAAGACGCCGCGAGTGCCGCGCCGCAAGTGTGCCGTGGTCTTTTCGCTCACCGGCGAGCCGATTGATGCAGCCAAGGTCGGGCGCACTCTTGTTCGCCACGGAAAAGCGGAAGCCGCACGCGAACACTCTTTCGACGCACTCAACAACGCGATGCGTGGATTCTTTGGGGGTGCCGCATGAATGGCCTGCATTTACCTAGCGCCGCCTTCTTTGACCTTCCTTTCGACTGGCGCGCTGCGATGGCGGAATGGAATCGACGGAGGGAGGGGAAATGAACGTTAAGGCTGGCGATCTAGCGATCGTGATCCATTCAGAAAACGGCGATGGAATCGGGATGGTTCTCAAGGTGGTTTCCGCATGGGGGCGCTACCCCGAATACGGATTCCTCTGGAATGTCGAAACGCCGCGAGAAGTTCGGACGTGGTCCGGTCGGATGACTCGATTCCCGCAAATCCCGGATGCGTGGCTGAAGCCGGTCAGTGGGCTGCCTATCGAAGACGAGGTAACCGACGAAATCAAGGAGTTGGCATGACCTACCTGCACGGCCTCGAAGTAATCATCAACCCGATGATGGACGACCAACCGCGCATGACGCCCAGCGCGGAGTTTCGCCGCCTGATGACGCCAGAGATGGTCGATGACCTTGAGGCGTGGATGCTCAAGCGCTTCGGTATCGAGAATCGCTTCTACGTGATAGAGGGTCGTCAACTCGTGTGCGGACCCAAGGGCATGGCGCAGGTACATGCCGCGCAGGGAGGCAAACGATGAACATTCGAGACGTAGCAGGCGTGAGCACTCCCGCCGAACTGTACGAAATAGCCAATCATCACGGCATCCACGTTGGCTCTATGGATCACCTGGTGAGATTCGCTGTGGAGATTCAACGCCGCGCCCTACTCCCCATAGCCATCGCAACCAGCGAAGAAGCCCTCGACCGCTATCTGACGAAACAGGAGGTGCCGAGTGGAGATGACTGAACTGTTTCCGCCCGAGATAAAGCCGGTTCATGTGGGCTGGTACTCCACCGAATGGTTCGACGCGGGCTGGGATTATGAGCTGCGAGTTTGGTGGGATGGGCAGGACTGGAGAAACGAGCCGAATGGCTGGCGATTGATGTGCCAAAAAGTGTCCTGGCGCGGACTAAAGGAGCAGGAAAATGCAGACAACAGCTGAAATCGTGACGCAAATCAAGCGCCTGACGTCGCGCATTGAAGAGGCCACGGCAAAGGGCTTCGTCACTGGCGACTCGCTCAAGCTGCTCTATCAGCTCGAATCGTCGGTCGATGCCCTGCTCTCGCTGGCGACGGCTGAATTCTGGGCGGCCAATCACCGGAGCGCGCGATGAACGCCAGCGGAATGTTTCTAGCCGCCGCAGTAGTAGGCGCGACAACGGTTCTGGCATCGCGGCGCATCGCGCCCGGACAGTTTGCGTGGTGGGCGGTTCAGGTGGCGATTGTGGGCGCGTTTGTCGCCGGGAGGTGGATGGTATGAGCCTTTGTCATTTCCCTCGATTCATCGAAGACAAGCACTGCTTGGTCTACTGTGGTCCGGAACGCTGCAATTGCCGGACCGGCAATCCTATTGAGTGGCGCATGCAGCAGGCGCGTCTCGGCGTGCGAGTAAAGCCGCATCTCTATCGCCAGAACGGTATCTGGTATTTGACATTCCCTGGTGAGTTGCCGTCTGCTCGGGCGTGACGCCGCAGATTGTCTATCAGACTTGGAAATGGGCGCAGGAAGGCAACGTAGCGGAGATGCAATGAGCACGATCACTCCGACATTCTCGGGCGAATTCCAGCTTGCAGGCTGGAGCGAATCACATAACGGCGGATGCAAGGTCACGTTCTGGCTTCCCGACCCGTCAGACCTTGACGCTTTCCGCGCCATGACTGTGCGCAAGGGGCAGCAGGCGGGCCATCGCCTCGCCGCGGTGCTGGTCGAGATTGGGGACGACGAGCAGCCTGTGCAGCCTACCACGGCCACGGTAAATAACACGGCCAAGGGAGGCGCGCTGGCTCGGTTGGCGGCGCAGCTTTGCAACGACGTCGAGTTCCATGACTTCGTCTACCACGAGTTCGGCAAGAGCTTCCACCAAGGAAGCGAGGCCAACGAGTGCGCCGAATGGATGCGCGAGCAATGCGGAATCGAGAGCCGCGCAGAACTGGATAGCAACGAAGAGGCTGCGGAGTACTTCCATACGTATATCCGTAAGCCGTGGGTGCAGTGGCGAAAAGATAGGGGGCTGGCATGAAGCCGAAGCGCGATTTGGTCGAGATGCTGCGCGCCGTCTACGACAAGTACGAGGACGATGACATTGCGAAGTGCGTCATCCGCGCCGTCGAAGTGCGGGATGAGTTGCGGCGTACCAGGTGGGACCTAGCCCGCGAATGGACGCTTTGCGCGGTCATCGTTCTGTGGATTCTCAACATAGTCATCAAGGAGGTTCCGAAGTGGCTCTAAAGAGAACCGGTTTCGGCCCACGTAAGTCAACGCTCAAACGCACCACCCCGCTCGCCAACAAATCAACAGCGATGCGGCGATCGGCAATCAAGGCGAGGGTGAAGCGCCCTAGCGTCGCAGAGGGATCGAAGTATCTGGCGGCGTGTAGAAATGAGCCGTGTTACCTGAACGTCTGCTGCCCGTGGACGGATTGGGCTGACCCCACGGTCGTGCCGTGCCACAGCAACTTTGCGAAGCATGGGAAGGCCGGCGCGCGCAAGGCAGATCACGAATTCAGCGTGCCAGGATGCATGCGCTGTCACTCGTGGCTGGACACTGGCCCCGCGCCATACGAAGAAAAGCTGGCGAAATTTGAGGGCGCGCTGGAGCGGTGGATTCCGCGGCGCGCGAGAAAGATGGGATTGGAATTGAAGGAGGCAGCTTGAATGAGCTTCATTTATTCGCGGGCGCTGGCATGAAAAGTTGCTCGAAGTGCGGCACGCCGAAGCCGCCAGAGGCTTTCTATCGGCGCGGCACTGGCCGGCAGAACCAGTGCATCGAATGCTCGAAGGCTGCGGCGAAGGATTGGTATGCGGCTAATCCGGAGTATCGGCGCACAAAAGCACGGGCATGGCGTGAGGCGAATCCTGATTACGTCCGGGAATACCGAAAGACGAATCGCCGAGATATTTACCTGACGGAGTCGGCGCGGAAGTACGGCATCACGCGGGAGCAATACGCGCAGATGCTCGAGCGACAGTCTGAAAAGTGCGCGACGTGCCTCCTGCCGTTCGATTGGGATGACAAGCAGACGAAACCGCATATCGATCATTGCCACACAACCGGCAAAGTTCGCGGGCTTCTGTGCAACGCGTGCAATTCGGTTCTGGGCATCACAAACGAAAACATCGAAACGCTTTCAAACCTCATTGAGTACCTTAAATGTCATGGATCTTCAGCCGCGCAGTAGTGGAGCAATGCGAGAACTTCACCTCTTCGCCGGGGCTGGTGGAGGCATACTCGCCGGTCAGCTTAGAGGAAATCGATGCGTCTGCGCCGTCGAGCGAGAGCCTTACGCCCAAGCCGTGCTTGTGGCACGACAAAACGATGGAACCTTCCCGCCATTCCCGATTTGGGATGACGTGTGCGACTTTGACGGGAGACCGTGGCGCGGCATTGTTGACATCGTTGCTGGAGGATTCCCTTGCCAGGACATTAGCGCGGCGGGCACCGGAGAAGGGCTCGACGGCGAGCGAAGTGGACTCTGGACCGAAATGGCGCGGATCATTCGCGAGGTACAACCCAAGCGAGTCGAAGTGGAAAACAGCCCAATGCTCACTTCTCGAGGACTCGGACGAGTTCTTGGAGACTTGGCCGAGATGGGGTTCGATGCGGAATGGGGAGTGCTCTCTGCGGCCGATACCGGCGCTCCCCATTTGCGCGAGCGAATCTGGATTCTGGCCCACGCCAACGGTATGCGGGAACTACAACAGACCGGGTGCGAGTGCGACGAGCGGGATGGGTCTAGCGTCAGCGGTGAAGCTTTGGCCGACGCCAACGGCGAGTCTGGGCAGCAAGGGAGGACGAGTAACGCCACGCAAGGGGCGCGAGGGCGGGACGCTAATCGAGGCGGTGTCGTCGCGTATGTGGCCGACACCATGCGCGAGCGCGGCCAAGGGGTCGTCGCCGGCGGCCCTGACCAGGAAGAACGGGAAGGACAGATCAAACGACCGAATCGACCACGCAGTTATGGCTTCGGACGGTGGCCAACTGAACCCGGAATGGGTCGAGTGGTTGATGGGATGGCCCATCGGTCACACCGCATTAAAGCCCTTGGAAACGGCCAAGTACCAAGAGTGGCTGCAGCAGCATTCACCCTACTCTCAAATGGGTGACGAGGAAGCAGCATGACAACCATCGCCAGCATCATCGGAGACCACTGGAGGACCGCCCTACTGGTCTACGGTGCGCTGGCGACTATCGCTTATTTGGTAACGGAGAAGAGATGAGCGTCTACCGCATAGTCTGTGCCGCAAATCGCAAGCGCTTCACTGGCGAAGTTGTGCTCGGAATTCGCCATTGGGATGCCTTTATGCACAAGTTGGACACCGAAGGCGATCCGGTTGAACAAGGATTCATCACGAACCGCGGCGAATTCGTGGACCGTCACACCGCATGGTGCATCGCCGAAGAGGCGGGCCAGATCATCCGGCGTGTTGGAGGCGACGAGGCGAACGGCGGCACGCTGTATTCCGAGAACCTTTATTGAGGCACCAAATGACCTTCACCATCGGCCTTCTAATCGGCGAGTTCTGCGGCGTATTCAGCGCGGTGATTCTGCTTGTTGTGCTTGCGCAAAAGGCGCGGGGCATCACCAAACATCGCCGCCGACTCCCCGGCCAAAACGCAAAGGTATCGGGAGAGATAACGGGGGACTGGCTTGCGGCGTATCAAGGCGAGCCGGGCGTGCGGTATGAGTTTTTGGGTGTGACGGGTAGCGAAGAATGACCTATTGCGCGGAGCGAACTTTCGTAGTAGTGCGAAACATGTGATAGAATATCGTGTGTTTCTTAGCGCTGTTTCCACAACAGATAGTGTGCGGGGATAGAGATGGACTTTGAGAACTTTGAAGCGCGTTTAGAGAATTGGTCACGCGTCGTCCGCTCGCCCCGCTTTCAATCTGGCGAATGCGCGCTGTGGGCCAAGTGGTACGTCCTGCTCCGAGATTCTGGAAAGCCGATGAATGCGCCGACCATGACCAAGGATGAATGGGATGGGTGGCTAGTAGAGAAGGCGTGGGCGATGTTGCCGAACCACGTTTCGAAATGGACCCTGAAATACTCGTATGTGTGGAACATGTCGCCCGAGCAAGTCCAGACTCGGATGCGCAAGACCCATAATGCGAACCTTCGGGGAGCAAAGTTCGATTTGGTGATTGCCGGCGCAAAATCTGAGCTTCGGAAGAACATCTCCACACTGACCGCCAAAAAAATCTTGAAATTTGTTGCCGAAGATGCTTGTAAACCGGAATCGTGTGTTTTATAATCGGCACCAGATTGCTGAATTCGGCCTAGCGCCTGAGCTTACCCTCGCGGAATGCGAGGTGTAGGCGTCACCAAAGAAACCCGCCCCAGCGAAAGCTCGGCGGGTTTTGTCATTTCTGCCCTGCCATGGCTCGCTCCGCAACTTTCCAGTCCCGCACTTTCGGCGTGGACCCGGCGGAGCTATGCGAGCGCAAGCAGGCGCAGGAAGAGCGCGAGCGCAAAGCTGGAACGCTGCACTGCAAAAGCGGCTGGAGCAAAGAGCGCAAATCGCGTGAGGCTCGCCAAGCCTTGGAAGCCCTATTCTCTCCCGCAGACTCGGCTGTTCAGCCGTCCACGAGTCTCGCCCATCGCAATGATGGCCGCCCCGAAGTCGGGGAGGATTTATGAGCGCCCAGCAAATCATCGACAGCCTGGAAGCCGACATCGGGCGCATTCGAAATCTGGATGCTGCACTGTTGGCCAGCATGATCGCGAGGCTGGATGCTTTGCGCGAGAAGGTGAAGCATGGCGGCGCGTAAAAAGATCGCAGTCGTCGCCGAGCGCACCGAGATTTGTCGGGAATGCCGCTGGGCCCACTTCGGTAAGGACGTAATCAGGTGTCGCAGATACCCTCCGGTCCCTGTGGCGGATGGGCAAGACGGATGTGTCGATTTCTATCTGCCGGTCGTCGCGGCGGATGACTACTGCGGAGAATTCGCCGCTCAACTGAATTCCTGACCATGCCCATAGACCAGACTCTTCTGTCGTACGCGACTGCGCGCCAGGTTGAGTTCCTGGAAGCTATTGAGGCGCATGGATCGGAGCGCAAGGCCGCCGCGGCGCTTGGGCTGGCTCGCGGCACGGTGAGCAATGCCATTGCGGCGCTGAAGGCTAAGGCCGCCAAGATGGGTCATAGCCCGGCCCACGACATGACGCATACCGTTCCTGACGGCTTCCTCGTCAAGGGCGTAAGCACCTACTACGACGACGAAGGCAAGCCGCGGGGGCAGTGGGTGAAGTCGGCGGTTGATCGTGACCGGCAAGAAGCAACTCTGCGCGAGGCATTCGCAGCGATGGCGGAAACGCTGCCGCGCGTTCGGCCCCACCCCGCTCCGGCGCATGGCAACGCGGATCTGCTGAATTGCTATGTCATCACCGACTTTCACCTCGGAATGCTCAGCCATAAGGAAGAGACTGGCGCTGACTGGGATATCAAGATCGCCGAGAATCTGATTATCAGGTGGTTTGAGCAGGCAATCGCTCAGTCGCCGGATGCGGAAACCGCAGTTTTCGCGCAGCTTTCGGATCTGCTACACAGCGACTCGATCGAGGCCCTTACGCCTGCGTCAAAACACGTCTTAGACGTGGATACGCGGTTCCATAAGATTGTCCGGACGGCGATTCGCATCCTGCGCACCGTGATCGACATGCTTCTCGCGAAGCACAAGCGATTGCACATCGTCATGGCCGATGCGAACCATGACCCGGTAAGCCAAATCTGGATGCGCGAGTGGTTCTCTGCCATTTACGAGAACGAGCCGCGCATCACGGTTGATCGCAGCCCGTCGCCATACAACGCGTACGAATTCGGCAAGGTGGCCCTGTTCTTTCACCACGGCCATAAACGCAAGGTGACGAACGTCGCCGAAGTGTTCGCAGCGCAGTTCCGCGAGATATTCGGTCGCACGCAATACGCATACGCCCACACGGGACACCTTCACAGCATCGACGTGAAGGAAAACAACCTAATGGTGGTTGAGCAGCACCGCACGCTGGCTGCTCCTGATGCGTACGCAGCGCGAGGCGGTTGGCTATCGGGGCGCGATGCTCAGGTGATCAGCTATCACCGTGAGTACGGCGAGGTTTCGCGCGTGAGGATCAACAGCAACATGCTTCAGCAGGCCGCCTAGCGGCACTGTGGTTGTTTCAAGACATCCTTAAATCGGCAGATGCCGAGCCCTTCGGGTGGTCGCGTCTAGAGTCATGCAAGCAGGCGGCTTCGGTTAATTCCGGGCCGCCTTTTTATTTGGCTTGGCGCAATGAACAACGATACGGGCATTTATTCCATTACCAGCCCTAGCGGGAAGCAGTACATCGGCTCGGCGGTTTCTTTCAAGAAACGCTGGCGAATTCACCTCTTGCATTTGAGGCGCGGGACGCACCACAGCAAACCGTTGCAGAACGCCTTCAATAAGTATGGCGAGAGTGGGATGAGATTCGATAAGGTGGCGCTGTGTCCTGTAACCGACCTTATCGCCATCGAGCAACGATTTATTGATGCCCTCTCTCCGGAATACAACGTCGCGCCGAGAGCCGGTAGCGTGCTCGGTATGAAGCGAGCGCCGTTCTCTGCAGAGCATAGGGCCGCGATTTCCGCCGCCCACAAAGGCATGAAGCACGCTCCTCGCAGCGCCGAGGTGAGGGCTAAAATGGCTGAGGCGAGGCGCGGGAAAAAATTCACCCCAGAGCAGCGAGAAGCATGCCGCGTGTGGCAACTTGGCAAGACCATTAATGATACTCAGCGGGCAGCATTAGCCGCCGAGACCGCCAAACGCTCGCGCCGCGTACGCTGCGTTGAATCTGGCGCAGAGTTTGAGTCCGTCCATGCAGCAAAGCGCTGGCTGCACGAAAACGGGCATCCCAAGGCCGACAACGGTTCTATCTCGCGTTGTTGCAGGGGTGTGCTTAAGCGCGTCTATGGCTATACATGGGAATTCGTGGCGCGCAATACCGTCGTGCCAGAGATGTTCGAGGAAGCAGCGTGAAAACCTTCCCGATTCTCAATTCCTGCGTGCGTCGCTGCCACGAACAGCACTTCTCGACGCCGTTGGTCGTCTCGTTCGACCTGGTTAAGCGCCACGAGAAGCAAGCAATGGCGAATCATTCGCAAACGGTGGAACGTCTCGCCGAGCGCGGCGGCCTGTCATGGTTTGAGTTGCTCATGGTCCTGACTGATTCGTCGTCAAACAGCGAATATTTCAAGCGGATTCGCGACAGGAATCTGACCGAGGCCGAGACTTTCCGGATCGTGTCGAACGTGCTGATGCATGAATTCAGCTTGGCCTACGCTGGGCGCGACCACTACACGCGCACCTGACTCGATCCTCGCGATGGGGATAGTAGTCCCTAAAGCGGGGAAACACGGCCAAGTGAAATAACACGGCCAGGATGCGCACGATCACGCGCAACCATCGCATTCCCAACGCCAAATGTGCAGAAAGGTGCGCAAATGAACTTGCATGTTGCCTACGGCCACTTCTGGAACGCCCTAGCGCGCTATAACCACTTCTGGACGCAGTATTACGATCAGATGGCGCGGGCGTGCTGGAGGGTGTGAGATGGAATGCGCAGTTGCCGGATTCTGCCAAGCACCGATAACGGGCGCATAAACAACACCGGCCAATACACAGGGACATCAAATGACCGTAATCGTAACCGTCGAATGCCCGGATCAACCGGTAAAAGTGCTTGTGCGCGAGTGCTGGCCCTATCCGCATTCCGATACTCCGCACTGGGTGCGACGCAATGAGAAGGCGACGTTCTCCGTATGGCAGGGCAAGACCCTCGCCATCGAAGAATGGCCGGAAGACAAGGAGCCGCGCGATGCGTGATCATTTCAAAGCCATTGACCGGCTGCGGGATGACATTCGCCCTCGCGCCGACAAACTCCCGAAAGCATAGATTACCAACCCCGATGGCGGCGCGAATTGGTCGGTGACCGGCGCGTTTGCCTGCGGGGCCTTCGCACATGACGCTTTCCGTTGTCGATCGACGGCGGTAAACAGACCTGGCCGGGTAAGGCGTCAGTTGCGAAGGCAACACAACGGCCGCGCAGTGCGATCGCACCCCACGGGTTAGCCGGGCCGAGCGTCGCGCCTTCGCCACTCCTTCAGTCGACCTTGCGAGGCGGCTTGGCACGCTGGATTAATTTCCGTAGCCATTCCATGCCGTATAGATCGATTTTGCCCCACTGATCTGGCGAGAGCCGTATCGAGCGTTGAACAAGCTTTTGGTCATCGGGCAACTTCGGGCGCCCACCGGGGTGTTTAGGTTTCGATTCCATGACCGGGATTCTACACGAGAAAAAGAATCACAAAATCTCTTGCTCCATGCTAGTTTTTGAATCACAATAACTAGATGGAAACCGTAAAGACACTGAAGTTTCGCATCAAAGACAAGCACGCCAAAGTCCTGCTCGCGATGGCGTGCGATGTCAATACGGTCTGGAACTTCTGCAACGAAACGCAGTATCGAAGTCTCAAGCGATACTGCAATCGCCCGAAAGTTTGGTTGAGTGGGTATGACCTTCAGAAGTTGACGGCCGGCTTCACCAAGTGCGATGGCGTCACTATAGGTTCCGCCACAATTCAACTGGCCTGCGAGGAATTCGCGGCGCGCTTGAAGCAGTTTAGACGCCAGAAACTCCGTTGGCGTGTGAGTGACCATCGGTCCTCGAGATATTCTCTTGGATGGGTGCCGTTCAAGGGAGAGCAGATAAAATACAAGAACGGCCAACTGCATCTTAGCGGACTCAAAATTGGCGTGTGGGACTCATACGGCCTGTCGAAATATGAACTTCGCGGCGGCAGCTTCAATGAGGACTCGCGCGGCCGGTGGTACGTCAATATCGCAGTGCGCGTGAAGGTAGAGGAAAAAAGGTTGCCGGATGGTGCAACGTCGATCGGTATCGACCTTGGCCTCAAGACGATGGCAACTTATAGCGATGGCGGTAAGTTTGAAATGCCGCGCTATTACAGATTGTCCGAGCAAGCGCTTGGCATTGCGCAACGAGCTCGGAAGAAACGACGCGTGAAGGCTATACACGCCAAGATCGCGAATCAGCGCAAAGACGCCATCCACAAGGAAGCAGCGGCGCTGGTACGGAAGCATGCAGCAATCTTCGTAGGCAACGCGAACGCGTCCGGGCTGGCGAAAACATGGATGGCAAAGTCCGTGCATGACGTCGCCTGGACGATGTTCCGAACACAACTCAAGTACAAGGCCATCAGGCATTGCGTGGTGTTCGAGGAAGTCAACGAAGCGTTTTCAACCCAAACCTGTTCGAGTTGTGGATCAATCCCCGACTCGCGGCCGAGAGGTATCGCAGGACTTGGAATAAGAGAGTGGGCGTGCAGCGATTGTGGAGCGGTTCACGACCGCGATGTCAATGCAGCACGAAACATTCTCCGCTTGGGACATCAAGCGCTAGCAGTAGGAGCTCCCGCCACTTAAGGCGGAAGAGATGTCAATTTGCCCGTAGGGGTGTTTCTTATTACCGAGATCTGAGCATGATTCCGACTTTCGACTTCCAGCCGGACGGCTCGTTTAACGCTACGCCGACCTGCAGCACGCAGATTGCCGTCACGACTGCGGTTCAGCAACTGACGTTGCCGGCCTCTCTCGTGCAGAACGGTACGATGCGCTTGGTCAACAATGGCGCACAGAATATCGCCTGGTGCTACGGCGTCAATGCGAACCTGTCGATGACAAACGGTGTCCTGATGCTGGCCAACACGGTCGAGTCGTTCGGGTTTCCGGCTGGGGTGACGCAGATCAGCGTGATTGGCGCGGCCACTGGATCCACGCTGGTTGCATCGGTGGGGGTCGGCTCATGAGTTTGCGTGCCGCTTCCAATAACACGGCCAGCGCCTCTGTCAATCTCACCGGGAAAACGGCGTCGATCTCGAGCACAAGCCTACTGACGGGCGCTGCCGCAGGCGTCTATCGCGCAACGGTAGACCTGATCACGACGGCAGTTGGAACGGCTGGCACGGTGACGGCGACGATCACCAGCAACAACGGCACGATGTCGCCCAGCCAAACGACCGGCGCGCTCTCGCTTTCAGCGACAGGTGAGCTCTCGGCGACATTCACGCTCTACAGCGCGGCGAACCAGAGCATCAATTATTCGACGACTCTAGCGGGTGCGACAGGCTCGCCGCAGTACGCGATGAGGATTCGCTTGGAATACCTAGGGTAGAGAGTAAATTCCTCCAAGGCCTCGCGGGTCTGAAAGCGAGAAATGCGAAGCAAAAAGCCCAATCCTGAGTTAGAACCTTTCGCGCAACGCCCTCGGCCACCGAACTCACTGTTCGACGCAGGAAACTGGTTCAGGCGGTTCACGCCCGCTGATGGCGTTGCCGACTGGGTGCACCAGACGCTGCTGAGTGAGCATTCGCCGCTCTACAACGCCGACCACTTCCACCTGAAGGATGCAGACGTCGAGTTCCTGTGGGCGGCACAAGAGAACACGAAGCAGATGCGCCGCGTCGTCGGCCAGTGCGAGGAAGTGACATTCCGCGCTGGTGCCTGGCAGAAAGGCCGGCAAGAGCAGCAGATGCACGAATGGTTCGGGCGTGTTCCTGCCTACCTGATCACGCTTGACGCCATCTATGCGAACGAGTGCTCAGATGTCGAGTGGTGCGCGCTGATAGAGCATGAGCTTTATCACATCGCCCAGAAGGCCGATGAGTTCGGCGCGCCAGCATTCGCCAAGGACGGCCTACCGAAGCTTGGCATTCGCGGTCACGACGTCGAAGAGTTCGTCGGCATTGTCCGTCGATACGGTATCGGCGCGGGCGACACGGCCAAACTGGTTGCCGCCGCACAGAAGGCACCAGAGATCGGCTCATTCAACATCGCGCAGGCTTGCGGGACGTGCCTATTAAGGGCGGCATAGCTTTTACCCTTCTTTTACTGAATTTCACATTATGGCAGCGCTGAAAGATGACGTTAAGGCGTTCATCGTGCGCGCCCTTGCCTGCTTTGATTCTCCGACCGATGTGTGCCGTCAGGTGAAAGAGGAATTTGGCCTCGAAGTCACCAAGCAACAGGTATCCGCGTATCATCCCGAGCGTCGCGTCGCAAAGGATCTTAGCGAGAAGTGGCGGACGATTTTCGACGAGACGCGTAAGAAGTTTCTCGATGACGTTTCAACCATTCCCATTGCTAACCAGGCATTCCGGCTCCGCGCGTTAAATCGCATGTACGACCGTGTGCAGGGTCAGGGAAACATGGCGCTGGCCGCCCAACTGATCGAGCAAGCCGCGAAGGAATCGGGGGGCGCATTCACCAATCGCCGGGAAATGACTGGCAAGGACGGCGCACCACTGATTCCCGCCAAGAGCGCGCAGGACATGACGGATGACGAACTCGCCGCCTACATTGGAGCAAGCGGCGCAAGAGCTGTGGATCCGCCGCAGGGCTAGAGAAGACGTACTCTCGTACGCTCAAGCGATAGAGATTCCCGGCAAGCCTGCCGGAGAGGATCCCGATACCGAGTTCTTCGAGCCCATCGAAACGACGATGGCGCAGCACCACCGCCTCATTCTCGAGACGATTGAGCGGGTCAGCAAGACTCCGCACGGTCGGGCGATGTTCTTCATGCCACCCGGTTCTGCGAAGTCGACGTACGCATCAGTTGTTTTCCCGTCTCGCTATCTCGGCGCGGAGAAGAATCGCAAGGTCATTCTGGCCAGCTACGGCGATGACCTCGCTCGCAAGATGGGGCGCCGTACGCGCTCGATCATCAAGCAGAAGCGGTTCAAGGGGATATTCGGCTGTGAGTTGACGACTGAATCGTCCGCCGCACAAGAGTTCTCGCTGACAAACGGTAGCGAATACATCGCGACCGGTATTCTCGGCGGCGTCACCGGCAACCGGGCCAACGGCATCATCATTGATGACCCGGTGAAGGGCCGTGAGCAGGCTGATTCGCCGACGATCCGCGACAAGACGTGGGATGCGTATAACGACGACCTGAAGACCCGTCTGATTCCTGGCGGGTGGGTCGTCATCATCCAGACGCGCTGGCACGAAGACGATCTCGCCGGCCGCATCCTTCCTGAAGACTGGAAGGGCGAAAGCGGCCCGATCCTGTGTCGCGATGGCAACGTCTGGGAAGTCGTCTGTCTGCAGGCGCGCTGCGAAGTCCAGAACGACCCGCTAGGCCGGAAGATTGGCGAATATCTGTGGCCGCAATGGTTCACGGAAAAGCACTGGTCGCAGTTTCAGGCGAATGTCCGCACATGGACGTCGCTCTATCAGCAGTTACCACGGCCTGCCGAAGGCACGCTATTCCAACTGGCGAACATGCTGGTGGATGGTAAGCCGGTCCCGATGCCAAATGGCTGCGATGCGGTCTTTGCGGTGGTCGACAGCGCCCTAAAGGCAGGTGATAAGAACGACGGCACTGCGGTTACCTATTTCGCACGCAACAAGTTCTTTGGGCATCCTCTGGTCATTTTGGATTGGGACATCACGCAGATCGAATCCGACATGATCGCCGAATGGTTCCCGACCGTCATGGCTCGCCTGGTTGAACTCGGGAAACTGGCTGGCGCGCGTATGGGTGTGATCGGCACCTTCGTTGAGGACAAGGGAAGCGGCATCACGCTGCTTCAGCGTTCGCGGCGCAATGGATGGCCCGCCCATCCGATCGACAGCAAGTTGACATCAATGAGCAAGGACGCTCGAGGAACTGGCGTGTCGGATTTCATCCATCACGGTAAGGTCAAGATTTGCGAGCACGCCTACAACAAGACCGTCGACTATAAAGAGCGCACGCAAAACCACTTCCTGACGCAGTTCTTCGGGTATCGGCTGGGCATCCCCAATCAGGCGGATGACCTGTATGACACCGGCGTGTACGGGATTTCAATCGGCCTCGGAGATAGCGACGGGGTATAAACAAGCCGCTTCAGGCGGCATAACCTGAAGCGGAAAATGGCTGAAAACAGCACCATCGTACTCCCGGGCTCGTCACTGGGCACACAGTTGACCGATCTGCTGATGGCGGACGACTTGGAGCCGGGTTCAGATGTCAGCTACCAATTAGCAAAGACGATTTACCTGTGGCACCCCCTCGGCGCAAAAATGGCCGAGTTGCCGGTTGAAATGGCGATGAGCCAGCCCCGGATTATCACGATCCCTGGCTCGCCGGAATCGATGGTTAAGGAGGCATTCGAGCGCGAATGGGCATCCATGAACGCAAACGGCCTAATCTTCCAGACGAAGGTGTTGTCGCGCGTCTATGGCGTTGCGTCGCTTGCGTACGGCGCCGAGGGCGTCCCTACTGACCGCCCGATCGATCCGAAGGACCTGGCCGATCTCGCGATCTACTTCAACACGCTCGATCCGCTGAACACGGCGGGTTCGCTCGTTCTGAACCAGGATCCGAACGCTCCGGACTTTCTGAAGCACGCAGCCATCGCGGTATCGGGAAAACCGTATCACCGCTCGCGCGCCGTCGTGGTGATGAATGAAAACCCGGTCTATCTCGGGTATACCAATTCGGCGTTTGGCTACGTTGGACGATCGGTCTATCAGCGTGCACTCTTCCCGCTGAAGTCGTTCATTCAGTCGATGATCACCGACGATCTGGTGACGCTCAAGGCGGGGCTGCTGATCGCCAAGATGAAGGGCGCGGGCAGTATCGTAGACAACCTGATGTCCTCGCTGGCTGGGTACAAGCGCCAACTGCTTCAGGAGGCTCAGAGCGGTAATGTTCTGAATATCGATATCTCGGAAGCCATCGAGACGCTGAACATGCAGAACACCGACGTCGCAATGACGACGGCGCGTAAGAACATCATCGAGAACACTGCATCGGCGGCCAAGATGCCGGCGAAGCTGCTGCTCTCGGAGTCATACGCAGAAGGATTCGGCGAAGGCTCGGAAGACGCGAAGGACATTGCGCGGTACATCAATGGCGTCCGCAAGGACATGCAGCCGCTGTACGACTTCATTGACCCGATCGTCATGAATCGGGCGTGGAATCCCGAGTTCTACAAGACGGTGCAGAACCAGTTCCCGGAGTACAGGAAGATTCCGTACACCCGGGCATTGTATGACTGGAAGAACGCGTTTCACGCCGAATGGCCGAACCTGCTAGAAGAGCCGGAATCGGAAAAGGCAAAGACCGAGGACGTCAAGCTCAAGGCCATCATCGCAATGGTCGAAGTGCTGAAGCCCGATCTTGACCCGGCGAACAAGGCCATCCTGATCGACTGGGCGGCAATGAACTTCAATGAGTGCAAGACGCTCATCCAGCATCCGTTGCTTCTGGACATCCAGGCGCTGATGGAATATACGCCGCCTACTCCTGAAGCCGAGCCCGCCGAGCCGCGACCGTTTAGCGAAGAATCGTGAGCAACTTCTACCGCACTATCGAGGCCGCCATAGCCGACATCACGGCGCACGGCTTCGATACCCAGGCGCGCATTGACAGGTGGATCACGGAGATTGAGCAGGCCGCGAAAGATTCGACGATGCCCGATCACCTGATTCAGGAAACGATGTCACGCGCAATGCATGGCATCTATAGCAGGATGGTCGACGGTGGCGGCTACACGCAACTGCACAAGGGCATTTCGCGCTACACGATCGAGCGGCTGAAGCCGAAGCTTCGTGCCGAGCTCGATCGCCGACTGATGGCGAGCGCGAACCTGATCAAGCTCAATCGTCAGCAGATGCTTGAGCAGACCCGGCAGCGCTTCGCCGGCTGGTCGACATCCATACCGAGTGGCGGAAGCCGGGCCGTCGACAAGCGTGAGGTGGCAGCGAATCTGAAGAAGTCGTTCTCGGCGCTGTCATTCGAGACGCGGCGCGTTCTGATTGACCAAGGCCACAAGCTGTCGTCGGAACTGAACAATATCATCGCCGTCGATGGCGGGGCTATTGCCGCCGAATGGAAGAGTCATTGGCGTCGTCCCGGCTATCACTACGATCCCGACCACAAGGCGCTGGATGGCGAAATCTTCGTCATTCGCGGCAATTGGGCTATTGAGAAGGGGCTGATGAACAAGGGTGCGGGCTATACGGATGAGCGCGTCCGCCCCGCGGAGCGCCCGTTCTGCCAATGCCAATATCGATACATCTACAACCTTCGCGATCTCCCAGACGAACTTCTGACCGATAAAGGCCGCAAGGCGCTCACTTCTGCGCAAACCTGACAAACCCGCGAAAGATCGCTGCGATGAGGAGATGAAATGAATGAAGCAATGGTCGCGGGCTATGTTCAGATTGACTGGCAGGAAATGCAAAGGCAGATAGCCGAAGATGCACAAAAGGCCCTGCTCGAAAACGAAGAGTGGGCATCCCGTATTCGGGAGTCAAGAGAGCGTGACGCCGAGATATTCGGGCTCGTTTTGGCCACTCCCTTTTTGATAATTCTGTTGGCGGCGATTTTATGCCATTAGAGAAAGGCTCAGGCAATGAAGCGATCGGGCGCAACATATCCGAACTGCGCCATGCTGGCCACCCAGAGGATCAGAGCGTCGCGATCGCCATGAAAGAGGCCGGCAAGAGCCGCAGTGATGCCGATCTCATTTCCGCCGCGGGCATCGCCTTCATCGCCAACGGCAAGACTCTGCTACTCAAGCGCGGCGATGGTGGCGATTTTCCCGGTCACTGGGCATTCCCGGGCGGCCACATTGAGCCCGGCGAAACGGCCGAACAAGCCGCCGTCCGAGAATGCGTCGAAGAGACGGGCTATCTACCTGCCGGCGCCCTTCGCCAGTTGTCATTCACCGATGACGGAAAGGTAGCGTTCACGACCTTCGGGAAAGCCGCTGCGGAGTTCGAACCGACGCTTTCCGACGAAAGCACGGATTGGGTTTGGGCGGACCCCGCGAAACCCCCTGAGCCGATGCATCCTGGCTGCGTCATGCTGCTTGAGTCGGGCGCGCTGGATGCGATCGATCCGCGCAAGATGAACGAGCTGGACCTCGCGCGCGCGATGGCGGCCGGCGAACTGCCCTCGCCGCAGAAGTACGAGAACGTCTGGCTGTTCAACATCCGGATTACGGGAACCGGCGTCGCGTACCGGTCGGCGCATAAAGAGTTCGTCTTCCGGAATCCGAACCTCTACCTCAACGACGACTTCCTCGCGCGCTGCAACGGCCTGCAGGTCGTCTGCGAGCACCCCGAGAAATCGACCCTCAACTCCGAAGAGTTCGCCGACCGGTCCATTGGGTCGGTCTTTCTGCCCTACCTCAAGCCAGAAGAAAAAGAGGTGTGGGCAATCGCAAAAGTCTACGACGCCACCGCGGCCGAGATCATGGAGAAGCATCAGCTCTCAACCTCGCCGACCGTGGTTTTTCGTGAACCCGCAGTAAATAGCACCATCAAGCTTGAGGATGGCGCGACCCTCCTTATAGAGGGAAAACCAAGCCTGCTCGACCATGTAGCGATCTGCATACAAGGCGTGTGGGATAAGGGCGGTCCGCCGTCAGGCGTTTCCTCCACCAACGTTCAGGAACCTCAAATGACTGAAGATGAACTGAAGGCCAAGGCGGACGCCGAGGCGAAAGAGGCCGAAGCGAAAGCCAAGGCTGACAGTGAGGCAAAGGCGAAAGCTGATGCCGAAGTGATGGGCAAGGTCATGAACATGTGCGACAGCATCATGAAGCGCATGGACTCCTTCGAAGAGCGCTTCAAGAAGGCCGACGGCACGGAGCCGGTCCAGACCGCTGCCGACAAGGCCAAGGCCGATGCTGAAGCCAAAGAGAAGGAAGAAGCCGAAGCCAAGGCCAAGGCCGACGCTGAGGAAGAAGAAAAGCGCAAGGAAGAAGAGGCGAAGGCCAAGGCCGACGCTGAAGAAACGCGCAAGCGCATCGCCGACCTCGAGTCGCGCATGCCTAAGGAAATGTCCGACGCAGACTACGCCGAAATGGCCGATGCCCAGGCAAAAGCCGACAGCGTGTATTCGGCATTCGGTGATGCGGCTCCGCGCCCCCTGCGTGGCGAGAACCTGCTCGGCTACCGCAAGCGCCTGATGGGTAGCCTGAAGAAGCATAGCGAGAACTGGAAGGGCGTTGACATCAACGGCCTGCCCGATACCGCAGTCGAGATCGCCGAAAAGCAGATCTACGCCGACGCCGTCGCTGCTGCCTCGCATCCGGTCGACCTCCCTGCTGGTTCGCTGCGCGCGATCGAGAAGAAGGACAGCAACGGCCAACTCATCCGCACGTTTGTGGGCGATCCGAACGCCTGGATGGGCGACTTCAAGACCATTCCGATGAAGCAAGTCGGTATTAACAAAGGGAACTGAGCATGAGCAACTTCGTCTCGTTTAATCCGATGCTGACGACGAACGCTGCCGGTTCGTTCTCCGTTCAGTCGGAAGGTTACGTCCAGGGTAATGCCCTTGACGATCCGGCGATCCGTTATCAGTTGATGAACGGCGTGCTGGCGCAAACCGAATCGCTCCCGATGTGGGGCGGCGTGCCGATTTTCGAGAACATCCCGAATCCGGGATTCGGCAACATCACGGGTCCGTCCGTTGGCCGCTCGACGTCGATCGCTACCATCCAGGGCTTCTCGGTGTTCAACCAAGGCCATGCGATGGTGAACTGGCCGCAGAACAAGGTGCCCATCGTCGGTCAAGGTGGCACGGTTCCGTTCTTCCGCCTTGGTTCGAACGCGCGCATTCCGGTTGCTTGCGATCCGTCGCTTGTGTCGCTGCAAGGTGGCGCGACCAGCCAGCAAGTGTCGTGGGACTTCAACAACAACGTCCTCCAGCCGTACGACGCTAGCACGGCTACGGTCTCGGTGACGTCGGTGACGTCGTCGTTTTCGAATGGCGTCTACACGTTCGTCGTGGTGGCTGCTGCCGCATCGAACGTCGGCGCTGTGGGCGACTACATCAACCTGAGTGGTGTGACGGGAACGGGTGCCGCGCTCGTGAACGGAAACCAGGTCGTTACGTCGTTCACCAACAACCAGAATTTCAGCTTCCAGATCACGGCGGCTAGCGGTGCGATCGCGACGGGCGCTCTCTCGGGCACGATCGTGTTGAACGAAGGCACGGGCGCGCTTCCGGTCAAGGTGCTGGAAATCAACAAGGGCAACAGCAAGACCGTTCTGTGGAACGCGAACCTGCTGACGGCCAACTGGCTTAACACGGGCACGACTGCCCTCATCCAAATTTAAGGGGCAGAAATGGCTAACGTTGCATCCAGTTACGTCATCCAGAACCCGTCGTACATCGTCCCCGAAATCCTGACGCAATACCAGCAGGCTTCCGGCGCGTTCGAAGTTCTGGCGGGTGGCGATCCGATGGTTCGCCTGAGCGATGGCGACCTCCAGGTCTACATCAAGCACCTCGACATTCGCACGAAGGTTGGTGCCGGTCAGTCGGCTGGCAACCTCCTGCCGGGCGTCTCGGTGACGAACGACATGATCTCGACGCCGACGTATCTTCTGCGTGTGCGCGCCGAGTACGATCATCACGACACGGCAGCAATGGGTCGCTGGGGCATCTCGATCGTCGAGGCGCAACGTCTCGGTATGCGCCAAGGCATCTTCCAGCAGCTCCGCGGCGGCCTGCTGCAGGGCTTCACGCCGGCCAACGGCGAAGGCCTGCTCAACACGCAGGGCGCGACGACGCTGAATCTGCCGGCCGATTCGAACGGCAATACCACGATCAGCACCTACGATAGCGGCCAGCTGGCTCAGTTCATCCTGAACCAGATCGCAGCGGCCAAGGTGCGCACGATGCAGGTCGGCATTCCGCTGCGCGTGACCGTGCTGACCACGCAGCGCATCATGACGCAGCTTGCTTACCAGATCGTTCAGTTGGTGCAGTTCCAGCGCCCGGGCGCGGGTTCGGGTTCGCCGGGTGTGGTGGTCGATACTGCTGCCGGCTGGAATGGTGACGAGATCGTGTGGGTGACGGATGACACGCTCATCGGTCAAGGTGCGGGCGGCACGGACGTGATCATGATCACGATTCCGGAAGTGAAAAAGCCGATCGCGCATAAGCTCAACACGAACGAGTTTGCGAAAATCACGCCGGGCCTCGCTGCGTGCAACCTGCAGTACATGGACATGGCGGCGCCTCGCGAACTGCCGTGCCCGCTGCCGGGTGGCGCAATCGACATCACGTCGGAACTGCGTGCGACGTCGGGTTGGGCGGTGCGTCCGGAGGCTTTGACCATCATCTCGGCCGGCTATTGAGTCGGACTGTAGTGAGCGAATAAAGGGCGCCGATGGCGCTTTTTTTACGTCTGTGCTGCGGCTAGGTGCCGGAACCGAAAGCTCGTCCCCTGTGCGAGTTGCCGCAGCCTTTAAACAGGGAAATAAGGGCCTCCACGCGAGGCCCTTTCTTTTTACAGGGAAACCAGAATGTCCAAACTCTACGTCGCAAATTGCACCCGCCAACGCCACGAATTCATGTACCGTGCGCCGGAGCAGAAGAATCCGGTAGTTCAGGTAATCGAAATCGGCCAGCAGATCATGGTGTGGAAGGATGCGGCGAAGGAAGATCTTGGTCTCATCGTTGAGCAGCATCAGCATTACGGTTTGATCTCGGTGGCCGATATCGACCGCTCGAAGTTTTTCGTCGGCATGTGCTACCAGTTCGACAAGCCGATCGACGTGAACAAGATCATGTACACGGTCGAGAACAACGATACGGTGCTCGAGGAGCGCGCGCTGGAGGCCCGCAAGCAGGCCGCTCAGGTCATCAGTCACTCGCTGAACCAGGTGGCGCAGGATGCCGGCAATGCGTTGGGCAGTGTAGACGTCGAGATCAAGGAACTCGCGCAACCGGGTAAGGAAGCGAATTTCGCCGAGACGATCACGGTGAAAAACGATCACGGTCAGCGCGGTGGCGGACGCCGTAGGGGCAACTGATGACCGTCAACGTCACCGACTACACGACGTTCATTCAGCAGACGATGGGGATTCCTACGTCAGCATTGCCGACGAATTCCCCATTCATCCTGCAGACACTGGCGCTCGCGCAAGAGATCGTCAACCCGGCGCTGCAGAACATCAGCCTGCCTGGAGGATCGAATCTCGGCTACACGGGCCCAGGAATCTATGAGCTCGCCGTCTATAACCTGGGCGGCGACATGCTGATCAACTTCGCGGCCGATCAGCCCGGGCAGGTATTTTTCCAGAACGCGCGCGCGAGCTACGGCATCAATTCGTTCAAAGCTGGTGTAATCGGATCGAGCGCAGACGCAACGACTTCGGAATCGATGGTTGTTCCGGAGGCGATGAAGAACCTGACGCTTCAGAACTTGCAGAACCTCAAGACGCCATACGGCCGGCAATATCTTTACTTCGCGCAGGCATTCGGAACTCTCTGGGGATTGTCATGAAACTCGTGCTCGGTGTCATCGATATCCCCTATCAGAACCCGCCGAGCCAAAAGAAGATCCCGCAGGCGAAGAAGGGAAAAGCCAACAAGCCCGTCCATGTCGTCAATCCCACAGAGCAGACGACAGGCGACGTGGCGACGTGGCTTGAGAACAAGTATCAGGTTATGGAGCGCTTCGTCGACCTGCACCAAAAAGACATCAATCAGGCGATCGAGAAGTCGGTTTCCGGGGCTCTGGAAAGCTTGATGATGGGCGCGCCGGCCTCGTTCAATCCATTCGGTGCGGCTGCCAGCGAGATCGAGACCCTGTTCAAGTTCACCTATCTGGACAAGGAAGAAATCGTCAAGACTGGCGCAGCAGGCGTGCCAACTGAGGCTGCGCTGAAGGGCGTGAATCATCGCCTGAAAAAAGGTAAAGGTGCCAGCCGCCCATCATTCATCGATACGGGTCAGTACGAGTCAACAATGAAGGTTTGGACGGAATAAGATGCCGAGCATCACAGAAACCTCCGCTGCGCCAAGCGAACTTGCGGCAGGACTGGCAGCGGGTATTGACACGATCTCGTCCGGCCAGACCATCCAGTTCGTGCAATATCAGCAATTAGTGCTTCCGCTGGATGGCTACATCTTCTGGGTCAACACTGGCGCGCAGATCTCGGTGGCCGGCTCTCTCCACCAGTCAATCGAAGAGCGCCAGAACGAAGACGAGACGATCTCAATCAACCGGATAGTGTTCACGTCTGAGCAGCAGGTTGAGGAGTTCAATCAGGTTTCTCCGACGACGATTTTCATCGGCAATTTCAACGGCGAACTGTTCTCGTTCAGTCGCCGAGACGCGTTCTATCAGCAGGCCGGGTTGTTTCACTACACCGGAGACGCTGTTTATCCTGCGATGGCGTCGCAGCTGATCAATAGCGCCTCCAACATCGATCCGACGAAAGTCATCGTCTCAAATAGCCTGCCGGTTTGGATGACGCTGACGAAATACATGCCGATGTATCCGTCCTTTGCGTTGCCGTCTGACATAGCCCCGCCCTATGCGTCGGTCCATATCGAACCTGACGACACGGAGGCCATTGGGGCTGCGCCAGCATTTGACAGCGCCATGACCCATACCCAGCTCACTCGAGACAGGGTTCGAATCACGATATACGGCCTGAACAACCAGCAGGCGCTGGATTTTCAGGACTACGTTTTCACGTACATCACGAACAACGACAACATCATCGGCCTGATGAACGCGCCGATCATCCGCGATGAAAAGCGCACTCAGGCAGAACTGGGTGTAATCGCGATGAAAAAGCGTTTCGACATCGAAGTCAGCTACTACCAGACCCGCGTCAACACACTGGCTCGGCAGTTCATCACGAACGCTTTGGCTCAATTTTTCATACAGCCAGCAACATTCCCTTAAACGGCTGTACCGAGCAAACCCCCTCACCCGCCTTGAGCGGGTTTTTTTATTTCAGGAACCCAATCATGCCTCAAGGCGCTCTTCAAGCAAACGTAGCAACCAATCCCAACAACGCGCGCGCTCCGCTTACGACGGATGCGTCGGGCAACCTGCTTATCGGCAATGGCTCGCTGAACAAGCTTAATGTGACGGCGGCCACGGTCATCAAGGCGGCCCCCGGCCGGGTCTGCAAAATCACCGTCAACACGGTCCCGACTTCCAGCGCTGTATCGGTCAACGATGTGACGACGACTGGCGGCGCGGCCGCATCGAATCTCGTTCTCTCGGTTGCCTCGGCGCAATTGACGGCTGGCCAGATCATCAATCTCGACTTCCCCTGCACGGCCGGAATCGTCGTGAACCCGGGTACGAGCGGCGTGGTTTCGGTGTCGTTCGACTAAGGATAAGCAATGGCCAATCAGATTGTGACGGTCAACGTCACTCAAAGCATTGCGCCGGCTCCGAGTACGCTCCAGCAGACCGGCGTCATCATTTCGCAAGGCGGCACGACCCTCACCACCAACGGCGTCGCGCTCCTGACTCAGCTGTCGAGCATCACGTCGATTCTGGCAGGTGCTCAGGCCATCACGTCGATGGCGTGGGCGAGCAACCTTGTGACGGTCACGACCACAAGCCCGCATGGCTACCCGAACGGCGATCAGCTCCTCCTAACTATTGCTGGCGTGACTCCGGCAGGCTACAACGGCACGTTCACGGCGACCATTACCGGCGCCAATACGTTCACCTATCCGTTGGCGTCCAGCCCCGGAACGGTGACGGTGCAAGGCACAGTGACCGACGCCGACGTTGCTGAGCTTAACTCGCAGAACACTACGTTCTTCGCGCAAGGCTCTCAGGTCCCGGTGACCGTGCTTGAGCTGGGTCCCGGTACGCCGGCTCAGGGCGTCACGGCGCTAACGGCCTATATGGCCGCCAACCCGCTTCAGTTCTATTCGTATCTGGTTCCGCGCGAATGGGCTAGCGAGCCGACGTTCCCGGCGCTGATTGCGAGCTACGAGTCGACGACCGCGAAACAGTATTTCTTCGTGACTGTCACTCAGGCGAACTACACGAACTTCACCGCTTTGATGAAGAACGTGTACATGGCGATCGAGGCTCCCTCTATCCCGTCGTCTGAATTCAGCCTTGCTGCGACGTTCTACAACACGCTGAAGTACAGCCCGAGCTCGACCACCCCGGTTGCTCCGTTGTGCTTCCAGTACGTAGTGGGCGTCACGCCGTATCCGACCCAAGGCAATTCGTCGCTGCTGCAAACCTTCCGCACCAACAACGTCAACTACGTTGCGACCGGGGCCGAGGGTGGGATCAGCAACACGATGATCAAGTGGGGGACGATGTGCGATGGCAATCCGTTCAACTATTGGTATTCGGTTGACTGGATGCAGATCAACGTTGATCTGAACATTGCCAACGAGATCATCAACGGCTCGAACAACTCGATTGCGCCGCTCTACTACGATCAGCCGGGCGTTGATCGCCTGCAGATCCGTTCGCAGAGCACCGCAACGCAAGCGGTCAATAGTGGCTTGGCGCTGGGTCCGGTGACGGCTACCGCCCTTAGCCCGCAAGCGTTCGTCCAACTGCTTACGGGTGGCAACGCCCCAATCGGCGTGCTCGTCAATGCCGTGCCGTTCATCACGTATGTCACGCAGAACCCGAACGACTTTCCGCTGGGCAAGTACAGCGGCCTGTCGATCGCTTACACGCCGGCACGCGGATTCACGACGATCATCTTCAACATCAACGTGTCGAACTTCGTTCCGATCTAAGGGATAACAAATGCCAACTTCAAATCCCATGATCCCGCAAGGGACTCTTAATCGGCTGCGGGGTAGCGTCAAGTATGTCAGCAATCCCGCCCTGAACGTCACGGCCTCGTATGTCGTGAAAGACGGGATTGAGATTGCGCTCGAGGGTGAAGCCACCACGGTTATTCCGACGATGGTCGGTGTGGTGACGAGCCCCGAGCCGTACATGATCGCGGCAGTGACGATCAACATCCTGAAGACGAACGGCCTTGCGGCAACTTACAAGGCCCAGATGGAGAACACGACCGTCATCGGCGACATGGTGATCACTCCGGATACATCGGCTCTACCGACCTACTACATCAACAACGCATCCATCGTTGATGTGCGCCCGATGAAGATCAACGGCGAAGAGGCGGGCTGGACGATCACGCTCCGCGGCTACTACATCGTGAACAACGCGATGTGGTCTCTGCTGTAACCGCATTTAGCACAGGGAAAATAAATGCGCCTTGATAAAAAAATGAATCTGATCATCCCGGTAGAAACTGAAACCGGGATGATCTACGTGCACTCGACTCCGATTTCGCGGGATGTGTTTGAGGCGAACATCTTCATCATCTCGAAGACGCTTAGCGTGCTATACGAAGACGGCTTGACCGCATTCGCCGGCCCGCGCGTTGCAGCGACGATGATGAAAAACATCGCCATCGAGCGCGGTATCTGGGAGGGGCCTAACGGCGTGGAAAACGTCCTAATGAACGAAATCAGGCGCCTGACGAACGTGGTTCTCCCGGCAGAGCGAGGTTGGACGACGATGCTCTATGAGGACGCCGTTCGCAACGAAGCAATCGATGCGGACACGGTTTCCGAAGTCGAGGGCCAAATCGTTTTTTTTACATGCGTCTCGTGGATGCACAAGGCGAAGGAAGTCAAGGGCCTTCTTCAAGGCGTGAACGAGATCTGGGAATCGCAAAACACGTTGCTCAACTCTACGGAGTGGGCGAACTCATTGCCGACATCGACGCCGGGCGAGAGTTCTGGCGAGACGGCGACAGCCTTGTCCATTCCGCATTGAGCTGGATTTCCGGGTCCGGGTTCGAAACGTTCTTCTCGCAATACAACTACCCGTATGAATCGGCGCACGAATTCAGGCAGCGCCATCTCATCGCCGCGATTAAGCAACAAAGAGGAACGCTCTGATGTCTGGCACTCGTGCAATTGTTACGATCGACGTCCGTGACCAGGCGTGGAAGGAATTCCAGAAGAGCTTCCAGAAGTACCAGGAAGCCGTTGCGCATAGTGGTACGGCATGGTCCAAAGTGCAGGCGAGTTTTGCGGCCCACAAGAAACAACTTGCCTCCATGCCGGCGACGTGGGGATCGATCGGCAAGGCGATGAACGCAGCGGTTCAGCCATTCGTCAGGATCGCTGCATCGGTGTCGGTGATGAATTCGCGTCTCAAAGACGCGCCGACGTTCATGGGCAAAATGCGCGTCATCGCTCAGTCGGTGGTCGGAGTGGTCGACAAGATCGCCAAGGGCGCATTCTCGATCGCAAAGAATATCGGGAAAGCCACACTCTCTTTGCTCAAGTGGGGCGGCCTAGCGTCGATCTTCTCTGGATTGCTGGGAGGGGTGGGCCTGTTTGGTATTGACCGGCTCGCCAACTCGGCGTCTAACATCCGCCGCGAATCGCAGGGGCTGGGCGTTAGCCCGGGTGAGCTCCAAGCCGCTCGCATCAACTTTGGCAAGTTCACGGATGTCGATTCGACGCTCGAGAATGTCGCGAATGCCCGATCCGATGTTAGCAAGCGGTGGGTATTCTCGGCGCTCGGCGTCAATCCCGATCGGGGCAGCAATGTTGACGTCTTTGCAGACTCCCTGAAGGCCGCAAAGCATGCCTTTGAGCAATCTGGCATGACCCAGCAGGGCGCCGAGGCCCATGGCCTGACCGAATTGTTCAGCATGGACGATCTGCGTCGACTCCATGCCATGACGGACCAGGAAATCGATGATTCGGTACGAAAGCAGCAAGCCGACAAGCAAGCGCTCGACGTCAGCGATCAGACTTTGAGGGGCTGGCAGAGCCTGAAAATTCAACTCGACCGCGCCGGTACGCAGATTGAAAATGTCCTGATCACAAAACTATCCAGTCTTTCGGATCCCCTATCCTCCTTGTCTGGCGCGGTGGTTGACGCCATCACGATGTTCGCGAATGACAAGGATCTGCCCGGCTATATCCAGACTCTCGGCGACAAGATCAGGGAGTTTGCCACGTACCTCACATCCGATCAGTTCAAATCGGATATGGAGGACTTCGCGGAGAAGGTCAAAAAAGTCGCGTCTGGATTGGGAGATTTGTTCGACTGGATTTATAGCAAGCTCAAGTTCCTTGGAATTATCAAGGAGCCAACCGGAAGCACTCAACCAAACGCCACCGGTCAGACAGGTCAATCTAAGGAGGCGTCAGGGTGGGGATCCCTGACCCCAACATCGATAGACAATTTGGCGTGGAAGGTGCGGAATCTGGCCGACGATCAGCCGAACTACTTTCCGGATATCGAAAAGCGAAACAAACTTCCGGCCGGCTCTCTGGAGAAAATCCAGAGAATCGAGTTCTCGGGCAAGGATCTGTCAAAGGCGGTATCGCCCAAGGGAGCCAAAGGGCCATTCCAGATCATGGAGTCGACGGCAAAGCAATATGGCCTCGATGATCCGTTCAATCTCCATGATTCCGCTGAGACGGCGGGGAAGATTCTTGGCGACCTGATGAAGAAGTATAAGGGCGACTTCGAAAAGGCCGCGGCTGCATACAACTGGGGTGCGGGGAATGTGGACAAGGATCTGGCTACCAACGGTGACCAGTGGAAATCGCATCTCCCGAAGGAAACCCGCGACTATATCGCTATGGCGTCGCCTTCGAATTCTTCGACATCAACATCTGGCCCAGTTATGCCCGGTGGCTTTCACAATCGCGGGCTTCCTCCGGTCCTCATCGAAGTTCGCAATAACACGGGCGGCAGCGCCATCGTAACCACTAACGCATTGGCACAGTAATGTCGACGTTTGAACGCACGCTTTTCCAGCTTGGATACCAGATCAGCCCTGTGATCCTCACGGATGGTCTGGCGGCGTTCATCCCAGGCGGGATGCTGCCCATCGTGGCGCTGACTCAACCCGGCAGTTTTGCTCTCGGCCTGCTGCAGGGGAATGTTAGCCTGAATCTAGACTCGTTTTTTGCCCAGTTCAGACCTTTGCAGGGGACAACCCTCGTCAGCAACCAGATTGGCAAGTATCCCTTCGCCAATCAGGCGGTCGCGGCGAACGCGATCATTGCCCAGCCGCTCAATGTTTCCCTCCTGATGGCCTGCCCGGCCAATTCTCAGGGTGGGTACATCTCGAAGCTGATGACGATGAGTGCGCTTAAAACAGCGCTCGACGCGCATAACGCCGCGGGCGGTACATATACCGTCGCGACGCCATCGTACATCTACACTGGATGCATTCTCACAAGCTTGAGAGACGTCTCCTCGGGCGCGGGAAAGCAGGTTCAGACCGAATGGCAGTGGGACTTTGAGCGGCCACTTATATCCCAGTCCGGTGCCGCCCAGGCCCTTAACGGGTTAATGAACAAGATAGCGGGCGGACTTCCATTCAGCGGCGTCCCCGCATGGTCTGGCGTCGAGTCGACTATCGGCAATGTAGTGAGTGGTGCATCGAGTCTGACAAGTAGCCTGACGGGTGCCGTTGCCAGCGCGGTGCCGACGCCGACCAGCATCGTGACAGCCCTTCCATGACGACATACATCCCTTTCACGCCGTCGCCGTCATCGAACTTCGTTTTTCAGCCGACACTGGATGGACAGCAATACACCGCCATCATGACGTGGAACATGTTCGGGCAGCGGTACTACCTGAACCTCTACACATCGCAAAATGTGCTGGTGCTGTGTGTGCCGCTAATCGGATCACCCGATAACTACAGTATTTCAATGGTGTCGGGGAATTTCACATCGACCCTCGTGTACCGGGTCTCGAGCGCGCAGTTCGAAGTGAGTCCATGAATGCGCTACTACACCATTCAGATTTTGGATTCAACGAACGGTAACGTCGTCAAGCAGTTTTCGTCGATCGATCCGTTTAGTGGGTCGACGCTGCCCGGGGCTCTGAATATCGAGCTCGACATTCCGATCTACACCTATGATGCGCCGGCTGGCTATGCGTATGTCCGGGTGTGGGGAATCGCGCTGACGGACATCGGGCAGTCATCGAACTTCAACGGGAAGACGGTCAGGATATTTGCCGGCATGGCGAAGGGCCTGCCATTAGCCAATCCAGCGCAAGCCGGCCTGATCGCTCAGGGAAAAATATTCCAGGCCTTCGGCAACTGGCAGGGCGTCAACCAGACGCTTGACTTCGTGTTCTATGCGGACACTGGAAGCGCAGACGCGCCCCAGAATCTGGTGACCAACTGGACGGCCGGCATGCTGCTAAGCACGGCGATCTCCAACACTCTGCAAACAGCATTTCCGACATACAAGCAATCGATCAACATCAGCTCGAATCTGGTTTTGTCGCACGATGAGCCCGGGGTGTATCAATCCCTGGGCCAGTTCGCCAGCCACATCAATACGATCAGCAGGTCCATCGTTGGCGGATCGTACAGCGGCGTTCGGATGCTGATCCGGGATAACACGTTTCTGGTGTATGACGGCACGACGCCGACGACGCCGAAACCGATCGTCTTCACAGACATCATCGGTCAGCCGGTCTGGAAGGATCTCGCGACAATTGGAATCTACTGCGTTCTGAGGTCTGACATTCAGGTGGGAGACTATATTTCCCTCCCCCAATCTCAGGTGACAACAACGGCGCAGTCCTATTCTGCGTTTCGGAATAGCCTGGTGTTTCAGGGATCCTTCCTTGTCACGCGCGTACGGCACGTAGGGAATTTTCGCGACCCAGACGCCGCATCGTGGGTGACTGTAATCGACGCAACGTCAGTGCAAACCGATGGATCATCTCAGAATTCCGCTGGCGCCAGCGCTCAATGAGTTCGCTGCAAAGTCTATCAATGACGCGTTTCAGATGACTGGCAAGGGCCTGCCCTGCTCCGTCGTGTCGGTTTCCGGGGCGATCATCACCGTCAAGTTCGAAGTCAACAGCCAATTCACGCTGCCGAACGTAACGGTGCCCCTCTTTGGCCCGGAGTACATCCGCTACCCGATTCAGAAGGGCGACAAGGGAGCGGTAGTCCCGTTCGATGCCTACCTGGGCGGGATGAGTGGGCTGGGCGGAGGGGTTGCGGATCTGACGCAGCGAGCCAATCTGTCAACACTCGTGTTCCTGCCGATCGGGAACAAGCTGTGGACCTCGGTTGATCCGAACGCAGTCACGATCTACGGACCGAACGGAGTCGTCCTGCGCGACACCGGAAGCAATTCGATCATCACGCTCACCCCATCGAGTATCGCCATCGTAGCGCCGAATCAGATCCAGCTAAAGACGGGTTCAACGACGATGACACTGACGCCGACCGGATGGAGCATTACCGGCTCCAATGGGTCGTTGTCTGATGGCTCGCATACGACGTCAGTATCGCTGATGAATTCGACGTGGGCCGCTTTGCTTGCGTGGCTGGACGGCCATGAGCACAGCAACGGAAACGGCGGGGCTAACACTGGCGTCCCAACGACGTCGGCGCCAACTGGAAATATTGCCCCATGAGCAATCTCCGAACGTACGGGCGCGTATATAACCCCGATGGCACTTACAAGTGGGTTGAGGTGACGACGGATGCGAGCGGGCAAAACGACGCCGTTTATATCACAACGCTTATCCAGTGCCTAAAGCTAAACCTAGGTGAGTCTCCGTTCTTCTCTAATTACGGGATCCCCGCACATCCCTCCGTGGTAACCCAGGTATTCCCGGATTTTTACGTCAATCAGACGCAACAACAGTTCGCGCCGTACTTTGCCTCGCTTACTATCACTAAGGTCAATTCTGCGACACCGACGTACAACATCCAGGCTATCACGCACAATGGCGCAACGATCTCGGCGAGCATCCCGGTTTAGGGGATGGAAAGTCCCGGTGGCGGGGTTCTGACAAAGCATGTCTGAAAAAGAGTATCGATCAGATAGTCGGCACTCCAATCCGGGTGTTGGTAAACCCATCCAGCCATATC
Source organism: Paraburkholderia sp. BR10872 (assembly GCF_040965835.1). Taxonomy (NCBI): domain Bacteria; kingdom Pseudomonadati; phylum Pseudomonadota; class Betaproteobacteria; order Burkholderiales; family Burkholderiaceae; genus Paraburkholderia; species Paraburkholderia sp. BR10872. The sequence continues at coordinate 256,809 of NZ_JBFRCN010000001.1, forward strand.
GAGATAGAAGTCTTTTATCTCCGTCTGCTGCCCTGGTGCAGATTCGATCGAATCCCTGACGATCTCATAAGACGTTCCGCTATCGCGCGCCTTCACAAATGATGAAATGGCGCGCGGGCCGTGCTTGCATACATCGACTGCGGCGGAAGCGTTGATGGAGATGGAGAGCAGGAGTGCGAACAGCAGTGATTTCATGGTGGCTTGTCGGTTAGTTTCGAGGCATTGAATGCTATCGAACGCGCTACCGCCTCGACGTTGCGCGCCGTGTTCTCTGAAGTCCTGTGAACCACGCCGCAGTCGGGGCACGTCCATTCGGGTGTCCGCGGTATCTGCTCGAGAAAGTATCCGCAGTCGTGACATCGATTGGCGGTCGGATAATCGCGGCTCTCGGACAGGTTTGGCTCCGGTGCTTCCATGCCCCTGAACCTCGGATAGTGCGCCTCTCTAACATAGAACGCGCGGAAATCCTCTTCCAGATCGCGCAGCGCTTCGTCGAGTGACTTCGGCGGAGCCTCGGCAAGAAACCGATATTCCCTCAGCCCCGAAATGACCGTGAGAGCGCTGACCGTCTCCGGGTAGCCAATTCTGGTCTGCCTGAAGTACCACGTGTCGGATCTCAGCCGAAGCATGTAGTTGTAGACAAAACGCACGCACGCGGCCACGCGAGTAAGCGTAACGCGCTGCTCAGGGTGGACGCGCACCGTTCTCATTTCCTAAAGCTCGGGGAGGAATTCCCCAGTTTATCCCATGACCGACATCGTGACCGTGCCGCCGCTGACCATGACGTCGGCGGGGCCGCAGCCGCAATCTCCGACTTCTCTAAACGCGCAACTGATCGCGCTGGCCACCCAACTATCGCCCGGCCTGACGGCAGACCTCCCCGGCTCGCTCATCGAGGATATCTCGAGCACGGACACGGCCGCACTGGCGATGATCGATCAGGCTCGCGCCGATCTGATCAATTCCCTCAGTCCGTTCGCCGCCAATCCGTCGCTCCTGACGCAGCTTGGCGCGATCTATGGCGTTCAACAGGGCGTCGGTTCTAACACGTCGGTCTATGTCGTGTTCACCGGCCCGGCAGGATATGTCATCACGCAGGGTTTCACTGTGTCCGATGGCACAAACCAGTACATCGTTCAGGACGGCGGCATCATTGGCTCGGGCGGAACGTCGCTCCCGCTGTTCTGCGTGGCGGTTCTACCGGGGACGTGGGCCGTACCGCAGAACACGGTCAAGCAGCTCATCACCTCGGTTCCGTCGACCATTGCTCTGACGGTTAACAACCCGAACGCTGGCACGCCAGGCCTCGCATCGCAATCCGAGCAGGCATATCGCGCACAAGTATTGCAAGCCGGCCTGGCAACGTCTCAGGGCATGGCGACGCATCTGAAGACGTTGCTTCAAAACGTCTCGGGCGTGCAACCCAACCTGATTTCTGTCCAGCAGGGTGCGAGCGGTGGGTGGAGGGTCATTTGTGGCGGTGGCGACCCATACCAGACCGCCTATGCGATCTATTCGGCCCTGTTCGATATATCGACGCTGATCGGCTCGCAACTTGCCATCACGGGAATGACGAATGCCAATCCCGTTGTCATCTCGACAAACCTGAACCATGGCTATACCGCAGGCCAGACGGTCACGGTGACGGGCGCGACGCCGAGCGCATATAACGTGACCTATACGGTGGCGTCGGCCACGGCAACGACGATTACGACGACAACGAACGGCAGCGGATTCGGCGCATACGTGAGCGGCGCGACGCTCTCTCCGAATCCGCGGAACGTCACGGTCTCGATCAACGATTATCCGGACCAATATCAAGTCGTCTTCGTCAACCCTCCGCAGCAAACCGTGTCCATCACGGTGACGTGGAACACGATCTCGACCAACTTCATCTCGCCGGCCGCAATAGCCCAGCTTGCCCAGCAACCACTGGCTAACTACGTCAATGGCATTGCCGTGGGGCAGCCGATGAATCTGTTCGAGTTGCAGAACGTTTTCCAGAGCGCGGTATCGGCCGTGATTCCGCCCCAGCTACTGACGCGCATGGTGTTCCAGGTGATCATCAATGGAGTGATTGTCGCGCCAGGAACCGGGACCGGGGTCATCGCAGGCGACCCAGAATCGTATTTCTACACGACCACAGCCAATATCACGGTGAACCAGGGGTAAGGCATGCTGAACACGCTCATACCCAGCTACGCCTACGAAGAATACAACGACGACCAGGATATCCAGGCCTTCATCACGGCGTTCAACACGCTCGCGCAAGAGTACGTGAACTGGTTCAACCAGATTGGCCTTCCCATCTATACCGGAACGTTGATCGTCGGCGCACTGCTGGACTGGGTGGCTCAGGGTCTTTACGGCATTGTCCGCCCCTCGCTCCCGGGTGCTGGGCAAACGAGGATATTCGGCCCGCTCAACACCGTCGCGTTCAATACCCTTCCCCTCAACGGTCGTCAGGTTAAATCTTCGTCGACCTACTACCAGACGAACGACGACATCTTCAAGCGCGTCATCACATGGAACTTCTACAAGGGTGATGGGCAGGTCTTCAACATCCGATGGCTGAAACGGCGCGTGCTGCGTTTCCTCCTCGGCACGAATGGCACTGACCCCGGCATCAGTCAAACCAACCAGATTAGCGTGACGTTCGGCCTCAACAATCAGGTCAACATCAACATCCGACAGAACAACGACTCGCTCCAGAGCGGGGCAATGTTCAACCGGTTCGGCTTTAACCGATCGACGTTCAACGCCTACAAGGTTTCGACGGTTGGGCTCACGCCATTACCTAGCGCCCAGATTCTCGCCTCAGCCATCCAGTCCGGAGCGCTGCAGCTGCCATTCCAGTTCACCTACGTTGTCAACGTGATCTGACGCCCTCCTGAGTCCAATCAAGCCGCCCACTGAGGCGGCTTTTTTATTGCCTGAAACATGACGATCTTCCTCACTGCGAATAACGCGTCTACCACGCTTGCGGGCGCAATATCGGCGTCCGCCACAACGTGCGCACTCGCCCCCGGGACTGGCGCGAACTTCCCGAATCCCGGCGCAGGACAGCAATTCGCGATGACGTTTGTCGACGCAGCGACGGGCCTGAACAATGAGATCGTCTATGTGACGGGCCGCTCGGGCGACACGATCACGTCGATGGTGCGGGCGCAGGAAGGCACGACTGCCAAATCGTGGCTGGCCGGCGACCTAGCGAACAATTTCTACACGCAGGGACAGGATGCGGCTAAGGCTCAGATCCCGGGCGTCCAGAACAACTCGTACACGTATGCCGCCGACACGGGCGCAGCGAACGCGTATGCGGTAGCGCTTTCACCCGCCCCGACACTAGCCCAAGGCGCAATCGTCGGCTTCACGGCCGCCCACGCCAACACTGGTGCGTCGACGCTTGCAGTCAACGGCGGCACGGCTTACCCCATCTGGGGCTCCGCACACTCGGCCATCCAGGGTGGCGAAATCATCGCCAACGGGTATGTCGAGGTCGAATACAACCCGACATTGAACGGCGGGAACCCCGTCTACATCCTGCTCGAGAACACTGGGGGCGCCACACAGGTTTCCCCCGCCACTGCAAGCCAGCATGCGGTGCAGTTCGGCCAGGTAGCCGGCGTAGTCGGCTCCGTCCGCAACCTCGTGATGTCCGTCACCGCAGCCAGCGCAACGGCCACGCTCACGGCAGACGAAATCATCGTCGAGACTGCACTCGGCGGTCTGCGCTACTGCCTCCCCTCCTTCTCCAAAACCATCAACCTCGCTACTACTGGCGCAGGAGGGATGGATACGGGGACGGCTCCGGTATCGGGCTTCGTCGCGCTGTATGCGATCTATAACCCGACTACGGGGGCGAGTGCGTTGGTAGCGCAGAACGCATCGACGTTGCGCACTAACGTTTATTCCGGCGCGAATATGCCTGCCGGGTATACGGCGAGCGCCCTGCTTTCGGTCTGGCCTACGAACGGGAGTGGGCAGTTTGTGATTGGCATGCAGAGAGACCGTGATATTGGTATAGCAAATGTGGCAGTATTGGGCAGTTCATCGATTGTGAGCGGCGCATCACTGTCCTTGACCTCTAACATCCCCGTTAATGCGGTTACTGTATCGGGCAGCTTGTCAGTTAACTCCACGGCCCTTTCCAACATTACTCTAGCCGTCCTTGAATCTACTGTTGGTGTGGGCTACCAGCAGATAACTGGAACGGTTGCGGCTGGCACGGGCTTTGGTGGTACATTTAACCGTCTTAAACTATCTTCCGCTCAGACCATGGTCTATTCGACGGCCAGTTCTTCCGGTACGCCGACTTTCACAATCTTCGTTTCGGGCTATTCGATCTAATCATGGCGACCATTAACGTACAGTTTTCAGATAGCACGAAAACCGCGATTATTTCGTACTTCTCCAGTCCGCAACCTGCTGACTGGTATGCGAATCAAGGAACCATCGATACGTCCGATACGAAATGGCATACCTACTTCGCTGCGCAGCCATGGAGTGCGCAGCAGGGTCTTCCGGCGCCCGTGTAATCAATAGGACGTTATGTTTTTGGCTTAAACGTAAGTCCTATGCAGAGATTACACGACATGATCGGCAGCGGTATTGGGAAGTAGGAACTTGAGATAACCTCGAAATATGGATCGAGTTCCCCGAGAATTTCGCGGGGAACATTGATATGCTCCCGGCTGATAAACCAGTCGTAGGATTGCTTGTAGCGCTTCATGAATATTCGCTCGGCAGACACCTTGCGCGCCAAGCTGTAAGCTAGACTTCCCTCGCAAGGAATTACTACGGTAAGAATGCCTTTCTGCTTGTCGCAGAGGCGATGCAACTCGCGCACAGCGGCGGGAAGATTCGGAAGATGCTCAAGCACGTGGATCGCGAGGATTCGATCGAAGTAGCCATCGTCGAATGGCATGCGCTCCTGGCAGTCTGAAACGACGGCATTGATCTCCGAGAAGCGCTTCTTTAGCGCATCGACCATGTTCTGCCGGATATCGACCGCGTAGTACCCATTCTTCTGTTCTTGCGTCAGCGTCTCGTAAGTCAGGTGCTCGCCGTCTCCGCAACCGATCTCCAGCGTTCTCATGAATCCAGCCGGTGCATTCTTCACGGGGTAGCCGTGATTGAACTTGTTCACGACGCCATAGCGCGCCGGCAACACCTCATGCCAATATTTCATGAAATCGTCGCTGATTCGCCTCTGCTCAGGAGATAGCGGCGGGAAAACCTTCGGCCATTTGTTGTCCTGTTTCATGTCTTAATGCATCAGTGCTTTCACCAGCGATTGACGGGCGCGAGAATCGGGCAGCAGTACAAGCGCGACCGATCCGAGCATTATAGAAATGCCGGCAACGCACGCACATGCAAACCCGCATGTGAACTCAAGCTTATGGACGAACTGACGTAAAGCTTTCATAGAATCTCCTTGGCGGCTATCGGCGTGAGTGTATCAAACCCGCCCATGGTCGAGCGCGGCACCTCAAAACCTATACGTCACCATCATCGTCTGCACGTCATCCCACAAGGGCGGCGTGTTGCCCTCATTACGGCTTGTAAAGTAGTAGCGGTATGAGAACGTAAATCGCTCATACGACACGTCCAAGCCGACAGCCGGCGCGAAACTGATTCCGTGCGCAGATTCCAGGTGCACCGGAACCGGTCGCGGATCGCCGAAGTTGCCAGCCCAGCCGGAGACGTTCTCGACCCATGTCTTTCTGTAACCGAGCACGCCAGCCGCAGCGCCGAACTTCCAGCCGCCGTATTTGAGGTACGGTTCGAGCATGAGTGAGACGCCCATCGCGTGCCCCGAACCGTAATAGCTTTCGGTGGTCGCACCCTTTCGCACCTGGTGCGTCGACGGATTGTAATCCGCATCCGAGATTGTGCACTGGCACGACGCCGAGACGCCCCCGAAGTAGTTCAGGTCCGCGTGCCAGTCGACGCCCCAATTAGCACGATCGATGACATTTCCCGTCAGGCCGATCATCAGCGCAGGGGCATGCGATACAACGTGATTGTCTAGCGCCCCGTCCTGAAACCACTTGCCTTCGGTAAGGGTGTAGTAAGTTGCTCCGGCACCCGCTTCGATCTCGAAGAAACTCTGCGCCGAAGCATTCTGAATCGCCAGGACGAGCGCCGCCCCCGCGACCGCGGTCGCGATATTTATCGTGCGCATGGAATTACCCCTTGATTAGGTTCCGGACAAGCGGCGCGATCACCGCGAGTTCTTGCTGGGCCTTGATGGCGTCGATGTAGGCGTCAGGCACGGTGCATGAAGCATCCATATGCGCTTGCCATCCCTGGATGCTCGAGACGAAGGCGAATTGTTGGATGACAGGCACGCCAAGCGCCTTCCCTGCCGCATCGATGGCAGATGAGTAATCCGCGAGGCGCGGATGGTCCGTATCACAGGTTGGTGATGGCTCTTCTAGGACAACCGTGCGGCCGGCGCTTTGGGCTGTCTGGATGGCCTGAGTGAGATAGCCGCCGAAGTCTGAGGGTGTCTCACCGCCGTATTGATCGTTGATCGCGTATGAGATGACGACGATTGATGCTGGGTTGGCCGTGAGTCGTTGCGCGAACGGAGCCCCGCCCCCGTCCATCCCATCCAACAGATTCGCCAAGCTCGATGCTCGGCCGCCAGTAGCGAGGTCCGAGACCTGAATCCCGGTGTCGGAAAGCTGCTTTTGCAACAACGCCTGGAGCGCTGCTGGCGCATTGGGTGTGATCGGCTGGGCCATCCCCATCGACGTGTAGCCGATGCCCATGGCCTGATCGTCACCGAAGACGGCAAGTTGAACGATGGGCGTGCTGGCCGGCACAGGAGCCACCGCCACCGGCTCAGAAGCCGCGGGCGATGACGCCGCTACCGGTTCCGATGCAGGAGTCGTCGGACCCGTTGCCGCTGGCTGACTCGCCACCGCATCCGATGCCGGCACAACGACTTGCGCGGATGACTTGGGGTTTGTGGCGATGACGTCAGGCGCTACGGTGGGCTTCTCGCCACCACCGCAAGCAGCGAGACACGCCGAGAAAGCACCAATTACTCCTGCTCGCCACCATCCGCCGAAAGATCGACCGACGCTCCGACCTTGCGCATGCGCTCTAGCACGCGCTCGACACTCTCTTCGCCCAGCTCGAGCCGCGCCATCGCGAAGAAGAGCATGTGCATGCCCATGTCCCGATGATTCCCCTCGACGTCGGATGAGTACCGGCGCCATGCCCGACCAGTCGAAAGGCCAAACAGCTTCGCCATCTCGGAACTGGTCTTGCCGAGTTCGTTCTTCAGCCTGTCCAGGGCCTCCGCTGATGGAGGTTCGTAACGCATGGCGAGGTCCAAGAGCGCGAGCAAGCGCGCGAAAAAAGGTTTTCACGATGGGTTCCTTTCGGAGTGTCGGACCGCGCACGATGCGAAGCCCAGTGATTTAATGATAGGGCCAACGGGTACGTTGGTCAAGCACAAACAAACCTGCCCGCCCGCGCGGGCTTTTTCTTTTCAGCCCATGACCAACGACCGCATCCACGCGCTTGAAGAGCGCATGAACAGCATTGAAACCTCACTGGCCGACAACACAGCGGCAACGTTGCGCGTCGAATCGAATACGAAAGAACTGGTTGAGCTGCTGAAGCTCGCCAAGTCTGGCGTTGGCTTCTTCACGGCGACAGGGCGCGTGCTGAGAAAGATGGTGGTGTGGTTCGGCCCGTTCATCGCGTTTGCGGCTGCGGTATGGGCGCTGGCGCATGGCAAGTGGCCGGGGAGCGCGTCGTGAAACAGATTCAATGGTTGGATGACGTCGAGGCTCATGACTACGACGCGGCCTACTCGTATTTGAATCTCGCCTTTGATGACGAGTTTTGCGCCGCAGTGGTCAAGAAACTGCGGGCCGCCCCGATCACGCGCACCAAGGCGAAAGACATCATCCGCATGTCTGGCGACGTGCCGCTGACAGCCAAGGATCACGCGGTGGCGCATGACCTTGAAAAGATGGACAAGGGAACGCCCATGTCTCCGATCCTACTCCTGCGAGGACGGCCAGTAATTATTGCGGACGGATGGCACCGCTGTTGTGGCGTCCTGATCCGCGACCCGAACGCCTGGATTCCACATAAGATCGTTTGAAGGAGTTGACATGGAGTTGACCGCATCCATCGTGAGCGCTGGGTGTGGCGCTCCAATTGCTCGAGCGATGCAATGGCTAGCCCCGATCCAGTCGGCATGCAATGCCTACCAGATCGATACGCCGCTTCGCGTGGCGGCATTCCTGGCTGAGATTGGCGTCGAATCTGGGCGTCTAGTCTTCACCGCCGAGCTGTGGGGCCCGACGCTAGCCCAGCAGGAATACGACCCGCCATCAGTGAAGGCTAAGGGCCTCGGCAATACCGATCCGGGCGACGGTTTCAAATACCGCGGGCGCGGCCTCATCCAGATCACCGGAAAGGCCAACTACGCCATCTGCGGCCTCGCGCTCAATCTCCCGCTGATCGACCATCCTGAATTGCTTCAACAGCCCGACAACGCCGCCCTTTCCGCCGCGTGGTTCTGGTCGAACAACAAGCTGAATCAGTGGGCCGATGCCGGCAACTTCCTGGCCGTCTCGCGTGCCATCAACCTAGGCAATCCCCATTCGACCGGAACGCCGCTGCAGTACTCGCAACGCCTGGCTCTGTACGGAGCGGCGAAAAAGGCGCTCGGCTTGGCTAATTCGCTACAGCAATAATCCGCAGAAATCGGTATCACTGATATTCACTAGCCCGCACTCGCGGGCTTTTTCTTTTATGCCCATCGTTCGCCATCTCATTGATGCTGCCCAAGGCAAGCATCCGATCACCGCTGCGCGTTCGTCGCATTGGCCGAAGGTTCGCGAAGAGTATTTGAAGCTGCACCCGGCGTGCGAATTGTGCGGCGGCAACGACACCCTGACCGTACACCACGTGCGCCCTTTCCATCTGCACCCCGATCTCGAGTTAGACCCCGCGAATTTGATCGTCTTGTGCGAGGCGAAGAAAGGCGGCGTGAACTGCCATCTTTTTGCCGGTCACCTCGGGAATTTCCGCAGCTTCAACGTCGACGTTCGCACTGATGCCGCCGAATGGTCTGCAAAGATCAAGAATCGCCCTCTTGCTGATACCTGACACATGACCTGGCTCGGCATATACACCGTCTACGGAGACCTCCCCGTCACGTACACCGCTGCGCAGATTGAGGGTGTCTCAGCCGGCGTTGTCCAGCTCGCCATGCAGGACGCGGGATATAGCGGCGACTCTATCGTTACATCGATCTCGGTTGATCCGACATCGAGCGTGGCCAATCCGCAGGTTCCCGGCCTTCAGCTATGCAAGTGTTCACTGCAGGTCGCGTTTCCCGATGGCGTCGATCCGGTCTCGACGGAAATGCTCATCGCGTCCGGGTTGGCCTACTACTCGCACGGTATGGGGTTGCCGGGCAATGTCGTTCTGACGCTGGAATCAACGTCGCCCAATACATCGCTTGGCACGCCCACGACGCCGATGTTCCCGCTGATGGCAGCAGCCATTCACGAGTCGTCCTCCCTGTCGGCTAGCCTGCTATGACGATAGCGATTATCACGTCAGGTACGTCGTGGTCGCTTCCCGCTGGCAATACGATCACGCTCCTCGAAACGTGGGGGCCGGGCGCGAATGGCGGAACCGCGAGCAACCGCAGCGGCAGCACTCCGGCTGCTGGTGCAGGTTCGGGCGGCTATTCATCCGAGTCTCGTTCTAGCGTTCTTGCGAGTCTAAGCGGGACATTCAATGTCTCAATTCCCGCCGGTGGATCGCAGTCACCCTGCTATTTCGGCGGCACATCGCTCGCAACCTCGTATTGCGGCGCGAACGGCGCGACCAATGTCGCCAACGATGCACCCACAGGTGGTGCGGGCGCTTCGACTACTGGTGCCGTTGGAGAAATCCTCCGCGCAGGCTCCGCTGGTGGTAACTCATACAGTGGCGGCAATGGTGGTGGCGGGGCTGGCGCTCCTGGCCCGGACGGACTTGGAGCGGTCGGGACGAATGCCACAAGTTCGCTTGGCGGCACTGGCGGCACTGGCGATAACTCTCTCGGGGGTGCGGGTGGCGCAGGCAGCAACGGCAGTGGCACTGGCAATGGCTCGGTAGGTACGTCAGCAGCAAACGGCGGAGGTGGCGGAGGTGGCGGCGATGATGGCGGCACTGCGAGTCTAGGCGGCAACGCTGGGCTTCCTGGCGCTGGCGGAGGTGGCGCGGGTGGCGGCGGTGCTGGCGGCACCGGCGGCGGGGCTCAAATCCGCATCACCTATTCGGCCTCGACTGGTTCGACATTCGCCGGCCCGCTATCTGAAACCGAAACGCTCAGTGCATCTCTGACTACTTCGGTCACGGGCGCGGCTGCTCTGGCGGAAACTGGTTCGCTTAGCGCGGCGTTGACGACCTCGGTCCAACTCGCCGCCGCTTTGACCGAATCCAAGTCAGTCACTTCAGCACTGACGACGGGCGTCAATGCTTCGGCGTCGTTAGTTGAAAGCGGCGCAGTCTCAGGCGCTCTGACGACGTCGGTCCTGATGTCTGCCTCGCTCGCCGAGGTCGGGTCCGTTAGCGGGTCATTCGCAGCCAACGCGGCTTCGTTCTCGGCTGCGTTGGCCGAGTCCGGCTCGACATCGGCAAGCCTGACGACCGCTGTCAACATGGCGGCCTCTCTGGCTGAGACTGAATCTGTCACATCGTCTCTCTCGACTTCAGTGCTGCTCAATGCGGCATTGGCGGAAAGCGGAACCGTCACAGGCTCGCTGCCGACGTCTTCGATGTTTGCGGCGCTGGTCGAGTCGGGTACGTCTCAAGCGGCGCTTACGACGGGCATCAGGCTAGTGGCCGCGGCGAACGAATCATCGTTCCTGACGCCGAGCCTGACGACGCAAGTCAACCTTGTTTCCGGTCTCGTTGAATCCGGTTCGGTATCCGCAGGGCTTCAGACGGTCGTTCAACTATCGGCCAGCGTTTCTGAGAATGGCGCCGTCGTTGCCGGCCTGACGACGAGCATCCGGCTTTCCGCATCACTCGCTGAAACGGAAGTGCTTTCCGCGTCATTCCCGGCGACTCTCGCCGCTGCGCTCACCGAACAAGGGTCGCTGTCCGCAGCGCTTTCTGCCGCCATCAATCCGATCGCTGCAGCACTTGTTGGGTCGGCAACGTTCCGCGCGTCGTTCCTCTCGTTTAACCCAGTCAACCCAATCACATTCACCGTCCAGGCGGAGAGTCGGAAATACAGGGTCACGGTCGAGCCGTGGACATTCAAGGTCGCATCTGAATCGCGAGTTTTCAAGGTCGTACTTGAGTCGCGAATCCTAAAAGTCGCATCTGAATCGCGGACCCTAAAGGTTGCCGCTTAAGGAAAACAATGGCCTCTTTCACGAACTACGCGCAGAACAAGATCCTCGACAACCTGTTTCGCGGCCAGACCAACAGCTTGCCGGCGACGTTTTATGTGGCGCTGATCGCACCGACCAAAGGTTATTGGGCAGCATCAACCGCTTATAGCTCGGGCGATACGGTCATCCCGACTGGTGGCAATGGCAGGCTCTATAAGTGTACGGTTGCTGGCACCTCCAGCTCGTCTGCGCCGACGTGGCCCACCACGGCAGGCGGCACCGTGACCGATGGTGGCGTGACGTGGACGGAACAGACGACCGCGATGAATGGCGGTACGTTCCCCGAAGCGGCCTATACCGGCTACGCGCGTGTGTCGGTTGCTTCGTCGCTGGCTAACTGGTCGGGCACTCAGGGCGCAGGTACGACCGTCGCATCGAGCGGATCGTCGGGGCTCGTTAGCAACAACAACGCAATCACGTTTGGCGCCCCGACGAGCGGCCCAACGATCGTGTTCGGCGTAATGCTCACGGATGCTTCGACATCGGGTAATGGCTGGTCGTTTTCTGCACTTTCGACGCCCAAGACACTCAACAGCGGGGATGCGGCTCCGTCCTTCCCCGCTGCAGCCCTTTCGCAAGCGCTGAGCTAATCATGGCGCTCCTGTCGCAGACCATCCCCAACAAAGATCCGCTCAGCACGCTCGATTACGCGTTCGATTGGTCGGCGTGGCTGGCGACGAACGAAACCATCTCCACCGCAACGATCAACGTTCCGACCGGCATCACGCTCGCACAAGGCGCAAGCATCAACGCAGGCGTCGTGACGTTCTGGCTCTCGGGCGGCACGACATTCAATTCGTACCTCATAGAGTGCGAAATCCAAACCAATCAAGGCCGCACTGACAGCCGGAGTTTCCAACTGCAGTGCATGAGCCGATAAGAAAGACCTCGGGGTCAATCTCAATTCTCTGGAGCAAATTTTGGCAACTGTCATCGTCACCCTCGACGTTCAAGGCACCACCGCAGTAACCGCACCCGCTGGCACTACGCTCGGCGGCCTCAGCGTCAGCATTTCCGGCAATCCCGTTCCTGCTCAAGTCGTCACCACCGCTCCGTGGTCGGTGTCGTTCGCCAACGTTCCGGCCGGCACGTACAGCGCCTCGGTCCAGGGTATCGATGCGAATGGCAAGCCGCTCGGCGCTTCGGTCTCGTCGGCGCAATTCACTGTCGAGCCCGATGTCTCGATTGACATCCCGAACGTGGTCAGCGTGGCCGTTCAGGTGCAGTGATGAAGTGGCTGACGTGGTTCTGCCGGCGCAAGACCGTTCGTCTCGCCGTTCCGCACGTGCGGGCGTTCCACGTCCGCATTATCCATAAGTGAGGCAACTATGAACCTCTCTCCTACCGTTCAAAAACTGCTCGTTGGCGCCGTTCTGTTTGGCGCATGGTCCGCGCTCGTGTTCATGGGCAAGGTCGCGCCGACAGATTACGTCGAGAACATCAAGATCCTTCTCGGCGGCCTCGGTCTGTATCACGTGACCACTGGCCCCGCGCGTGCCGCACAGAAGGCTGCCGCAGATGCTGTCGCTCAAGCTGCTTCCAACGCTCCTGCGCCTACGCAGGTTGTGAACGAATGATCCGCGCCACCCTGCTCTGCCTCGCCTTGAGCGGATGCGCGGGCAGCGCGACATTCGATGTCCGCCCATTCCGCGACGAGGCCGGGCAGATGGTCTGTTGCGCCTTCCATGCTCTCGACTGGCGCGACATCGGCTCACTGACTGTCGACGCCAACAAGTCCGCTGACGGCTCGATCGTCGTCCACTACACCGCAACCGCCATCGGTGCGACTGCTCCGATAACCGCTCAATCCCAATCTGTTTCTGCCGTGGCGGGTGCCGTTTCCTCGGCTGCTGCTGCCGCAATCAAACTCGCTCCCTGAGGTTCCCACATGAAATCTCTCTATACCGCTGCGGCGGTAGGACTCGTTGCGTCTGTCGCTTTCCTCGCCGGCTGCAATGGCTCGGCTCCGACCGTGCCGAAACTCTCGCCCGCACAATTCGTCGCTGCCGTCTGCCCGTCCGTCAAGCAAGCCATGGCAGTCGCTCCGACCTTGACGGCGCTCATCCCCGCCGATGGTCAGACGAAGATCGCCGATGCCAAGCCCATCGTTGATGCTGCTTGTACGGCCGGCGCAACGATCTCGACGGACACGCCCGCGAAGTTCGTGGCAACCGTGTTCCCGGCTGTCAGCGTGGTTGTTGGCGCTGCTCCCGATGCTGTGCTCAACCAGAACACGAAGGCGCAGATTCAAGGCGCAATCCTGCTGGCCGAACTCGGCGTTGGCACTGTGACGGCTGTTCAGAATGCGGCGGCGGCTAGCGCCGCATCCGCCCCGGCTGTCGCTGTACCGGCTTCGGCTGCGAGCGGCGTGTGATTTAAGCAATCCGAAGTAATTGGGTGTAAAATAGCGGGACCGCAGTGTGTTATGAGCACGACTGCGACCCCTGACCACCATCCATGTAAGGAGCATGAACGATGGCTGCTATCCAGTATACACCCGGGCAACGATTCAATCGCCTGTCGTACGTCCGAGAAACCCCCTCATCCGATTCGAAGCGTCACGCCATTTTCCGGTGCGATTGCGGCAACGAGATTGATCTTCGGATCAGCAGCGTCACGAGCGGAAATACAAGTTCATGCGGCTGCCTAAAGCGCGAAGAGAGCGCCAAGAATGCCCGTAAGGACATGGAGCCCGGCGCCGCTTTCGATCGCCTGACCTTCCTATCTCATCTTGAAAGGAAGCGCAAGCACCTATGGCTTGGCCTGTTTCGGTGCGCGTGCGGACGCGAGATAGAGAAAGAAATCACACAAGTTCGGCAGGGCGCGGTTAGGTCTTGCGGCTGCCTGAAGATTGATCGAACTGTTGAGGCGTCAACGAAGCATGGAATGTCAAAGACGGCCTACTATGGCGTTTGGCTCACCATGATCCGCAGATGCACCGATCCGGCCAACGATAAATACAAGGATTACGGCGCCCGCGGAATTGGAGTATGCGAGCGGTGGATGAAGTTCGAGAACTTCCTTGCAGACATGGGGAAGCGTCCGGCTGGCGCGAGCATCGATCGACAGGACAATGACATTGGCTATCAGCCCGGGAATTGCCGCTGGGCGACTCCCACGCAACAGGCAAACAATACCCGCAAGAATGTCTTCATCGAGCGCCATGGACGGCGGCAAACGGTAGCGCAATGGGCCAGAGAACTCGGCCTGAACGAGACGACTATCCATCGCCGCCTGAAACGAGGGTGGACTCCAGAGATGACGCTTGAGCCGGTCAGTCCTTGACTGTTCCCCATTCATATATCAACCCCGCTTCGGCGGGGTTTTTTATTCCCCAGAGATTTGCAATGCGTCCAATTCGGGTTGCCCTTTCGGGCAGCGGTACAAAAGCCCCCGCTCACGTTGGGGCGCTTCAGGCTATCTCGGATGCGGGCTTCTCGCCAATCGAGATGTGCGGCACGTCTGGAGGCGCCCTTGTGAGCGCCCTCTATTCATGTGGCATGTCCTTGGCGGATCTCCGCGAACTCGCCATGACGATGGATTGGGCACCTCTCATGTCCGGCTCGCTCATGTCGATCATCACCGGCAAGGGCTACAGTTCCGGGAATGCCCTGCTTCAGTGGCTGCAAAAGCAGACCGCCGGCAAGACGTTCGATGATATCGATATGGAGTTGACTATCGTTTCGTCCGACATCTCGAGCGAGGTGCCGTATCTGTTCAGTAAGAAGCTCACACCGAAAACGCCGATTGCACTCGCCGGCCGCGCGTCGGCCTCTATCCCCATCTACTTTGTCCCGGTCGTGATTGATGGCAAGGTTCTGGTGGATGGCGGCTTGGTGTCGAACTGTCCCGTAGATGAACTGACGGAAGACGGGGTTCCGCGAATCGGCATCGATCTGGCTGGCATGAACTCGCCTCTGTCGCCGGGTGAGGATGGCATCACCAAGATCGCGCCTCATCTGATCGACCTGATGGTCCAGTCCACCGAGGACGCTCACATTGCCATCGGAAAGATGACTGGAGCCATCGTGGCGCAAGTGCCGTGCGGCTACGCCAGCCCGCTCGACAAGAGCCTCAATCCTGTGCTGCGGAACCGCCTGTACACGGATGGCTACGCCACCACGAAGGCAGCGCTGGCGCAGTTTGCTGGCGTCACAGTTTAGCCTTTGTAAACCGCAGCAACAGTTCCAGCGCTGTATCCCGCTACGCCCTCGGGTGTAGCGGCACCCCTCTATTGCTTGCCGCTCGGCAACGCGTCTGAATAAACACATTCCACCTCCGGCTTCGCGGGCATGACTCGGTAATCGCTGGCCGCACCACCAATAACCGAACAGGTTACACCGACCCATTGCGGCTCTATCATCCCCTCTAGCACTTCCCGAAGGTCATCTACATGAACGAAGTCGCCTGATTGGCCTTGCTCGCATGGAGCTACGCCATATCCGCCATCAAAATCCGGCGTCACGTCCCAACGCTGCAGCTTCGCCAGTATCGCTTCGACTTGATCGCGGGTCATGATTTGTCCTTCGGCGCAAAGTGCAGGATCGCCAGTAGTTCCTTCGCGGTGAACTCGCCATCTAGCCTTATGCTGTCACAATGCGCCCAGTCCGGGCGATTGCCGGAATCATCCCAATCAATCCATGCGCTGCCACCACGCAGGATCTCGCGCGCTTCGTCGTCAGTCATGCGAGCATCCAACTCCGCCGCAGCCTTGAGCAGAATCCCCGCGAAAACAACTCGCATTGGATCGTCGCCCTGGAGATTCGCGGCGATCTGCCGAAGCGTCTCCGCGCTTGATGGCGCCGGCGCAAAGTTGCCTTCAATGCTTCCCCTGAATGGCGTTGTTGCCGGCAAGCCCAGGAACCCGATACTGACCTGCACTTTGTCGCTCACCCCTTTCTCCTATTCATTCGCATCGTCAGTCCAATGGACGGGCGTCTCCAAATCTCCCATCAGCTCGACCGGCGCGCATCCAGACCGAAACGTGATCTGAAAATTCACCGTTCGCTCCACTGGCTCGCTAAACGAAATCACATATGGCGGTGGCACATCTGGGCCAACCGCACCGAACGATGCCATGAGATCGAGCATCGTTTGCTTGTTGCATTCCCTGCCAGCAAACGGCTCTATCGTCCGCCTTACCATGGCCAGCGTTTCCTGGTACTCCCGGAAGAATCGCCGCTTGTATGCGCGCCGCCCGCGAGTGTTGAGGCCGTTAGCCCGAGCCACCCTCTCAAATAGCTTCCTGGCTTCTCGCTTCATCGGTTAGCCTCCACAGCATCGCGCACGTGGTTCTCGCGGGGCTTGGTGTCATTGGATGGTGCGGTTGTCGGGCCGTCATGCGTCGGGCCGCGCCATTCGTGGTCGGCAAGCAGCGGATCCACTTGGAACACCGCTCCGCACGCGCACGCGACCATATGTTTCATGTGCCGCTCCCAATATGGGATCAGCAGCATGATTTGGCCATGACAGAGTATGCAGCCAAAACACTTCTGGACCGAGACGCCCTCGTATGCGGGCTGGGCTTCATATTCGGTCGGATCGTACTCGTCGTCCCAATCGGCGTCGTCGCCAAATATCCCAAACATCACCCCTCCACTCGAAATTTGTTCAGTCCGCTCTAAAAATTGTCGTTCAATACGGCACCCCACCCCTATCCCACGGCTTCCCCGATCCCGTAAAACTCGCCGAGACATCAATCTTCGCGTTCCGATCGCGCTTCGTGGATTCGATGCGCTCAGTACCGGGTAGACCGAATGCCCACCACTTCGCGGTTTCGGCGTCGGTCATGTGGAAGTTCGTTTCCTTGCGTCCGCCCCAATGACCTGTTTCGATGAAGACGTAGCGGTACTCGAATAGTGGTTCCATGGCTGATCCCTGTATAGATATACAGCTATTCTAGCCCGAAGCTGGGCCCGGTATTCGCCGCTACTTTTGCGGTGATTGCTGGGCGCTATTCGCCGCATCTCAGGGACAATTCCGGGGACAATCAGGTTTTCTGTAGGGCCATACCGGGCCGAAAATCCAAAGGAATCAATGCGTTTATGGCCCTAAGTTATCGCACAGTACCCTAATGATTGGTACCGTATCCCACCGATAGCATCACCAGATGAGAAGCCACGCCGTCACGCAGGCCGCACGCATTCGCGACCGCGCGTGCGCCCCAATCATGGCCGACCAATACCGGCTGCTCAACGCCCAGCACGGCGAGAAAATCCAGAAGATCGCGGCCCAGCGCGGACAACTGGCCGCTGCGCGGCGTGGCCGTATCGCGGAAGCGGGTGGGTGCGAAGCCCCGCAGCGCCGGCGCGAGAACGCGGTAACCCGCATCGGCCAGAATGGGCGCGACGTTCTTCCAGGACTGGGGGCTGTCCGGCCAGCCGTGCACCAGCACCGCTGTGCGCGCCCCCTGCGGGTTCCATTCGAGCCAGGCGATGTCGAGCCGCCCGGTGGCGGCATGCTGGTAGGTGTTCATCGTGTTCCTCGTGCAAACAGGGAAGTCCCACGATAGCTCGACGCCTCGTGCCGATTGGTGAATAATCACTAATCATTGGTGATTTTTCGCGTTGAATGATCTGATGGACACGCTGCCCACTGCCGACGGTGTTCCGCTCGATACCGTGTTGCTGCGCACTTTTTTCGAAGTCGTGGACAGCGGCAGCTTTGCCACGGCCGCCGAGCGTCTGGCGCTGACCCCTTCGGCCGTGAGCGGACATATCAAGCGCCTCGAACAGATCGTCGGTGTCGGACTACTGACACGCACGACTCGCCACCTGGAATTGACGCAAGCCGGCGACACCTTGTACGCCTACGGCCGAAACATCCTGGATCTGGAACGCGAAGTCCGCGCGAAACTACGCGGTACGCCGCTGCGCGGGCTGCTGCGAGTCGGTGCATCGGAAGATTTCGCGGGCGCGTGGCTGCCCCAGGTGTTGCAGCGTTTTCGCCGCCAGCATCCCGAAGCGACAATCGACCTGAGAGTCGGCATCACGGCCGATCTGTTGCGTCAGCAGGAGCGCGGCCGTCTGGATCTCGTGTTCGGCAAGCAATGCAGCCGTGTCGGCAAAGGCGGCACGCTGCTGTGGGAAGAGCCGCTAGTCTGGGCCTACGCGGAAGATGCGGATCTGGATCTCGACCAGCCGCTGCCGCTGGCCGCTTTCCCCGATCCCTGCATTTATCGCGAGTCGGCGATCACCGCACTGAACAAAGCCGGTCGAGCGTGGCGCCTGGTGTTCGAGAGCAGCAGCATGGCGGGCTGCCTGTCGGCGGCGAGATCGGGTTTCGCAGTGACGGTCATCGCCGATAGTCAGCGAGTCGATGGCTTGCGCTTGCTGGGTCGCAAGGAAGGACTGCCCGCGTTGCCAGTTGCGCGTTTCTACGCGTTTCCTCGTACCGACTCGCCGGCCTGCGCGGCTTTGATCGATGCTGCATGCCGCGCAGGCCAGCAGGGCCGCTTCAGCCCACGCGCACTTCGCGGGTGATCAGTCGAGCCCGCCCTGGCACAAATACTTGATGCTCAGGTAGTCGTCGAGGCCGTACTTCGAGCCTTCGCGCCCATAGCCAGACTCCTTCACGCCGCCAAAAGGCGCCGCCTCGCTGGCCACGGCGCCTTCATTGATGCCAACGATGCCGACTTCCAGTTTTCGCGCCACGCGATCGATCCGGCGCACGTCGTTCGTGTAGAAGTAAGCCGCGAGACCGAAAGGCGTGTCGTTTGCGATCCTGATGACCTCGTTCTCGTCCGTGAAGCGGAACAGCGGCGCGACAGGGCCGAACGTTTCCTCGCAGCACAGCACCATTGCGTCGGTCGCGTCGGCGAGCACGGTGGGCGCGTAATAGTTCGGCCCCAGCTCGGCGAGCCGCTTGCCGCCCGCTAGTGCGCGCGCGCCATTCGCCACGGCGTCCTCGACGTGCTTCGCGATCTTCTCGATCGCACGCTCGTTGATCATCGGACCGATCTGCGCCTTCGGGTCCGTTGCGGGTCCCACGTGAAGCGCTGCGACGCGCTTCGCCAGCAGATCGCCAAATCGTTCGTACACCGATTCATGCACGTAGATGCGGTTGGGGCACACGCAGGTCTGCCCGCCGTTGCGGAACTTGGCCGCCATCAAGCCGTTGACGGCTGCCTCGAGGTCGGCGTCCTCGAACACGATAAACGGCGCGTTGCCGCCCAGTTCCAGCGAGAGCTTCTTGAGCGTGGCTGCCGATTCGCGCGCCAGATGCTTGCCCACTGCGGTCGAGCCTGTGAAGGTGATCTTGCGCACGCGGTCGTCGGCGAGCCAGTCGGCAACAGCGGCGATCCCTTTGTCCCGCGCGGCCGAGATCATGTTGAGCACGCCGTCGGGCAAGCCCGCTTCCTGCGCGAGCGCGGCCAGTGCGAGCGCCGTAAGTGGCGTGTCCTCGGCGGGCTTAGCCACGACTGTGCAGCCTGCAGCGAGCGCCGGTGCGATCTTGCGCGCGATCATTGCGAGCGGGAAGTTCCACGGCGTGATCGCGGCGACCACGCCAATCGGCTCCTTGATCGCGCTCATGCGCTTGCCGCGCTGTGTCTGCGGAATGATGTCGCCGTAGACCTTGGTCGCCTCTTCGGCAAACCATGCGACGTACGACGCACCATACGCAACCTCGCCGCGCGCCTCCGCAAGCGGCTTGCCCTGCTCCATCGACATGAGGCGCGCGAGGTCCTCGGTGTTCTCGACAATGAGCGCGTGCCAACGGTTGAGCACGTGCGCCCGCTCGCGGGGCAGCCTGTCGCGCCAGGCGGGCAAGGCGCGGCTCGCCGCGTCCGTCGCCGCGCGGGCGTCGGCGGCGCTGCTGCTGGCCACCTGCGCGAGCGTGCCCTGCGTCGCCGGATTCGTCACGGCGTAACGGTTGCCTCCGGCGGCGGCGATCCACTTGCCGTCGATGAAATTATCCTGTCGAAGCAGTTCGCCTCGCGTCAACTCCAAACTCACTGCGTGCTCCTTTCTACAAGGGATGTCGTGATCCGTTAAACCGTCGCGACGGGTGTGACCGGCGAACCGAACGCGCGCGGCATTAGCCCGCCGTGCGCACGTCCGCGAAATCGCGCGCGAGCTTGCGCGCCGCGTTCGCGAACATCAGGATGTCCACGCCGGTCGCGACAAACGTGCAGCCGAGCTCCAGGTAGTGACGCGCGAGCGCCGGGTCGGACGTGAGTGTGCCCGCCGCCTTGCCCGACGCGACGATCGTGCGGATCGCGTTGTCGATCGCCTGCTGCACTTCGGGATGCGTGGCCTTGCCGCGATGGCCCATCGAGGCCGCGAGATCGGCCGGTCCGATGAACACGCCGTCCACGCCGTCCACCGCGCAGATCGATTCGAGGTTGCCCAGCGCCGTCGCCGTTTCGGCTTGCACGAGCAGGCACACTTCGTCATCCGAAATATCTAGATAATCGGTCCGTAGACTCCAGCGCGACGCACGGCCCACGGCGCTGCCCACGCCGCGAATGCCATGCGGCGGATAGCGCACGGCGGCGACGAGCGCGCGTGCTTCTTCGGCGGTATCGACCATCGGCACAAGCAGGTTGCGCGCGCCGATATCGAGCAGCCGCTTGAGCAGCGCCGGATCGCCGTTCACGGGGCGAACGACCGGCTCGGCCGGGTACGCCGCCACGGCCTGCAATTGCGCGAGGATCGTGCGCAGTTCGTTGGGTGCGTGCTCGCTGTCGATGAGGAGCCAGTCGAAACCGGCCGTCGCGCTCACTTCGGCGAGATACGGATCGGCCATGGAAAGCCAGAAGCCGACTTGCTTCCTGCGCGCGGCGAGCGCGGCTTTGAACGGATTAAGCCCTGACGTCTGCGGGTTCATGAATGCGTGTCTCCTGTGAGGGGTCGCCGAATTGAATGGGTTCCACCTTCCCGAGGAGGAACAGATAGTTGAGGATCGCTATGCCGATCAGCGCCGCCGAGAACAGCAGCGCGGCAACGAACGAGCCGGTCGCGCCGACGATGGCGCCCGTGACGATCGGGCCGACCACACCGCCGAGATTCGACACCGTGTTTTGCAGCCCCGCGATCATCGAAACCGCATTGGGCGGCGCGACGTCGCCGGGCAGCGCCCACACCTGCGAGGCCGCGACCGTCGTGCCGGACTTCGCGATGCACAGCAGCAGCACCGCCACGAGCGCCGAATGCGCGAACGCCGCGAAGCCGATGCTCGACGCCATCACGAGCCCGATCACGAGAAAGAGCTTGCGCGTTGCCGTGAGAGAAAGCTTGCCGCTCGCGAAGACGCGATCCGACGCCCAGCCCGCGAAAATCTCGACGACGATCGACACGAGCAGCGGCAACGAGGCCATCCAGCCCATTTGCAGCACGCTCATGCCGCGTTCCTTCATCAAATACGTGGGCAGCCACGTGATGAAGAAGTACGAGTTGTAATTGATCATGAAAAAGCCGATGCACATCGCCCACACATTGCGGTGCGCAAGCAGCTTGCGCCACGGCGGACGCACGGGCGGCTGCGCGCTGTGCACGCCTTTATCGCTTTCGATGTGCGCGAGTTCCGCCGCATTCACGCGCCGATGATCGGCGGGTGAATCGGTGAAGCTCACTAGCCACACGACGAACCACACAACGCCGAGCAGGCCCGTGAGCACGAAGGTCATCTTCCAGTCGAATGCGGCCAGCATCCACGCGATCAGCGGCAAGGCAATCGCGCCGCCCAGCTTCGAGCCGCTGTCGAAGATGCCCGCGACGGTCGCGCGTTCCTTGCGCGGAAACCAGCGCGTGGCGATACCGGCGTTGCTCGGGTACGCACCCGCCTCGCCCACGCCCAGCGCCACGCGCAACGCGACGAGCGAGCGAAAGCCGCTCGCGAGGCCCGTCATCGCGGTCGCGAGCGACCACCAGAGCACCGCGAAACCCAGCACTTTCTTCTGGCCCAGGCGATCGGCGAGCAAGCCCGCGGGCAATTGCAACAGCGCATACGACCAGAAGAACGCCGACATGACGATGCCCATCTGCATCGCGTCGAGATGAAACTCCGACTGAATTTTCGGGGCTGCCGCCGAGAGCACCGTGCGATCGATATAGTTGATCGCGATGGCGGCCCACATGAGGCCCGCGACCCACCAGCGCATCTTCGATCGGCCATGCCGTTGTGCAGATTCGAGCATCTGCTGTCTCCCTTCCTGTTCTATTGATACCGATTCGAGGCGCGCAGTTACGCGCCTTCAGCTCACGATGCCCATGTGCCAGGGCACGAATTCGTTGTCGCCGAGTCCGAGCAGTTCGCTCTTCGTGCGCTCGCCGGAAGCCGCGCGAACTATCAGATCGAAGATGTCCTGACCCATTTCCTCGATCGTGCGTTCGCCGTCGATCACGAGACCGCAGTTGATGTCCATGTCCTCTTCGAGGCGAGTGAACATAGGTGTGTTGCTCGCGAGCTTGAGCGTCGGCGCGGGCTTCGAGCCGAACATGGAGCCGCGCCCCGTCGTGAAGCAGATCAGGTTCGCGCCGCTCGCGATCTGCCCCGTCACCGCGACGGGATCATAGCCGGGCGAGTCCATGAACACGAAGCCCGCGCGATCGATCGGTTCTGCGTATTCGTACACGGCCTGCAGCGGCGTCGTGCCGCCCTTCATCGCGGAACCGAGCGACTTTTCGAAGATGTTGGCGAGACCGCCCTGCTGGTTGCCCGGCCCGACCACGCCGTTGAACTGACCATTCTGGCCGCGCGTATAGCGCTCCCACCACGCGAGCCGGTCGAGCAGCTTCTGGCCGACTTCGGGCGACACGGCGCGGCGGGTGAGCATGTATTCGACGCCATGAATCTCGGGCGTTTCGGAGAGGATCGCGGTGCCGCCGTGCCGCACGAGCAGGTCCATCGCCGCGCCCAGCGCCGGATTCGCGGTGATGCCCGAGAAGCCGTCCGAGCCGCCGCATTCGAGACCGATCTTCAGATGGCTGACGGGCACCGGCGTACGGACGATGTCGTTTGCGGCAGGCAGCATGTCCTGCACGGCCTGGATGCCGGCTTCGATCGTCGCGCGCGTGCCGCCCGTGTCCTGCATCACCAGCGCGTGCACGGCCTTGCCCGTCTCCAACCCTTGCGAGTCGAGCAGATCGCCGACCTGGTTGCGCTCGCAACCCAGTCCGACGATGAGCACGCCGCCCAGGTTAGGATGACGCGCGTAGCCCGCAATGGTGCGGCGGAGCACGTCGAAGTGCTCGCTCGGCGAGGACATGCCGCAACCGCTGGTTTGCGCGAACGCGACCACGCCGTCGACATTGGGATAATCGCGCAGGCGTTCGGGCGTGAAGTAATCGGCGATATGGCGAATGACCGTGGCCGAACAATTGACCGACGCGATGATGCCGACGAAGTTGCGCGTGGCGACGCGGCCGTCGGGCCGCACGATGCCGTTGAACGTCGCGCGCTGCTCGGGCGCAACGTAATCGACTGGCTTTACGTCGAGACCGAAGCCTGGATCGCGGTCGAAATCGACGAGCGTGATGTTGTGCGTGTGAACGTGGTCGCCGGGCTCGATGTCGCGCGCGGCCACCCCGATCACGGTGTCGTACTTGCGGATGGGCTCGCCCGACGCAATGCGCCGCGCCGCCACCTTGTGGCCCGCGGCGACCTGCGCGCGCAGGCGAATCGCTTCGCCTTCGATCAGGACTTGATGCCCGATCGTCAGCGGCTCGCGCGCGATCAGGACGTTGTCGTTTGGGTTGAGCCGGATCAACGGCCCGCTATAGGACTTGTTGGACTGGAGCATTCGCCTGTCTCCGCTGACGATCCGGACGGCGCGCAGGGGCACCTGCTCCGGTCCCATGCGAGATGGTTGCTGGCGGCGCCGGGAAACGCGCTGCCTATCGTTCTGGAACAAAGTTACCGGTTAATGTAACCGGTAACATAGATGCCATCGTAGTACAGTTTTGGGATAATTGCCAACACCTTTTTGCAGCAGGAGCGCCCGCGCCCGTGACCAAGACCTCGACAGAATTCGCCCCGCCCGCCACCGGGACCGCGTCGCGGCGTGCCCGCAAGAACACCGGCCGGGTCACGCTCAGCGATCTGGCCCGTCTGACCGGGGTCACGAAGGTCACGGTTTCGCGCGCCCTCAACAACCCCGAGCTCGTTTCGGTCGAAACGTTGGAGCGCGTGCGCGAGGCCGTGCGGCAAACTGGCTACACGCCCGACCTGATCGCGGGCTCGCTCGCCTCGAATCGCAGCCACCTCGTCGTCGCGCTGATCCCGGCGATGGCGGGCAGCGTGTTCCAGGAAACCGTCGCGGCCCTGACCGCAGAGCTGGAGACGGCCGGCTATCAGTTGCTGCTCGGCCAGAGCGGCTACGACGAATCGCGCGAAGAGGCGCTGCTCGACGCCATCATCGGCCGGCGTCCGGCCGGCATCGTGCTCACCGGCGTGATCCACTCGGAGGCGTCGCGGCAGAAACTGCGCGCGGCCGGCATTCCCGTGGTCGAAACGTGGGACATCACGCGCTCGCCGCTCGACATGCTGATCGGTTTCTCGCACACGCGCGTGGGCGAAGCGGCTGCGCGCTACCTGCGTGAGCGCGGCGCGCGGCATCCGGCCATCGTCACCCCGGGCGACCGCCGGGCGAAGCTGCGCGCCGACGCCTTCATCGAAGCCTTCGGCAGCGAGCGCGAGATTCCCGTGGCCGCCGTGCCCTCACCCGCGCATCTCGGCGACGGACGACGCGCGTTCGCAAAGCTGCTCGACGACCATCCGCAGATCGATGCAATCTTCTGCGGCGCCGACATCATGGCGCTCGGCGTGCTCATGGAAGCCCATGCGCGCAAGCTCGACGTGCCGGGACGCCTCAGGGTGATTGGCTACGGCGACCAGAATTTCGCCGCCGACGCCGACCCGCCGCTCACGACGATTCGCATCGACGGCACGAAAATCGGCAAGCTGGCGGCGTCCATGCTGATCGAGAAAATCGAGACCGGCACGAGCAAGCGCGCGAAAGTGGACGTCGGTTTCACGCTGATCGAGCGCGGCTCGGCCTGAGATTCGTCGTCTCGCGATGGCTACGCAAAAAGGCCTCGCAAACATCGCGAGGCCTTTTGCTTTTAGCGCCTGAAAGCGCGCTCAGAACTTCGTGCGGATGCCCGTGAACACGTCGACCTGGCGATTCGTGGACGATGCGCCGCCCGCATAGGCGATCGCCGCGATCCGGCTGTAAGTCGAACCCACGCGCGTCGACGCGTCGCCGGCCGCGAGTTGATACGTGCCCGAAAGGTAGACGTCCGTGCGCTTCGAGAGCGCGTAATCCACGCCCAGCGTGAACTGATGCCACTTCGGCTTGAGCGTCGCGCCGCCCGTGCCCGGCAGACCGTTCGCGCGGCCGTCGGTGAACGTGTACACGCCGATCAGCGTCGTGGCCGGCGTGAGCAGGTAGCGCAGGTTCGCGTCGTAGTTGTTGAACTTGCGCGTGGAACCGTCGTTGTAGTTGAGTTCGGTGTGGCTGAACGCAAAGCCCGCAATCGCGCTGCCGATCTTGTAGTTCGCGCCGGCCACCGCAATCTGCTGACGGGCTACGCCGCCGTCGAGCCCGTAGAAGAATCCGCCGCTGTAGTCGTCGCCGGTCGTGCTCGACGCGCCGCCGATCGCGCCGCTCGTGTTGGTCGTCGTGTTCGGATGATCGAGCAGCACGTAGCCGCCGCCGATCGAGAGCGGTCCGTTCACGTAATTCGCGGCGACGCCCCAGGCGCGATTGTTGCCGAAGCCTTGCCCGGCCGAGCCGCTCGCCTGGTTGCTGAACGCGTACATGCCGTCGACAGTGAAGCCCGCGATGGTGTCGCTGCGGAACTTCAACGCGTTGTTGATGCGGAACGTCTGGTTCAGGTTGTCGTTGTCGCCCACGTGGGTGGACGGCGACCACGTGCCCGGACCTGCGTACTGCGCAACGAGATCCGCCAGCGGTTCATACTGGCGGCCGAGCGTGAACGTGCCGATGCCGCTCTTCGCAATGCCTACGAACGCGCTGCGGCCGAACAAACGCCCGCCTTGCGCGGCCGTGCCGTCGCTGGGCTTGAAACCGCCTTCGAGCGTAAACACCGCGCTCAATCCACCGCCGAGATCCTCGTTGCCTTTCAGGCCCCACCGGCTGCCGCTCAGGCGGCCGCTCGTCAGCTGGAACGCCGAGCCGCCCTTGATGTTGTTGACGTAGCCAATACCGGCATCGACGAGACCATACAGCGTGACGGAACTCTGGGCCTGCGCCACGACGGGTGCGACGGACAAAAGCCCGGCCGCTGCGAAAAGTGCTTTTTTCATACAGGTGACCTGTCTGGTTTTAATATTTACAGGAGTACTACGCATTCCGGCTTGAAAGGAATTAGCGGGAATTTTTCCATCGACAAAACGAGGGCCGAACCGGTGGATTTACGGGGCGTTGCTGTACTCGCGCGCCTGCGGCTGCGTCGAGGCACCGTCGAGACGAATCGGCTCGACCTTGCCCAGCAGGAACAGATAGTTGATGATCGCCACGCCGATCAGCGCCGACGACACCACGAGCGCGGGCACGAACGAACCCGTCGCGCCGACGATCGCGCCCGTCACGATCGGGCCAACCACACCGCCGATGTTCGATACCGTGTTCTGGACGCCCGCAACCATCGACACGGCGTTGCGCGGTGCGACGTCAGCTGGGAGCGCCCAGACCTGCGAAGCCGCCACGGTCGTGCCCGACTTAGCAATGCATAAGAGCAGCACCGCAACGGCGGCCGAATCGGCGAACGCGGCGAAACCAATGCTCGATGCCATCAGCAAGCCGATCACGAGAAAGAGCTTGCGCGTGGCGGTGAGCGAAAGCTTGCCCGAGGCAAACACGCGATCCGAGGCCCAACCCGCGAAAATCTCCATCACGATCGAGGCGAGCAGCGGCAGCGACGCCATCCAGCCCATTTCCATCATCGTCATGCCACGCGCCTTCACGAGATACGTGGGCAGCCACGTGATGAAGAAGTACGAGTTGTAGTTGATCATGAAGAAGCCGATACACATCGCCCAGATGTTGCGATGCGCGAGCAGCTTGCGCAGCGGCGGCCTCGCCGCCCGGTCGCTTTGCTCCGCCAGCAAATCGCTCTCGATGTGCGCGAGTTCCTCGGAATTGACCCGCTTGTGGTCACGCGGCGAATCGCTGAACGTGAACTGCCACACGACGTACCAGATCAGGCCGAGCAATCCAGTCAGCGCGAAGGTGATCTTCCAGTCGAACGCCGTGAGCATCGCGGCGATGAGCGGCAGCGCAATGGCGCCGCCGAGCTTCGAACCGCTGTCGAAAATGCCCGCGACCGTCGCGCGCTCGCTGCGCGGGAACCACTTCGACGCAATGCCCGCGTTGCTCGGATACGCGCCCGCCTCGCCCACGCCAAGCGCCACGCGCAACGCGACGAGCGATTTGATACCGTTCGCCACGCCCGTGGCCGCCGTCGCCAGCGACCACCAGAGCACCGCGAAACCCAGTACTTTCTTCTGGCCCAAACGATCGGCGAGAAACCCCGCGGGCAATTGCAGCAGCGCGTACGACCAGAAGAACGCCGACATGACGACACCCATTTCGACCGCGCTCAAATGGAATTGCGACTGGATGCGCGGCGCCGCCGCCGACAACACCGTGCGGTCGATGTAGTTGATCGCGATCGCCGCCCACATGAGGCCGGCAACCCACCAGCGAATCCTGGAACGGCTCCGCGCGTTGGTGGCGAGATGCATCTCGTGTCTCCTGTTCTATTAATAATGGTCGCTTCCGGCCGCGCCGGGGTGAATCCCGGCTTTGCCCGCCGCAATGTTACCGTTTACTGTAACCGGTAACATTCGGCGCAATCGTAGTATGTCCGCCGGAGAAATGCCAGCGTCTTTTCCTTGGGGTAATTGCGGATACCCGCCTTTCAATTCGCAAGGATTGCCTGCGTTGGCGAGTATGAAACGGCGGAGGACTGGCAAGCGGAACAGGTCGACTTGATATTCCCGCAGGCTCTCGTGCAGACAAGTTACGGACCTCGCGCCATCAACCCAGTATTCGGCGTGGATTTGTTCGTGTGACCAGTAGGAGTCTTAACTAAATTGCAGGCGTTCGCCGCGTGCAGCGAATCTGTCGATGCTTTCGGAGCCTGGCGCGCCCGACTTCTTAACTATACACCGCCCCTGACACGTTCCCAACCGTGCCTCACAGCCGTCTTGAAGCGTTCCCATCCACTTTCCGGATATCGCGACTCCCAGTTCGCGCGCGCACTCGCTTCCACGCCCTGCCAGTCTGACCCGCGAAACCGCTCGTCGCGTCCGAGCGTGGCGCCGTGTGAGTAGGCACGTCGATACTCGTCGAATGACGCACCCGTGTTCGCGTAATGTGCGTCGTAGTCCTTTTTAAATTCGCTGTCGTACGGGTGTGGGTCGTCATGCTGGGCGCCGAGACCGGGGTCGCCCATGAAGCCCGTCATTGGACGCTGGGCGTTTGCCGCGGCGGCGTTGCCGTCGGGCGCTTGCGCGGCGTGAGGCTGCTTCTCCCCTGCCGGGGTCGGCCCTCGCCCTGCCGCGGCAGGAGCACCCGGGGAAGGCGCCGGCCGCGCCGCCGATGCGGCCCGCGTGTCGCCTGGCCACCCGTGTGTGACTTCCAGCGGCTTGGCGCGTTCGCCGATCACGCCGCCGCCTGGATGCGCTGTGTGTTCCGGACCTTGCGCCTTCGCAGAACCCGTACGCCACGCATTGGCGCGCTCCTCGATGTCGGCAGCGCCCATGCGGCTCATCGTTTCAATCGCCTGATCGACCTGTGATTCAGAAACATCGACGCTGACTACCGTGCCACCGCGACGGATGAATTCCCTGTAATCCTCCGCATCGGATGGATACGCTCCCTTCGTGAAGATGCGCGTGAACAACTGTTCCAGTCGATCGAAGACTTTCTTGTGGTGGTGCGTATCGACAGCGCCCTGCACATAGACACGTGGCCCCTTTTCGCGGGGAGCATCAGCCGATATCGAGTAGATGGCAATATCCGCTTGGGCTATCCCAGCCTCGCCCAGTGCGCGCTGCGCCGAACTCGCATTCGCGTAGCTGTCGTACACGCCTAACACGGTTGGCCTCATGACTTTCCCCTCCGCAATTGCGCGCGGCGTCCTCGCCGCCTGTCGGCGCAAGCCGCATAACTCATGCCCGCGTTCGTCGTATAGACCGCCACGAAGAAGCTTGCACGCCTTGGATTGTAGGCCGTGACCGATATGCGCGTAACATGATCCGCGAGCTCGCACGAGATCGACAGTCGCATCGGAGAGATGCAGGTCGATCGACACCTCGGGGTAGAAGCCCGGCAGCAGCGGCGCGACCCAGCGCAGGCCGAACGACATCGGCACGGCCAGGCGCACCAGTCCGCGCGGCTGCATCGACATTTCGCGCGCCGCGCTTTATCGGCATCGCAGACGCAAGATCAGCTTGGGGCGGTATTGATCGGGTCAACTGTAATCTGCTCAAAGCGCGTCAGCGTCGCAACGCTACACACCATGATCTCGTACAAGTCGATTGCCAGCCCGGTCTCGATACCGCGCCGTTCAAGCCCGGATATCCGGCGCTCCTGCTCGGCCACCAGTTCGAAGGCGCGCGCAACGCGCTGATGCTGCCGATTCGCGATTGCCGATGTCATGCCCGATTTTCCCAACCAGTACGCGGCGCGATGCGACTTCGGGAGTTCGCTTGCGCTTCCACACTTCTTGCGCTCTGAAAGGCTCGCAAGGGCATCGAGAAGCAGGCTTGGGTCAAAAGGTTTGTGGAGAAAACCTTCGGCAACGATACCTGCGCGTGTGTCGTCTCCAGACATGAGAATGACTGAAACATCGCAAAACCGTGGGATAGCTCGCAACATCGATACGGCGTCCGGCCCTTCGAGAACAGGCATGTGGACGTCGGAGACAATCACCTCTGGCGTGGCGGCCAGGGCCGCCGAAACCGTTTCCAGGCCATTGCCGGCGGTCGCGACTTCATGGCCGGCGTCGCCCAGCAAGGTCTGAAGTGCATCACGAAAAGCGGTATCGTCGTCAGCCAGTAGTACGCGGCTCATCGCTATTTCCCATACAGTTGGCTACTTCGCCGCATCGGTCGTTCCCACCGACAAATACCAGAAACTGATTTCGGAAA
This sequence comes from Paraburkholderia sp. BR10872, assembly GCF_040965835.1. NCBI lineage: Bacteria > Pseudomonadati > Pseudomonadota > Betaproteobacteria > Burkholderiales > Burkholderiaceae > Paraburkholderia > Paraburkholderia sp. BR10872. Next base: position 287,363 of record NZ_JBFRCN010000001.1, read on the forward strand.
CCACGGAGCGGTCGTGCCCCGAATTGGCTCATTGCTCCACTAACGAGGTGCTAGAAAATTTGCGACGTCCTGCACGGCGTCACTGGCGCTTGTTAGGGATGCAAATAAATGAGGCAGGCCGGACGGCTTGTGTAGTGCTCCAGTTGCATAGTGGGAAGCAAACCCTTCAAATACACTACACCCTGTAATGTTTGGTAATAATCGGCGCATACAATCGTATTCGTGACAGCTGTCCGTCGACGGCGATAACGAAAGGCGCTGACCAGATAGGCGCGCCGGGAGCAGAGGTTACATGCAGGAAAGCAAGGGTGACGCCGGCGTCGCGCAAGTTAGCCTCGAACAGGCTTCCGTCTCCACTGGCGTCGCGCACCTGCGGGACTTGACCACGGGCGGTCAGCCGGCGCCGCCCGTCACTCCGTTGCCCCCGGAATTACCAGCTACCCGCAAAGGCGCGCGGGCATTGGCGACTTCACGATTGTTCGTCGGGCTGCTTGCATTCGCGCTCGTTTGCGCCTGGCTCCTGCCTGGCACGCTCGGCCACGATCCCTGGAAGCAGGACGAAACCTACACCTTCGGCATCATCGAGCACATGCTCGACACCGGCGATCTGGTCGTCCCGACCAGCGCCGGGCAGCCCTTCGTGGAAAAACCGCCCGTCTACGATTGGGTAGCCGCCTCACTCGCGTGGATGTTCGGCCGCTTTCTGCCGCTGCACGACGCGGCCCGTCTCGCGAGCGTCGTCTTCGCTGCACTCACGCTTGCCTGTACGGCGCGTCTCGCCCGGCGCGCTACCGGCGCCGTGCGGTGGACCGATCCGCGCGTGCCCGGAACGCTCGCACTCTTCGCCAGCACGCTGGTAGTCGTCAAGCATATCCACGACATGATGACGGATGTCGCGCTGATGGCCGGCGCCGCGCTGGCATTCTGCGCACTTTACGAGCTTGTCTGCGCTCACTTGCGGATGGAAGGCGGCTTGCGTCGTTCTCCTAACGGAGGCCGCAACACAGCACCCGCGTGGCCAGAATCCACAACTTCACAGCAAGCGTCCAGCGACTGCGAGAACAGCCGCATTCAAGGGCGCGCTGCCCGTCATGCCGCTGCGATGTTCGGTGTTGGCGTCGGCATCGCCTTTCTGGCGAAAGGCCTGTTCGTGCCGCTCGTGTTGGGTGCGACCATCTGCGCGGCGATGCTGGTTTACCCTGCGTGCCGCAGCAGCCTTTTTGCGCGCTCACTGGCACGTTCGGCGCTGTACTTCGCTCCCTTCGCGCTGATCTGGCCGCTTTGCTTCTATCTGCGCTCCGAAGCGCTATTCAAGATCTGGCTGTGGGACAACAACATCGGCCGCTTCTTCGGCTTTTCGGTGGCGCAACTCGGCTCGGAAAACGTCGGGCACCTGTTTGTGCTGCGCACGGCGTTGACAGTCGGCTTTCCGGTCGTTCCGCTCGCCCTCGTGGCGCTTGCGGGCGGCGCATGGCGACGTCTACGCCATCCCGAAGTCGCACTGCCGGTGCTGTTTTCGGGGATCGGCTTCGCGGTACTGCAGGCGTCGTCGACAGTGCGCGAACTTTACATCCTGCCGTTCATTGCCCCGCTCTCCCTGTTAGCCATGCAGGGAATCCGCTATCTGCCGCCGCGCGTGCACCTCGCGTGGGATATCACGAGCCGTATCGTGTTCGGATCGTTCGTGGTGCTTGTATGGGTCGTGTGGTGGAAGATGACGGGCGCCCCCGAGACCCACGGTGTCCTGCATTTGCTTGGCCGCTGGCTGCCGCTCGAATGGGTGATGCCCATTCAGCCGAAGCTGATCATCGCGGCGCTCGCCCTCACGCTCGGGTGGGTATTGCTGCTTCCCCGGCTCAAGTCAGCGGGCAACTGGCGCGGCGCATTCAGCTGGTGTCTGGGCGCCATCGTCGCATGGGGGCTCGTCGGCACGCTGCTGCTGCCCTGGCTCGACGTCGCGAAGAGCTATCGCGCACCGTTCGAGGATCTGCGTGCCAAACTGAACAGCACCTGGAAAGCCGGAGACTGCATGGCGAGCAGTGGGCTGGGCGAATCTGAAGCGCCCATGCTCTATTACTTCGCCGGTGTCATGCACGTGCCCACCGCGGACCCTCAGACCACGTCCTGCAACTGGCTCATCGAACAGGGTCGACCTGCAGACGGTCAGTCGCCCGTCGGGGGCTGGCGACTGTACTGGGAAGGCAGCCGTCCGGGTGACAACGACGAGGTGCTGCGCGTCTATCAGCGCATGGCGACGAAGACGGCTTCGTAATCGGTGCCGCTGAGCCGTTTGAAGATCGCTTCGCCGAAGGGCATGCCGCACGGTTGAGGCCGTCCCTGGCCTCCAGGACTGGCAAACTCATTTGCCGATTAGCTACACAATCCGTCTCAGGTCACGGTTGCGAAACTACCCGGACCGAAGAACAGGCGGCTTTCACCTGGACGCCGACGGCGAACCCCGCTTGCAATCCTGGCGGCTTCCACACCAGCGACGCTTAGTTGGACAGGAAGTCCAGCACCATGCGATTGAACTTGTCCACGTGTTCCCATTGCACCCAGTGACCACAGCGGTTGAACATATGGAATTCGGCATTGGGGAGACCCGCCACCAGACGAAGACCCATGTCGTAGGGAAGGAACTATCCACTATCCCGATACTGCAAGAACCGTAGCCCGACTGAGTCAACGCTGAGCAAGAAGGGGGCAAGGGCGAAGACTTGAACTCACAACTCGACCTGTTTCGACTCGCCGGCGCGATAGCGGTCGGCTGCCGGCGCACGAGACGGTGGGCCGGCACTTACGCCATCAACCGCAAATGTGCGACGTCTCGGCCCCGCGCATCCGATCGCCGATCCGATTCAACACCTTGCTTTCCTGACATCGCCGCTCGTGCGCTCAGACAGAATGGCGCTCGCGATGACCTGAAAGAGATGGTCGGCCCGTGGTGCGAATGAGGGTTGGTCACCGAGCCAGCCGAGCGCCGACATCAGGGCGAACAGGTCGTCGCCATTCACATCGGCACGCGCGGACCCCTCGGCCTGAGCACGGAGCAGCAAGCGCTCGCCCGCTGAGTGCACCGCTGCACATGAAGCGTAAAGCGCGGAGTCCGGGGTCGCGTGGGCACTCGCCATCATCGCGACAACGCCGCTATAGCTATGGACGAATGCCACCCCTTCGCGAAACCAGGACACGAGCGCTTCATCAGGTGGATTCGACCTTTCGAGTTCGACTGCCTTCTGCGTCAGCGCGTCCAGATCCTCTCGCAGCAGCGCTTCGAACAAGGCTTCTCGAGTCGGGAAATGACGAAACAGCGTGGCCAACCCGACGTCGGCCCGGCGGGCGATATCTCGCATTGACGCATCGGCACCATGCTCGGTGACGACGTCCCGCGCGACTGCTAATAGATGGTCGTAATTCTTTCTGGCGTCGGCCCGCATAGTTTTCTTGACAAGTGGATCGGTGATCCGTATCTTCGGAATCTGGATGTGGATCAGTGATCCACAAGATACAGCGAATTTGTGCAAATGGGAACAGAGACGCTGTCCGACACCACGAAAGGAGCCATTATGGGAAAGCTCGAGGGTAAGGTTGCAGTCATCACCGGTGGATCGAGCGGCATGGCGCTGGCAAGCGCCAAGCGGTTCGTTGAAGAAGGTGCCTACGTTTTCATCACGGGCCGGCGGCAGCAAACGCTGGACGAAGCCGTCAACTCGATTGGCCGGAACGTCACCGGCGTGCGCGGCGACGCCGCCAATCTCAACGATCTCGACCGCTTGTTCGATACCGTCAAGCGGGAAAAAGGCAAGATCGATATCCTCTACGCGAGCGCCGGCTGGGGCGAAGCCGTACCACTGGGCGAGATTACCGAGCAGCACTACGACGCGATCTTCGACCTGAATGCGCGCGGCACGCTGTTTACGGTTCAGAAGGCGTTGCCGCTGTTCAACGATGGCGGATCGATCTTCATGACCGGGTCAGTCGCTTCGGTAAAAGGCTTTCCTGGTTACGGCGTGTATGCGGCGAGCAAGGCGGCGTTGCACTCATTCGCACGCACGTGGCTCAACGAGCTAAAGGGCAGGAATATCCGCGTGAACGTGCTGAGCCCGGGGCCGATCGCCACACCGATGCAAGACCAGGTTCTCGACGAAGAGGCGAAGCGGATGTTCGAATCCGTGATCCCGCGGGGAAAGATGGGGCGCCCCGAGGAAATCGCGACGGTCGCGTTGTTTCTTGCTTCAGACGATTCGAGTTTCGTGAATGGGGTGGAGTTGTCCGTCGACGGCGGCTTGTCGGCTATCTGAAATCGTGCCGTAAAGCCAGGAGTGAGTGATCCAGATTGTGTATATAAATATGGATTCCTGATCAATAGGCGGAATTTCCGCCTGCATGGAGAGTTCGCATGAGCTATTCGATTATTGGCTTTGGCGCCGTAGGCCAGGCGCTCGCCCGAGCGTTTGCAAGAAAGAACATCGACGTGAGCGTCGCCAGCCGGCGCCCACCCGATGCGTTGATGGAGCAGGCACGAGCGATCGGCCCCACCGTTGTCCCGAGAACGCTGCAGGATGCGATCGCGTCCGACACGATCTTCCTGGCAGTTCCGTTTTGGGAACATCGCGAAGTCGCGAAACTGCTCACGACCTGGCAGGACAAGACGATCATCGACACGACAAATGCTTTCGGCGTTCCCGTCGCAGACCTGGAAGGACTGCCGTCGTCCGCGGTTGTCGCCCGGGCGTTTACCGGCGCCAGGTTCGTAAAGGGCTTTAACCATCTGCCCGCTGCCGTTCTGGCCGCTGATCCGAACGTGAAGGGCGGCAGCCGTGTCGTATTTCTGTCGAGCGATGACGAAAATGCGGTGACACCGGTCGCAGCTTTGGCCGAACAGCTCGGTTTCGCGCCCATTGCGCTAGGCCCGCTCAAGGATGGCGGCTCGCTTGTCCAGGCCAAGGGGAATAGCTGGGCTCAGCTGATCTTCAAGGATCTCGTCAAGTTCAAATAGCGGCGCGTTGCGACAAAGTCAGATCGGCCACGCGCATCGCTAAATGCGTGCTGGTGATCTGGCCGGGAATCAGTTGGCGCGCTCCTCGCCGCCCGCGAATGAATTAATAGGCGCCACCCGTATCGACGGTCAGGTAAAGCATGTCATGCTCGAGAATGCTGATGAAATGTTCGTCTTCCTGGATCAATTCTTCGAGGACATCGCTAGTGGATAGCACGCCGATTACCTGTCCTGAATCGATGACCGGCAGATGCCGGATCCGCCTCGTATGCATCAACGCCAGGCACTGGTCACAGATATGCTCTGGCGTGACGTAAATCACCTCGGAAGTCATGATCTCGCCGACCTTCGTCTCTGCCGCGTTGCGCCCGGCCAGTTCGACCTTGCGCGCATAATCGCGCTGAGACAGGATGCCGACAAGATTGCTGCTCTGCAGCACCAGCACGGTGGTGACATCCTTATCGGCCATTAGACGCAGCGCCGTCAGCACTGAGTCCGCGGGGCCCACCGAGATCACCTCCCGGGGGTTCCCGGACAGAATTTGCCGGGCTGTTTTTCGCTCCTTTTTCATGGTCGTCTCCTATAGAAGACTGGCAGTTGCGCGCCGACGCCATCAGTCGGCTCACAACGAAAGGGTACGCTCCTTCGCGTCGCTACAGGAATGTCTGCTGCCGCGAAAACCAGGAGACATTCAGCGTCGAAAACGGAAGCTCAAGGCATGGGCCACTATTGCCGCGTGAGCATGAGGTTCAGGTTCTGAACCGCAGCTCCGGATGCGCCTTTGCCAAGATTGTCGAAAACTGCCGACAGCAGGACGTGCCCGTGTTCCTCGTCGTGAAATACGCTCAAGTGCATGTCGTTCGTGCCGTTCAGTACTTGCGGATCCAGCTGTTTTAAGGCGCTCGATTCGTGCAACGGCAAAACTCGTACGTGAGTTGCCTCGGCATAGTGGCGTGCGAAGCATGCGTGTAGCGTGGCGCCATCCACGCCGGGTGCCAGCAGCGGCAACGCCAGCGGCACCGTCAGCACGATGCCCTGACGGAACGATCCGTACGCAGGAATGAAGATGGGACGCTGCGCAAGCCCGGCATGCTGCTGGATCTCCGGCGTGTGTTTGTGCGCGAGTTCCAGGCCATAGACCTGGTATGAGGGCGCGTTGGCGGCTCGCGGCCCCTCATGTTCCTCCACACCGGCACGTCCGCGCCCGGAGTAGCCGGATACAGCATGAATGCTGATCGGGTAATTGCCCGGTATGAGCCCGGCGTGCACCAACGGACGCAGCAGGCCGACTGCACCGGTCGGATAACAACCAGGATTGGTGACCCGACATGCGTTCGCAATTTGCTCAGCCTGCCCCGGCGTCATTTCCGGAAAACCGTAAGTCCAGTCCGGCTGCGTGCGGTGAGCGGAGCTTGCGTCGATCACCCGGACGGCAGGATTGGCAATGGCGCCCACTGCCTCGCGCGCGGCGGCATCCGGCAAACAGAGGATAGCAATGTCGCAGGCATTGATGGCTTCTGCGCGACGCCGCGAATCCTTGCGCTGCGCAGCGGCAAGTGTGAACAGTCTGATGTCGGTCCGGTTGCGCAGCCGGTCGTGGATTTGCAGCCCGGTGGTGCCTTGGTCGCCGTCGATGAAAACTACGGGAGAGCTCATATGTGGATGACTCCGCTGATATGGATTGGAACAGTTGAACCGAGGTAAACGAACCCCTATGTTGCGCGGACGGTTAGAATAGTGAAAGTTGAATTTCACAACGCAAACATTCAGTTTTTCTGAATCTGGACGTCGTCATGCGAGAGATCAGCCTGGACCGCCTGCGCACTCTGGTCGCCGTCACCGACCGTGGTTCATTTGCCGATGCGGCGCGTGCATTGCACCTGGCGCCGCCAACGGTCAGCCTTCACATCGCCGAACTCGAAGACCGCGTTGGGGCTCCCCTCCTGTTACGCAAGCGCGGAAATGTGGGGCCGACCTCGATCGGCGAGGTGCTGGTGGAGCGCGCGCGCCGACTGCTGGCCGACGCGGAGCAGGCGTTAGACGATATTCAACGCCAGGTAGAGGGGCTCGAAGGGCGTGCGCGTCTCGGCGCGTCCACGGGCGTGATTGCGCACCTGCTGCCGCAAGCGCTCGAGGTCCTGCGCGAGCACCACCCTGCCATCGACATTCAGATTGCAGTGCTGACTTCGCAAGAAACGCTGTCCCGGCTGGTGGATGGAACGCTGGATGTCGGGCTGGTCGCGCTGCCTCAGCCCCCGGTGCCTGGACTCGTGATAAAGCCTTGGCGCCGCGACCCTGTGATGGCCTTTGTGCCGGCGCATTGGCGGTGTCCGGCCCGCGTCACCCCCGAATGGCTCGCCGCCCAACCGCTCATTCTCAATGACTCGACCACGCGTCTCTCGCGTCTGACTGCGGAGTGGTTCGCGACCGCGGGGCACCATCCTTCGCCGCGCATACAGCTCAACTACAACGACGCGATCAAGAGTCTGGTAGCGGCGGGTTACGGCGCAGCGCTCTTGCCCCATGAGGCCACCACGCCATTACCCGACAATCGCATTGTCATGCGTCCACTGCGCCCGGCGTTGTGGCGACGGCTCGGCATTGCATATCGCGCGGGGTACGTTGAACGTTCCACGCAACACGTACTCGATGTGTTGTGGGATTTGCGATTTGCGTAGGAGTTACCGGTTGTCGCTCAGATTCCTTTTCGCTGACCCATGCTCTTGCCCGCGACGACGATCTGCCTCGCGTCAAAGCTCCAGGCGTAGCGGCATCTATTCTTTCTTGTTTACGGAATTCGCTGCGGGCAGTGCCGAGGAAGCCCCATCGATCTTGCGAAATGAAAGGTGAATAAAAGGATAAAGAAAGGTATGACGTGTCCTCGACGTGGCGCATCCCGGCCATCAGCACCGGTAAAACTGCCCATTCTGGGCAGCCTGATGTCGACGTGAGGGACAACATGCGAGTAGACATGCCATCTTATGCATCGAAGAATCTGCGCATCTTACTTGCGAGCGCAACGAGATGATAGCCGGCCTCTACAACCTTCACCCATCTGTCATGCAAGACTCGTAGTCTCTATGGCGAACCGTTGCGCAACCACGCAGGCATTGAGTGCCACAATGCACCGGGCCCCGACTGCGCACCAAAGACGGCTAGCGCCCCCCCGCATCGCACCTCGACCTCATTTTTTCGGCACATATATAACTCAGTATGCCGAAATAACCGACGAAGCAACAGAGAACGATTCGCATTCTGAATATCCACGCTCAGAACATGTCATTCGATTGACATTCGAAACTGACTAAATGTTACCGGGCTGAAAGCGCCGGGATGGCGCCACTGCAATACATCCCACCTGGTCCAATCGCTTGCACGTCTCCGCAATCAGGGGCAACAGACCTGACAAATGATTCCGCTTGAATCGAATTTGGCTTTTCTGTTTTGATTATCTGGAGAGAACCAAAATGAATCGAAACGTCGTTCAATCTGGCATTGCATTAGGATTACTGACTAGCTGTATTGCATTTGCAGCACCGCCGCAAGGCAACATGGAACTTCTGCCGACGGGCCAGTTCATCTCCCCGGGAGCCATTCCGGGTGCTGTGCAGCAGTTGCTCAACCCGCAACTCGCCGCAAAGCCGACCCAGGTCGTCAGCGGCGCCATCCGGTCACAACTCAGCCCGGACGGTAATACCCTCGCCGTGATCACGGCAGGCTACAACACCGTCTACACGGGCCCCAGTAACAGCACGCTCGACAAGACTGACTCGACTCAGTACATATTCATCTATGACGTGTCGGGCGCCAACAAGGCCAATCCGAAGTTCGTCCAGGCCATTCACCAGAACAACGCGTTCGATGGCCTCGTCTGGAATGGAAACCAGACCCTGTACGGCACCGGCGGCGCTGACGACGCGGTCTACGTGTACGGCCGCCCATCGGCGCTTCCGTCGGCCCAATGGTCGCAAACTGCAGCCATCGCCCTGAATCACAGCAAGGGGATCGGCAACGGTGTGAAACCGAACGCCGGTGGTCTCGCCCTCTCCGGCAATGGCCGGATCCTCGTCGTTGCGAACAACTACAACGACTCGATTACCATCATCGACACGACGACGAACACGGTTACGTCCGAATACGATCTGCGTCCGTTCAACACATCGGGCACGCAAGGCGCCGCAGGTGGCGAATACCCGTGGGCCGTCTCACTGAAGTCCGACGACACCGCGTTTATCTCGTCGGTGCGGGACCGTGAAGTCGTGGTGCTGAACCTGTCGAACCCGGCCGCACCGCAATTCATCACTCGCATCCCGGTGAAAGGCAATGCTTATGGCATGACCCTCTCGCCCGATCAGTCGAAACTCTATGTCGCCGTGGCGAACACCGACCAGGTTGCGGTCATCAATACCGCCAGCCACAGGGTCGAGAGGACGATCGACATCGCCAGCCAGTCCGACGACGGCGACCGCGACGATCAGGGCCACGGCAACAACAAGAAATACAGCGGCCGCGACACGGTGAACGTGACCGTGTCACGCGACGGCAGAACCCTGTATGCGGTCAACAATGGCGACAACTCGATCGCCGTGATCTCGCTCGATGGCGACGAAGGCTACCACGTCACCGGCCTGATCCCGACGGCCTATGCGCCCAAGGACATCACGCTGAGCGCCGACGGGTCGCAGATGTACATCATCAATGGCAAGTCGAACACCGGTCCGAACCCGCTGTACACCTCGGGTACCTCGGCGCAGTACCAGTTCGGTCTCGAGCAGAGCAGCCTCGTGAGCGCACCGGTTCCGCGGGGCGACGCGCTTGCCCGGCTGACCAGCCAGGTCGCTGAAAACAATCACTACTCGATCAGAGAGTCGGAAAGCGAGCGCCAAACGATGCATTTCCTGCGCGATCACATCAAGCATGTGATTTATGTCGTCAAGGAGAATCGCACGTTCGACCAGATCCTCGGCGACCTTGGCAACGGCTCGAACGGCGATCCCTCGCTGACGATGTATGGCAAGTCGACCACGCCGAACTTCCACAATATCGCCGGCAACTTCGTCACGATCGACAATTTCACCGATCCGGGCGACGGTTCGATGGACGGCTGGTCGTGGGTGCAGCATGCGCACGTCACGCCGACCGAGGAGGTTTCGCAGCAGGAAAACTACGCTGGCGTAAGCCGCGGCATGTCGTATGAATCCGAAGGCGCCAACCGCGGTCTGCCGGTCGGCCTCGCCACGACTGCCATGCGCGACACCGCCTCGGGCGGCGCCTACTCCACGGTAACGTCGTCGCTGCCGGGCGGCACGGCGAACGCGCTGCCGGGAATCGCCGATATCTCGGTGCCGGATGCCCCGTTCGGCTACCAGAAAGCGAGCATCTACGATGCGGTGCTGCAAGCCGGCGGTACGGTCCGCAACTACGGCGGCATGGTCAACAACACCGGCTCGATCGGCACGATCGCCAGCCCCCTCCTCACCCCGTTCGCCTCCGGCAATATTCAGGTCTACCCGCTCAAGCCGTCGCTCGTCACCTTGACGGACCCGTACTATCGCGGCTTCGACCAGGCCTATCCGGACACGTTCCGCGAACTCGAATGGAACCGCGAATTCCAGCAGTACGTCGCGAACGGCCATCTCCCGTCGTTTGAATTCGTCCGCATGGGTTCCGATCACACCGGCAGCTATGCGCAGAACGTCGGCCAGATGGGCACGGCCGAGCAGGAGCAAGCGGACAACGACTTCGCGGTCGGCAAGCTGATCGAGACGGTCGCGCACAGCCCGTACGCGAAAAGCACGCTGATCGTGGTGGTCGAAGACGACTCGCAGGCCGGCTCCGATCACGTCGATTCGCACCGTGCTCCGGCCTACGTCGTTGGCGCGTATGTGAAGAAGAACGCCGTGGTCAGCACCGCCTACAGCCAGGTCAACGCGGTCCGCACCATGGAAGACGTGCTCGGCACCCAGCACATCGACCTGAACACGGCGTACGCGCAACCGATGGCCGATGTCTTCGACACCGGTTCGGACGGTTCGTGGACCTACACCGCCGTTGCGTCGACGATCCTGAAGGGCACGAACGTGGGCAACGTGGCGACTGGCCCGACGTCGAGCGGCAACGACGGCAACCAGTATGCACAGGGTCCGGACATTCATCCGCTGCATGACGCGACCTACTGGGCGAACGCGACGAAGGGCTTCGACTTCTCCAAGGAAGATCGCGTCCCGCCGGAAGTGTTCAACCGCGTGCTGTGGGCGGGCGTGATGGGCAATAAGCCGTATCCGGAGCCGCACTCGGTCTATACGAAGCCCACGACCGATGGCGCGAAGACGGTCGCCGCTGCTGACGACGATGACGATTGAGCGAATCACGTCGTCCGGGCGTTGCGTTGACGGGATCGTGACGCCCGCTGCGTTAAGCGCACTGTAGCTGGCATCGGCGGGCGGCTGTCCATAGGGGCAGCCGCCCGTTGGCATCGACTGCGCAGACGTTCGATAAAGCGAACCGCTTGAACCGGATCTAACGCATGCACATTTCGCTTCCTTTTAGTGCCGATCGCGAGCCGGCATGGCCCGACAGACCCAATGTCCGCGCAACGAGCGCCATCGTTGTCGTCGCTGCCATACACGCGGTGCTACTCGCGGTCGTGTCGAGCAGTCGCAACGATCCTGTGCCGCCGGCCGCCGAGCCGCGCACGATCACGGCCGAGCTGCTGAGTCCCGCGCCGGTTACGGCACCTGCCGTCGCGCAGTCGCCTCCTTCCCCGCTCGAGCACCGTGCGACATCCGTCGACATTGCGAAGCCAAAGGTGCAGCCGCAAAATATCAGGAAACCGAATCATGTGACGACGCTGCATGAAACCATGACTCCCTCACCGCGCAGGCTTGCTGCAACCGAACCCGTCTCGGCGCAGTCGAGCACTACCTCCACCTCGACACCAGCGGCACCCATGGCCGCTGCACAGCAGGCAGCCGCGTCGTCGCACGATGCCGTCTCCGCCCGCCCAACAATCGCACTGGCCGCTCCGCAGGATATCTCGCATCTGCATTGCAGCATCGCACAACCGCCCTACCCGGCGCTCTCGCAACGACGAGGCGAAACAGGTTCTGTGATGGTGAAATTCATCGTGGGACTGACGGGCCAGCCTGAATCCGTGGAACTGAAGAGCGGCAGCGGGCACGACCGCCTCGACGAAGCGGCGCTTGCCGCTGTGCGCGACAGCACGTGCCAGCCGTATCTCGAGAACGGAACGCCGCGCCGTGTGCCGACGTCTGTGCCTTTCGTATTCGCCCTGAACAACTAGCGCGGACGTTTATAGGGAACCCGCCATGCAAAACTATGGTATTTCGCACTTCCTGGCAGCCGGAGACTTTGTGACGCGCGGCATCGCGCTGGTACTGCTGGTCATGTCGGTGCTCTCGTGGAGCGTGATCATCGTCAAGGGCTGGAATGTCATCCGGCTCAAAAAACTGGCTCGCGACATCGATCCGACAATCGCACAACTCGACGATTTCACGGACGGGGCATGGCAACCGGAAAACCGCGCAAGCACCACGCGAGACAATCCGTTTCTCGCACTCGCGCTGGCCGGCAAGGAGGCCGCCGATCATCATCGCAGCGCGCAGCCGCTTTTGCGCGAGCGCATGGACGTATCGGACTGGATAACGCGCTGCCTGAAAGACACGATGGACGAGAGTGTCGCCCAAATGCAGGGCGGTCTTTCTATCCTGGCATCGATCGGCAGCACTGCGCCGTTCGTCGGATTGCTGGGTACGGTGTGGGGCATCTATCACGCCATGCTGGCGGTTGGGGCGACTGGCGAGTCGTCGATCGACCAGGTCGCGGGCCCCGTCGGCGAAGCGCTGATCATGACGGCATTCGGCCTTTTCGTGGCCATTCCCGCCGTGCTGGGCTACAACGCGTTGACGCGCGCCAACAAGGCGCTCGCCGGAAAGCTGAGGCGGTTCGCGCATCGGCTTCACGCGTACTTCGTGACCGGTTCGAGCCTCTCGCCGACTGTCCACGACAGCGGCCTGCGGCTCGCCACCGGCAGCGACTGACCTCGAGATACGGCAATGGCCATAACCCCGTTTAGTGACGACGAAGACGATGGTCTGATGGGCGAAATCAACATGACGCCGCTCGTCGACGTCATGCTGGTTTTACTCATCGTCTTTATGGTGACGATCCCTGCGTTGCGCCATGCGGTAAAAGTTGAACTACCACACGCAAGCAGTCAGAAGGAGGACGCGAAGGCGGCGCAGGTCAATGTTTCGATCGAGGCCAATGGCACCGTGCTATGGGACGGGCAGCCAGTCACCCCCAGTGCGCTGCGCGCGAAAATCGCCGCGGCCGCACACGAGAACCCGCTTCCCGAACTGCATCTCGGCGCAGATCGCAAGGTGGCATACGAAGCGGTGGCGCAAGTGATGTCAGCTGCCTATGCAGGCGGCCTGACGAAGATCGGATTCGTCACCGAGCCCAAACCGTAGGCCATTGCTTCACCAAGCTGCTTCGAGGTAGCGGGCGGGCTGCTCGTAAAACGGCCCACGCGTTGTCTATTTGCAGCTTACATATGCAAGTCATTTCCGTTCAAGAATATAGGGGGCGACGAATTATCAGAAATCCCCAAAAACAGGATGACGTTAATGAAATCGTCCCCGTCTCTCATCGCAATCGCCGTATCGGTTGCGTTTTCAACGCTGTCTTTTTCTAGCGCAGCGAACGCTCAACAGGCCCAACAATCTCAACCGCCATCCACATTGAACACGGTCGTTGTTCGCGCAACCAGACCGACGACCGCCCCCGACAACGTCAACGATCCTGACCAGACTGCAGACGTCAGCAAGACCGGAACGCCGATAGGCGACCTGCCCATGACTGTGCAGGAAATCCCCAGCGGGCTGCTCAAGGAGCAAGGCGCCACGAAGCTTCAGCAGAGCCTCAGCAACGCCACCGGGGTGAATTCCGGCGGACCGGATGCCAAGGGCTTCTTCGATCACTTCATGATCCGCGGCCTCCAGGCGCAGATTTACACCGACGGGTTTTCCGACGGCGATCAGGTCAACGGCGTTTCGCATTCGCTGAATGGTGTCGAGCGCATCGAGGTTCTCGAAGGACCGGGTTCATCACTTTTTGGCAGCGGACCGCCGGGCGGCACGATCAATATCGTCCACTACACGCCGTCTCCCACGCTTCAATATGGAGGCAGCATCCAGGCCGGTTCATTCGGCACGGTCTGGGGCAGCGCGTATGTCACGGGGCCGACCGGCCTCTCGGGCTTGAACTATCGCGTCGACGCGACGGGTGCGAGATCGGACGGATACCGCAGCCTGTCGTACTGGGACAAGGAGATCCGTCCTGCAGTCGAATGGAAGATCGGCGACCACAAGATCGACTTCTCGCTCGAGGCGCAAGACTCCCGCTCGACGCCGGATTCGTACGGCATCATCTATTACAACGGCACCCCCATCCGGAACGTTCCATTCGACGCGAAATATTCGACGCCGTTCGCCTATGCGCGCGCAAGCTACGTTCGCCCGACCCTCACCGACGAGTGGAAGGTCAGCGACGTGCTGACGATCAACAACCGGCTCTCGTTCCTTCACCGCTCCCTGGAGTTCTTTGGCAACGGGGATAGTTCGAAGACGAAGGTGGTCGGCAACGAGGTCGTCAACCGGCAGTTGCGCCAACAAAACGATTCGGACAATACGCTCGACTATCAGCTCGAACCTGTGTGGAAATTCGCAACGGGAAACGTCAAGCACACGCTGCTGACAGGCTTCGAGTATCAGCATCAGACCATCAATACCGATCGCTCCACGGCGGACCTTCCGAATATCGAAGATGTGTTCGCACCGGTGCCGCCTGAAACTTCGATTGCGAGCCTGCATTTCCTTTGCGATGCGAAGCATTCATGCGACAACGATCATCTGGTTGCGAACTTCTACAGCCTGTACGCCACCGATCAGGTGGATGCGACGAGCAAGCTGAAAATACGAGTCGGTGTGCGAAAGGACTGGTGGCAGACTTCGCTGACACCGAATATCACCGTGCCTGGACGGGTGGACAACGAAGGCGTACCGATACTGGCGGGCAATACCTACTCGCGCAATGATGCGCCGGTGAGCTGGAATATCGGCGCGCTTTACAAGCTCACGCCGTGGATGTCGCCGTACTTCGGCATATCGAAGAGCTATCTGACGAACTTCAACTCGGAGAACACGCAGACGGGTATCGGCGCGCCTGAATCGGCGCTGCAGTACGAGGTGGGCGTCAAGTTTTCATTGCTCGACGGCCAATACGTTCTGAACACGGCACTCTTCGACGTATCGCGCGACAACGTGGCGACGCCGACGACCGTCAACAACATCGAAACCGTCGTGTACGACAGCCAGCGCACACAAGGCGGCGAGGCGTCTCTCGATGCCGGCATTACGGACAACTGGCACGTGATCGCCAATTTCACGGCGCAGCACGCCTATGTCACGAGCAATCCCCAAGGGATAACGGCGGTCGGCCACCGCCCGCAGGACGTGCCCGCGTTCATGGCGAATCTGTGGTCGACCTACACATTCGCTATCGCGGGACATCCCGGGTTTCATTTCGGAGCGGGCATCAATTACATGAGCAAGGTGTACAGCGACATCTCGAACATCAATTCGGTGCCATCCTATGTCATCGCCAATGCGGCGTTCGGCTATCAGGCGAATCACTGGGGCGTGGATCTCAATGTCCACAATCTGACCAACCGGCGCTACTTCATCGCCGCCAATGAGGCCGGCGCCTATCTTGGTGAGCCCCTTAGCGCCTACGTTACCCTGCATGCGGATTTTTGAGGCATTCGGCCGCTATTGACTGGCTCCCTGCCCAATCCCCGCCTTTTTTTGCGCGTTCTGGAGATCCTGCGGATAGTTCTGATCATTGGCGCGGCCGGGTTGATAGCCCGCGGCCTCCAGCTTCTTCAATTCGGCGTTCTTTTTCGCCCGGGCTTCCTTTCGGGCCTGCTTGCGCTCCGCTTTGGTTGGCTTCGCGGACGACGCGCCCCCCGGCACTGCGACATTGGCTGCACCCGAAGCGTCGTCCTGCGCGAAGGTTGGTGTCACTGTGCCACTCCCAAGCGATGCCGCGACGAGCAGGGCCGATATTTGTCTGGCGATAGGCATTTTCTCTCCTGTTCCCGGTTAATTGATACGATTGCGAGGACGGCGCCGTTAATCGTTGCTTACGCAACCACCCATGCGCACGAAACCAGGACGCGATTGCCCCGGCGCGATGTGGTCAATCGGCACCGCCCCCGCCTGAACGTACGCAGTTCGACTACTCACTCACGCACGTCCACCCATGCCTCGCATGCGTCTTGCGAAATGGGCTCGCTCCGCGTCGTCCATTAGCGCCAGAAACTGGTCCCCGTCCATATGAACCAGTTCTTCGTGATCGCCCGCCTCGAAGTAGACGTCCGGCTGGCCGGCCAGGTTCGTCTCGAGGTAGGTTTTCATCCCATACGCCGCACAGATCGGCGGCAGCGCCCCCGCATCGCAGTCCTTGAACAGCTCACGCAGCTCGTCTTCCGTAGCAAGGCCGAGCCTGCGCCCTGTCTTGTTCCAAAGCTCGGACAATTGCACGGCATAGGTTGACGGCAGCACGACGGCCACATAGCCGTGCTCGTCCTCGAGCAGCACCGTTTTTGCTAGACGGTCGCCGGGAATGTGCGCCGCAGCAGCACTTTCCATGCTCGAATGGCTGTATGGGTGGCGCACGATTTCGTAGCGTGAGCCCTTGCTGCGCAGGCGCTCCTGCAAAGTGGTCGACATCGACATGGCACACCTCCTGTCGAATGCGGAGAAGAAAACCAGCCTCCACTAATCCTTTCAGGATAGTCCACTCGCGAGAGACCCGGTAGCAGAACTCCGCGTTGTTGCCGGGAAGTGGAGCGAATCCACCTTTCTCACCCGGGCGCAGACGGGTGGCACTCCGTGTTGAACCAATAGTCGACCACGTGCTGCGCCGCCTGCAGATCGTCTGGGTAGTACGGGTCGTCGTACCAGGGTGACGGGTTGTAACCCGCTTTCCTCAGGGCCGCCAGTTCGCTTTGGTGCTGCGCCATCGTCGGGGGCGCGTTGCTTCTGAGCGCAGCCAGGTCACGGCACTCGGTTGGGCTCAGATGTGGCCCGCTTTGTTGCACGCTTTGTGACACGCCGATGGCACATCCCGCCAGCAGGAGCGCCAACGCAGTCAGCGTCGGGGACATTCTCGAGAGGCTCTTCATGGCGCATCTCCACGCGTCTGATGGGCGCAGCGCAACCCGGGGTTCCATCGCGCCGCAACTCCATGTTACGTGCATGCGAGCCAACGGGCAGGCGAGGCGGAAACACGAATCAGTCGCGACCGATGCAGCCGCAACGCATGGAAGAACTGCGGTAGGATCAGCTTGCTGCACGAGCCGCTGCTGGTGACGGCATTGGACATTGTCGTCATCGCCCTCACGTGGCACGAGTACACGTATCTCCGGAGCAAGCGCAGTGCTGCCTGAGACGCCCGCTACCTCACGCATCCCCATTCCCCGCGCGGTACGCATGCTGGGATACGTGAGCCTTTTCATGGACCTTTCCTCCGAACTCATTCACGCGCTGCTACCTGTCTTCCTCGTCACCACGATGGGTATGAGCGTGAGCGCGCTGGGCTTGCTCGAAGGGGCCGCCGAAGCGACGGCGATGATCGTCAGGATCTTCTCGGGCCCCGTGAGCGACTGGCTCGGCAAGCGCAAGGCGCTGTTGCTGCTCGGCTACGGGCTGGGCGCGCTGTCCAAGCCGCTTTTTCCGCTGGCGCACACGCCCGCGCTTGTCGCGGTGGCGCGTCTCATCGACCGTGCCGGCAAGGGAATTCGCGGTGCGCCGCGCGACGCGCTCCTCGCGGATGTCGCGCCGCCGGAGATTCGCGGTGCGTGCTATGGGCTCAGACAGTCGATGGATACGATAGGCGCGTTCGCCGGGCCCCTCGTGGCCATCGTGCTGATGCTGCGCTTCTCGGATCACATCCGCGCCGTCCTCTGGTTCGCTGTCGTGCCAGCCGTCATTGCGGTCGGTCTGATTGTGTTCGGCATCGAGGAGCCGGCTCATGAACAGGCGTCTCGCAGCTTCCGGTCACCGCTGCGCTGGAAAGCGTTGCGGGAATTTCCGGGGCGCTACTGGTTCGTGGTCGCGATAGGCGCGACCTTCACCCTCGCGCGCTTCAGCGAAGCGTTCCTTGTGTTGCGCGCCCAGCAGACCGGCATCGATATCGCGTGGATTCCCGGCGTGATGGTGGTGATGAGTCTCGCCTATGCACTTAGTGCGTACCCCGCGGGCGCGCTGTCCGATCGAACCGACCGTCGCGTTTTGCTTGCGCTCGGCATCGTCACACTGATCGCGGCGGATCTGGTGCTCGGCGCGAGTGCGTCGATCATCACCGTGCTCATCGGCGTCGCACTGTGGGGCCTGCACATGGGGCTCACGCAAGGCCTTCTCGCTGCGATGGTCGCCGAAACCGCGCCGCAATCGCTCAGGGGCACGGCGTTCGGCGTCTTCAATCTCGCAAGCGGCATCTGCCTGCTGTTTGCAAGCGTCATCGCCGGCTGGTTGTGGGATCGGCACGGCGCGTCCACCACATTCTTTGCCGGCGCCGTCCTGGCACTGCTCCCCCTCGTAATGTGCCGCTTCGCACCGCGCCTCGCGAAGCTCAAACCCTGATAGGGCCTTGTGGCGAGAACAGAAGCTTCATACGTCATCGCATTCGTTCGTTATCCTCATAGGCGGCCGTAGCTATGCAACCCGGACAGGAACATATTCACCCCGAGGAATGCGAAGGCGGTGACCATCAGGCCCGTGAGCGCCCACCACGCGGCAACATGCCCCCGCAACCCCTTCATCAGCCGCATATGCAGCCAGGCCGCATAATTCAGCCAGACGATCAGCGCCCACGTTTCCTTCGGATCCCAGCTCCAGTAACCGCCCCACGCCTCGGCGGCCCACAGCGCGCCGAGAATCGTCGCAATGGTGAAAAACCCAAAACCGACAGCGGTCGACTTGTACATGACGTCGTCGAGCACATCGAGCGTCGGCAGCCGGTCCGACAGCACACCCCGCTCCTTCAGCAGGTACGCCACGCCGACCATTGCGGACAGCGCAAAACTGCCGTAGCCGATGAAGTTGGCCGGGACGTGAATCTTCATCCACCAGCTTTGTAGCGCCGGCACCAGCGGCTGGATCTGCTGCGCGTCGCGTGCGATCGAGTACCACATCAGGAACCCGACCGACGCGCTGATCACGAGCAACACGAAGGCGCCAAGCGCGCGCGTGTTGTAGTGCTCCTCGTAGTACAGGTAAAAGAGCGCCGTGATCACGCAGAACAGCACGAACACTTCATAGAGATTCGAAATCGGAATGTGGCCGACGTCCGCACCGATCAGATACGACTCATACCACCGCACCATCATCCCGACGAAACCCATCAATACCGCGGCCCACGTCAGTTTCGAGCCGATTGCGCCGCCAGACGGCGAGCGCGACAGCGTGCCCAGCCAGTAAAACAAGGTGGCGAGCACGAAAAGCACGCTCATCCAGAGAATGGCCGACTGGCTGGACAGGCAATACTTCAGGAAGAACGTGCTGTTGGCGCGCCCCAGGTCGCCCTGGTACAACTGGATTGCAAACAGCGACAGCGCTGCGATTGCCGCGATCAGCAGCCGTGCCGGCTTCCAGCGCCAGCCGAGCACGACGAAGGCCGGCACCGAGCACACCAGCACCAGTTGGTCATAGACGCTCATGTACGCGTGGTAGCGCGACAAGGCAAAGCCAGCGCCTCCAACCATCGCAAGGGCAAACAGCCAGTCGAATGCACCGAGGCGCCTCGCAAAGGGGCGTTCGTCGGACAGCAGGCTCGTTTGAGCCGCTCGCCACGTGGATCGTGGCCGATGTAGTGCCGCTGGCGTCGCCATCGCAGCATCGGAAGACGGTGAGGATGATTTCATGGCATTCGCTATTCAAAGACGACGTCGAAAGATCGCGGTCTGCGCGCCTGATTGCTCATCGATCGTCTGCCGGACTGACGGACGCCTCCCCTTCCGGCGGGAACACCTCGACGTAGGCCGCGACGGCACGCATGTCACGGTCCGACATGTTGGCGCACACAGCCTTCATGACTGCGCCGCGAGGCCGGGTATCCGTTTGCTGGAAGACCTTGAGCTGCTTCATGACGTAGTCCGCGTGCTGGCCCGCGAGCCGGGGAAACTGATTTATCCCTTCGCCATGCTGTCCATGGCAAGCCATGCACGCCGAGACGCCCTTGTCCGGCAGGCCCGAATGATAGATCGCGTTGCCTTCGTTGATGAGCGCGAGATCGCTCGCTTCGCCGAGAACCGCGGGTTGACTCGAGAAGTACGTCGCGAGCTCGTCGATCTGCGCGTCGGTCAAATGGGTGAATCCCCACATGAAACGCTGCGCATTCGGGTCGGCCCGCGAATGACTCTTGAAGTCCGTCAGTTGATCGACCAGATATTCCTTGCGCTGCCCGGCGAGCTTCGGAAACGTAGGCGACACCGAAACGCCGTTCACACCATGGCAGTTCGAGCACACCTGCAAGGCGATGGTCTTTCCGCGCACCTGCGGGTTATCGACCTGTCGCGAATGCTCGAGGTCCTGACACGCCGACCCGGCCAGCAGCATCCCAATGGAGACGATATGCGTCACCTTGTTCATGGCAACAACCTCCTTGCTGCAGCCTTTGCTGTCCCCGGTAGCCACTGGGACATCACCATGAAGCAGCCCACAGATAGATGAAAAGCGTGTCGTTGTCTCTCGCATTACGGCCCGCGCCGTCGTAATTCGACGTCGCACCGAGAAATTTGGTGTAGTGCGTGTACTGAATACCTATCCGGATGCGTTGATTCGGTATCCAGAATATTTCTGGCGTCCATCCCTGCGTATTGGGGTGGAAATTCGCGCTGGCCGCGTAGGCTGTGCTGTCTGGACTACCTGTCGTATTGAAGAACGAAAGACTGAACCCGTACTTGGCCTGATACACATACGATGCCTTGATCCTCAACGAGTCGAGATTCCCCGACGTGCTGTCGCTCAGGACCAGATTATTCGGATCGTGGACGTTCTCACGCACGTAGCGGGCTTGCGCGGTGATCGTGTGCGGCTCGAGCAGGTACTCGTACTGCGCGTCCACGCCGTAATCGCGGTAGCGCGTCACGCCCTGCGTAAAGATCGGGAACTGGTTCGAGTCGTTCGGATAGATGTTCACGTTCAACAGGAACGCGCCGACCATTGCGCTATGAGGCCCCCAGTCCCGCGTCAACGCAATGCGTGCATACGGGTTGTAACCGCGCAGATAAATTTGCGGGTGAGCCGCGTTTCCTTCCCGGTTGCCGTGACTCATGAACGACCAGATGCCATCGGCCGTGCTGTACGCGGTCAGTTCGGCGTAGACCGTCTTGTTCCAGTACAGGTAGCCGCCGAAACCCACCACCTGCGACGCAAGACTTCCTTCGATAACGGGAAGATTGGGGATTTTGGCAACCGGACTGATCGTCGATGAAATGTACGGATAACCCCATGCCGGCGCGGAGTTCCAGACATCCTGCACGGTTGGATTGTTGTGCAGCGTTGCTCCGAGGATCAGGTCGTTCGCTTCGCCCATGATCCGGTCCACGAACCGGAAGTCTGTATTGTCGGATGCCCAGTGGCCTTCCCATTTGTTCGTTTCGCCATTCTGATGGTCGTAGTTCGTGTAGGTGAACTGCGTAAATGCACCAATTTTGTCGGTGATCTTTCCGGCAAGAAAGATGCTCGCAAAGTCGAAGATCGGCAGACCATTCTTGGTGTTGATGGTGTTGCCGCTCGCATCAGTATTGACTCGCGTCTGGCTCAGATTGCCGATTGCCATTGCGGCAATCGGGATCGTGCGTTCACCGAGCGTATAACCGGTGAGCTTGAACATTCGCCCATATGGCGTGAGCTCAGGAAATTGTCCTCCGGCGTGGCAAGCCACACAACTCTGGCCGGTTTGGCGCGCGAAGATCGGCAGCGCGTGTGCGATGGTCGCCGGCAACAACGCGAGCAACACGAATGCGAGTGCCCAGCCACAGAACAGCCAGTGATGAAATGCTGCATGACTGACGAGTAACTTTGTCATGGCTGCCACTCCTGCGCCGCATGGAGCAAATACATCGCGTCGGCAGTGAGAGCTGGAGTCCGTATTCCGTGTGCCGCGGCGATCGAGGAGCGCGAGGCTCCAGCTGGTGAAACCGTTCACGATGAACCCTTTGCACGCACGCGACGTCTTCATTGTGCAAACGCGCAATCAGAATCGCGATGGGTCAACCCCCTCTATTTTTGGTAGGGGGCTCGCTAGCGACATGAACTGAATGCGGACAGTAAACGTGAAGTTTCCATTCGACACCTCCTGCGCGTACGATGGACCTGATCGATCATGACGGGTCGCGCAGCGTTGCTTCGCGCGACTCGCGTCCTGCGTAAACGAGAAGGCACCTCGAATATTCCCGCCGGGTTGTGGCGCGCCAATGGAAAGGCATCCGAAAGAATGCCTGGATAGATGAAGAAAGTTGAGCCGGTGCCGCAAGACGCCACCGGCCTGCGCTGGTTTACACGTGACCACCGCCCACGACGCAGCACATGAATCAATGGCGCAGACACGCGATGCGTGCGCGGGCCGGCACCCGGCCCGCGTCACCGCACCTCAAATGCGTTACCGCTGCGGTACGCCGTTGCGCCACTCGCCCCAATGCGTGACGATGTCCTGAACCAGCGGATTGCCCGCGAGGAACAGATTATCGATCGCGATCGTGAAGCCGCCTTGCGACGCGTAGTTGAGCAGATTATCGGCGCTCGACTGGCCCGCATACGGCCGGTCGAAGTCCGAGCCGGCGCGCAGCACCGCGACGCGATTCAGGTCGACGCGATGCACGTTTGCCGCACGCGTCAGCGCCTCGAAGGTGGCGTTGTCCTCCTGCTGCGTCGTGCAATAGGTGCCCTTGCCGTCGGTCAGGATCTTCGTCCATTGCCGCGCTCGCTCGCCGAGGTCGGTGCCTGACCACCAGGTGTCGCCCGCGAGCGTGTCGCACTGGATCACGCTCGGCGGACGGTTCGCGGGTGCATAGCTGTACCTGGCGCGCGCGGCCTGCGCCTGGGCGTCGTCGGTGAGCGTCACGTTGCGAGACAGCGCGAATGCCGCCTTCGTGAGCGCGGGGTTCAACTGGAACACTTCGGTGCGATAGTCGAGCGGCGGCTTCTGCGTCGGGCCCGTCGTGTTGATGCCGAGATAGCCGGTGTTCCAGCCCGCCGGAATTTCGCGTCCGTCGATCTCCCACTGAATCCCGAAGTCGACGAGCCAGTTCGCCCACGCAGCGGAACCCACGGTCCCCTGAAGCGGATCGATACCGGCGATGCCCGCCACCATGAAGTATGTGTGGCGCAAGTCGAAACGCGGCGAGAACGTCAGCGCCATGATCGACGCGGCGGCGTTCGCGTGCCCCATGCCCGTCGTCATCACACAGATATCCTGCCGGTTGCAATGCACGGCCGGGTAATCGGGGGACAGACCCGCGACGGTGATGTCCTGCCACGGTCCGAGATGATCGAGCCACACCTGCCCTTCCGGACCGAACATCGAAATGATCATCACCTTGACTGCTCGGCCATGCGACGCGTCGTCGTCCTGCGCGAAGCTGTCTTCGGCATGCGCGATGGCAGGTGCAGCGGCCGCGCCGGCCACGAGCAACGATGAAATCACTGCGCCAAAAGCACGATTTAGCATAAAAGGTCCCACCTGTCATGTAAGAACCGCGGTTACGAAACGTGAATCGCGTGCCGTGTTGTCGACTGATGTCATGGTTTTTTCTCGGCGTGCAGCGTGGGACCTGGGCATGCGCCATTCAGGCGAGAGTGAGTATAAGCGGAGAAAAAAATCGCCTGTTACGACCTGCAACGACTACGACTGAACCTCTCCCGCAAGCCACCGTCTCACCCGGAGCATTCGGCAGGGGATCGCGTCAGTCAAACGCGGTCCCGCCTTTCAACCGCGATCGGAGGAAACAAAACATGCCAAAGAAGCGCTCAGTTCGAACGTCAGCCAGCAATGGCAGTGACGGCGGCAACGGCCGCGTTCTCGCCGCCCCCGTCTTCTCGCAGCCGCAGCCAACGCCAGATCCGCAAACCTTCATCGTCAGGCACGCCTCCGATGTGGCGGCCTACCGGATGATCGACGAACTCAACCGCGAGCACAAACTCAAGGCCCTTCCGTTTCCTGCGCCGCGCGGCGGCGTCGAGCCCCGCCTGACACTCGCGGACGTGATCGACAACGATCAGACCGTCCTCGACCAGATCAACGCGAACGCACAGATCGTTTTTCACTCGACGGGCGATTGCGGCAGTACCCGCGGCCCCAAAACGCAGAACGAAGTCTCCGACAAGATGGTCAGCGACTTCGACGAAACCGATCCTGCCGAAGTGCCGCAATTCAACTTTCTGCTGGGCGACATTGTCTACAGCTTCGGCGAAGCGCAGTACTACTACGACCAGTTCTACGAACCCTATCGCGACTATCACGCACCGATCCTCGCCGTTGCCGGCAATCATGACGGGATGATCTCGCCTTTGCAGCACGAAAAGAGTTTGCAGGCGTTTCTGCGAAACTTCTGCTCCGACTGCTTTCAGGTCTCCCCCGATGCAGGCAATCTTTCACGTACTGCGCAAATTCAGCCGGGCGTCTTCTTTACATTCGAAGCGCCGTTCGTGCGCATCATCGCGTTGTATAGCAATACGCTCGAAGATCCTGGCGTGATCTCGAACAGCGACATCGGCAACAGCCAGCTGAAGTTTCTCAAGGCGGCGTTGACGCGGGTGAAAAAGGAGGGCTACAGGGGCGCATTACTGTTCGCGCATCATCATCCGCCGTATGTCGCTCGCGGACGTCACGGCTGGAGTATCGAGATGCAGCAGCAGATCGATGCGATATGCGAAGAGGTGGGCGTATGGCCTCATGCCGATCTTGCGGGACACGCGCACAACTATCAGCGCTTTACTCGCACGCGTCCGGACGGCACCCACATTCCGTACATCGTGTGCGGCAACGGCGGACACAACGTACAACGACTGACCACCAACGGGCAACCGCCGCTTCGTGCACCGCAGCTGATCCAGGCCGCAACGAAGACCACCGATGCCGTGGTCATCGAAAACTACGACGACCAGAATTACGGCTATTTGCGCATCGTCGCAAACGCCACGCAGTTGCGCATCGAATATCACGCTGCCGTCGACGGACCGTATACCAAAGCGCCCGACGACCAGGTGACCGTCGATCTGGCCACACGCCAGCTTTCCCACTACGTGGCCCGCAATGCTGGCATACCGGCACTCGCCACGCGCATCCGCGAATTTGCGCAAAGCGGGAAACTCTGACGCCGATCGGAACGTCAGCCCCGGTGTTCCGAGGAATTCTGTGGCTCCTCCAGGTTCCTCTTCTCCGGAATCTGCGCACGGTTCATGCTGTCCCGGCGATTGATAAAGACTCTTATTCAAGCCCGCCCCTCGACGGGGATCACACGCATGACGTGTGGTCAGATCCGTACATGACGCCTGGAGACTTTGCCGATGCCAATTCTTCAAAATGCCATCGGCGAAAACACCCAACCGTACCAGGAAACGCCAGGGTGAGCGCGGCTGCATCGGGCGATGCATCGTATTTTTCGTAGTTATCCTTACTAGAATCGATTCCCCTGCTCATCGTGGCACATCGTATGCGCGAGACGGCTGCTGGCCTACGCGCAGAATTCGAGCGTGCACCGGCGCACTTTCGAAGCGGTTTGTAGGAAGAAAGGGGCGGACGATGAACCGAGCGACGAAATACACGGCGACATGGGTGGTGGCTTTAGCGCTGTCCGGTGCGGCTTACGCAGCGGCGGGTGGCAACGGCGGCGGCGGCGGCGGTGGCGGCCACGGTGGCGGCGCGGGCGGCAACGGCGGTGGCCACGGTGCTGGCGCAGGCGCAGGCGTGGGTGGCAACGGCAACGGCAACGGCAATGGCAATGGCAATGGCAATGGCAACGGCAATGGCAATGGCAACGGCAATGGCGGCCACGGTGCGGGCGTCGGTGCGGGCGTCGGTGCGGGCGTCGGTGCGGGCGTCGGTGCGGGCGTCGGTGCGGGCGTGGGTGGCAATGGCGCGGGGGTCGGTGCGGGCGTCGGTGCGGGTGTGGGTGGCAACGGTGCAGGTGCGGGATCGGGAGCGGGCTCCGGCGGCAATGGTGCCGGGTCAGGCGGCAACGGTGCGGGCTCGGGAGGCAGCGGTTCCGGCTCCGGTGGTGCCGGTGCCGGGGCCGGTTCGGGCGGCGCGGGTGCCGGCGCGGGTGCGGGCTCCGGCGGCAATGGTGCGGGCTCGGGGGGTAGCGGTTCCGGCTCCGGTGGCGCCGGTGCCGGTTCGGGTGGCGGCGGTGCCGGTTCGGGTGGCGGCGGTGCCGGTTCGGGTGGCGGCGGTGCCGGTTCGGGTGGCGCCGGTGCCGGTTCGGGTGGCGCCGGTGCCGGTTCGGGTGGCGCCGGTGCCGGTTCGGGTGGCGCCGGTGCCGGTTCGGGTGGCAATGGTGCGGGTTCGGGAGGGGGCGGCCACGGTGCCGGCAGCTCTGGCGCAGGCAGCTCTGGCGCAGGCAGCTCCGGTGCAGGCAATTCGGGCACGGGTAGCGCAGGTGGAGGCGCCGGCGGTGGTAATGCGAGTGCTGGCGGCCCTGGCGTGGCATCGGCCAGCGCCCTGGGAAGCATGTTCGCCCGGCTGCGCATGAGGCAGAACGTAGTCGCGGTAATGCCCCGGACCGCGCCGAACTCCATCGCGCACCCCGCGCCGGCAACATACGGCCAACCGAGGGCGGGTGCGGGCGGGAGCACAAACGCCTCCTCGACGGCGACCTCGGATACCGGCTACGGCCCGCCAGGCGCCGTTGGCACGGGCACGGGCACTCGTAGTACGGCAGCCGCCATACCGGTCAGCAGCCAGTACGGCCCGCCGGGTGGCGTCAGCCCGAGTCCCGGTTCGGGTCCCTGGGGCGGCTTCGCCGTGGATACGGGCGGTATTGAACCACCGATCCTGACCCCCAACGGGCCGGTCAAGTGATCGAGGACGGCTGCCACGCCGAAGCGTCATAGCGACAGGGTTGGTGCTGCCGTTGCATCTTCCGCTTCTTGGGGTGGTTCCAGGCGAGTATTTCCGGATCAGCGAGTGATGCTTACGCCCGGCTCGATGGGTTGAGCCGGGATGTGCCCTCTCTTCAAAAAGCAGGTTGCGGTAGCGGTCGCTAACAGCTTTCCATCGAAGGACTTCAATGTACCCTCCGAGGTCGCGATGTTTCGAGAGATGTGGACCGAGCGAGCCTCGGCCACCAGATCCTGACCGATCGGTACGGGTCGCAACATCTAGACTTGCAGATCGATCGTGCCGTATCCAACGCCCGCTTCCAGCATCGAATGAACTGCGCAGCCCGTTGCGGAGTCGAGTACCGTTGCCGCGAAGCCGCCGTGGACGCCGCCAGGAGGGTTGAAATGTTGCTTCCCCGCGCGCTGAAAGCTTTACATAGCCTGGATCGACGTCCAGAAACGTCATCGGTGGAATACATTGCTATGTCGTCGTCCTTGCTTGCGTCGCGCCGAAGTCAGCGCGACCGCAGATCGCTCGACAGCGTCGGCGATCCGCTTCGACAGCGCCGGATCCGGCACCGCGCGCGCCAGCGTGACTCCGCCCGACAACATCGCAAGCAGCGCGATCGCACGGTCGTCGCGCACCGCGCCGGGTTCGTCGGGCAGCCCCGCCGAGACCTCCTCGATCGAGCGGCGCAACTCTGCCTCATAGGCTTCGCGAGTCTTTCGGTATCTACTGCGCCTCCCCCGCGACTGGTCTAAGGCAAAATAACGCGGAAATCACGCGCGACGGGTGGCACCGCTCGTCGCGCCAATCGCACGCGTGGAGATGCGCCATGGAACGCCGCCCGAAAAACCGCTTCATGCTGACGGCGTTGGCGCTCCAGCTGGCTGGATGTGCCGCCGGCGGCGTCCCACCAGGCGGGCCACATCTGAGCGCAACGGAGTGCCGTGACCTCGCCGCACTCAGGAGCAACGCGCCTCCGACGATGGCGCAACACCAAAGCGAGGTTGCAGCGTTGAGGAAGGCAGGCTACGCCCCGTCACCATGGAACGACCCGTACTACCCCGAGGATCTACAAGTGGCGCAGCACCGGGTCGAGCAGTGGTTTGCAACGGAGTGCCAGCAGTCTCAAGCCGGGTGAGAAGCCCCGATACACCGGCAATCTTCAGCCGTCAGTCGAGACCGTAACGCTCTCCCAGGCACGAATTTCGTCTTCCAGCGCCGACAGCTTGCCCCTCACGAGCCCCAGTGCATCGCTACCGAGCAAAAGATGCGCGGGCGGGTGGTCCGCGGCAATTGCGGCAAGCATTGCGCGTGCAGCCTTTTGGGGATCGCCCAGTTGTTTGCCGCTTTTCTCCTCGCGCGCTTTGCGGACAGGGTCGAATATCGCGTCGTAATCCGGGATCGAACGCGGCGTCCGTTGCATCGAGCGACCGGCCCAGTCGGTGCGGAAGGAGCCAGGTGCGACGGCTGTCACCGCGATGCCCAAAGCCTTGACCTCTTTACCCAGCGCCTCGGAAATGCCCTCCAGTGCGAACTTGCTCCCGCAGTAATAACTGATGCCCGGCATGGTGATATAGCCGCCCATCGACGTGATGTTCAGAATGTGGCCACGTCTGCGCGCACGCATGAACGGCAAAACCGCCTTCATCATGGCGACAGCGCCAAACACATTGACGTCGAACTGTCTGCGCATTTCGGCCAGCGGCGATTCTTCCATGACGCCTTCATGCCCGTAGCCGGCGTTGTTGACCAACACGTCGACCGGCCCGACGCTCGCCTCGATTTCCTCGACGATACCGTCGATCACATCGAAGTCGGTCACATCGAGCACGCGTGCGAATGCGCAATCCGCAGAGAGAGACTCGAACTCGCGCTTCGCCTCCACACTTCTCACGGTACCGACGACTTTGTGACCTGCCACAAGCGCCTCTTGCGCAAGCGCGCGGCCAAAGCCGCTGCTTACGCCAGTGATGAGCAGAATTTTGCCGGACTCCATTGAAGCTTCTCCCGAATGTTGGCTGGTGAGTGCATACTAGTCTGACGCGCGGAGCGCGCAAAGCAAAATTCCGCTATTTTTCTTGCCTAAAACTATGAGCACGAAGCGGGCCTCTACCCACAATCCCGACCTCCCGTCGCGCAGCCGCAAGCGCATCATTGCGTTGCTTCGCGCGTTGGCGCCCGAGGAGGGCTATAACCTCACCGCGCTGCCCGGCGTGCGTATTCTGCGTTCGAACCGGCCGCTGTCACGCACGCCGGTGCTCTACGACCCCGGCATCGTGATCGTTTGCCAGGGGAGCAAGCGAGGCTATTTCGGCGACCATCTCTACCTGTACGACGAACAGCACTATCTCGCCGTGTCCGTGCCGGTGCCGTTCAGCATGGAAACCGATGCGACCGAGCAGCGGCCATTGCTTGCGCTCTACTTGCATCTCGATTTCACGCTGGCCGCGGAACTGGCGGTACAGATCGATCGCGAAGGCGTAACCGGGCACGTGCAAGCGCCCCAAAGCATGATGTCGACGCGGATGGATGACGCAATGCAGGTATCTGTGCTGCGCTTGCTCGAAGCGATGCATCGGCCTCTCGAAGCCGCAGTATTGGGCCCGTGCCTGCTGCGCGAACTCTATTTCCGGGTGCTCACAGGCGCACAAGGCGGTTCGATGCGCGAGGCTTTGGCGATGCGCGGTCAGTTCGGCCGAATTGGCAGATCGCTACGCATGATCCATGCCGGCTATGCAAAGCCGCTGGACGTGATGCAGTTGGCGCAAGAAGCGGGCATGAGCGTTCCGAGCTTCCATAGCCACTTCAAGGCGATCACACAGGTTTCGCCTATGCAGTACGTCAAGTCGATGCGTTTGCATCAGGCTCGTCTGTTGATGCTCCGCCAGGACCTGACCGCCGAAGCAGCGAGCCTCGCAGTGGGTTACACAAGTGCATCCCAGTTCAGCAGGGAGTTCAAAAGACTCTTCGGCCTGACGCCTGCAGCGGAAACGAAGCGGATGCGCGCGAGCTTTGCCATTCCGGAGCCGTTAGCGGATGCGATATATGTTTCGTCGCATTGAGTCTGGCTCGCTTTGGGCTTAATGGGCGACAACGCTGCGGAAACGATGTCAACGGGCAGAGCCCGCGCTCTGTCACGGTTGTTCCAACAGATCCCGTTTCCGCATTAATTCTCTCAGTATTCCAAATTAATATTCGCGCGATCTACTTACGCAGACATTTCGCTAGCCCTCTCCGTTCTGATAGGTGTGGAATGCCGCGGCACAGGCTACAGTTTGCATCGAGGGCGCCCCTGCGTCCTCTCTTGGTGTCTCCTCAAACCTCTTGCCCGCCTCGTGCGGGTATTTTTTTGCCTCGCGAATACGCGCGCGCAATCACCCTCCTCTTCGACGCAATACGCATAAACCCATTATTTGGGACGTCGAATGATTAAGTGTTTACACGAATGGGTTAGCACGCCACTCTTTTCATAATATCAACGCACTGAATGCGGCGGTACGAGACTACTCCACAGGAGGCACCGTGACGGGCATCCGACTGAGCGGCGTAACGAAGCGGTATGGCGAAACCGAGGTGATCACCGGCCTCGACCTCGACATTCAATCCGGTGAGTTCCTCGTCTTCCTCGGCCCTTCGGGTTGCGGGAAATCCACCTTGCTGCGCATGATCGCCGGCCTCGAAACCGTGAGCGACGGCCAGATCGACATTGGCGAGCGGCGCGTGAACGACCAGCCGCCAGGCAAGCGCGGCGTGGCGATGGTGTTCCAGCACTACGCGCTCTACCCACACATGACCGTGTACGACAACATGGCGTTCGGCCTGCGCAATACCGGCGTGAGCGCGGGCGAAGTCGACCAGCGCATCAACGAGGCCGCGCGCATGCTCGAACTCAGCCCGCTGCTGCAGCGCCGCCCTGCCCAGCTTTCGGGCGGCCAGCGCCAGCGCGTCGCCATCGGCCGCGCCGTCGTCAAGGAACCCGAAGCATTTCTCTTCGACGAGCCACTCTCCAACCTCGACGCCGCGTTGCGCACCCGCACGCGGCTCGAGCTCGCGCGCATTCATCAGCGCCTGCACTCCACCATGGTGTTCGTCACGCACGATCAGGTGGAGGCCATGACGCTCGCCACGCGCATCGTCGTCATGAACCGCGGGCGTATCGAGCAGATCGGCGCACCGCTCGACATCTACAAGCGGCCCGCCACGCGCTTCGTCGCGGGCTTCATCGGCACGCCGGCCATGAACTTCATCGATGTCGAGCGCGTTGGCGACAACGGGGGCCGGCTAATCGTCGCTCTGCCGTTCGATGGCGTTGAGGCGCCCACCGCGATTGCCGCGGCGAGCCTGCCAGCAGGCAAGCTCACGCTGGGCGTGCGTGCCGAACACGTGCTGCTGGACCCGCAAGGGCCGCTGGTCGGCCGCGCCGAAGTCATCGAACGGCTGGGCGACCGCTCGCTCGCGCATGTGAGCATGCCCAACGGTCAATTGCTCGTGGCCGAATTGCCGCGCGCACGCGAGCTCGAAATCGAGACGGGCGACACCATCCGCATGAGTCTCGACGCAGCCCACCTGCATGTGTTCGATGAAACTGGCAAGGCCTGGCATGGCCTCTAACCGCTCGCTCGCCATGCGGCTTCCGCAATCGCGCAAGGGCCGGCGGCGCAACCTGCGGGCGCCGTGGTCCAACGCGCTGTTCGTGCTGCCCTTCGTGATCGTCTACGTCCTGTTGCTGATCGTTCCGCTGTGCTTTGGCTGGTGGCTCAGCCTGCAACGCGTGGATTTGCTCGCCGGCACGAGCGAATTCATCGGCATTCGCAACTATCTCGACCTCACCCTCGACCCGATCTTCCGCGGCGCGCTGCGCAACACGTTCTACTTCGTCATCCTCACGGTTCCCGTGTTCGTGCTGCTCGGCCTCGCGCTCGCGCTGGTGCTGAACCGGCCAGGGCGCTTCGGCGCCGCGCTGCGCGCGCTCTTTTTCGGCTCTTCCGTGTTATCGGTCACAATCGTCACGCTGGTCTGGAAACTCGTGATGATGCCCGGCAACGGCCTGCTCGCCGACCTGAGCCACGCGCTCCATTTGCCGGAATTCGTTCCGTTGATGCACGAGGCCACCGCGCTGCCCGCCATCGCCGTCGTCACGGTCTGGTGGATCATGGGCCTGCCGATGATGCTGTTCCTGGCCGCGCTCCAGCAGATTCCGCAGGAACTCTACGAGGCCGCGGCGCTCGACAGCGCCTCGCGCTGGCGCACGTTCACGAACATCACGTTGCCTTCCATCTGGCGCACCGTCGCGCTCGTGGCGGTGATCGAAGCCGTGCTGCATTTTCAATTGTTCGGCCAGGCCCAGTTGCTCACGGACGGCGGCCCGAACAATTCCACGCGACCGCTCGTGCAATTCATCTACGAAACCGGCTTCCGCCAATGGTCGTTCGGCTATTCCGCCGCCGCCGCGCAAGTGCTGTTCGCGCTGATGCTGATCGGCGTGGTTGCACAGGCCTGGCTTCTGCGCAAGAAGGAGAGGGCATGAGCACGCTCGCTTTCGAAACCCGCTCCCGCGGTTCGCTGACGGGCCGCATGGGCGACCGCCTGATGCTGGGCGCCGTGGTCATGCTCGCGCTTTTCTGGATCACCCCGCTCGTCTGGGTGCTGTGCCTCTCGTTCAAGCCGAATGCATTTCTCGAACGGCACACCGACGTGCTCTTTTCGCCGCCCTTCACGCTGCAGAACTACACGAACATCCTCAACACCTCGGCGGTGGGCGGGTGGCTCGTCAACAGCCTCATCGTTTCGATCGGCCAGACGCTGCTCACGCTCGTGATCGCCTCGCTCGCTGGCTATGGCTTCGCGCGCACCGAGTTTCCCGGCAAGCGTTATATCTACGTGCTTTGCCTTTGCGGACTCGCGGTGCCCGAACAGGCGCTCGTGATTCCTTTGCACCATATCTTCGCCACGCTCGACTGGCACAACACCTATGGCGCGCTGATCCTGCCGCGCCTTGCCTCGCCGTTCGGCGTCTATCTCATGACGCAGTACTTCAAGGCCGTGCCCATCGAGATCGAGGAGGCCGCCTTGCTCGACAATGCCTCGCGCTTCAAGGTGTTCTGGCGCGTTGTGCTGCCGCTTTCGCTGCCGGCGCAGGCTACGCTCGCCATCTTCACGTTTCTCAGTGCGTGGAACGACTATCTCTGGCCGCTCGTCTCCGCGTCCAAGCCCGAGATGTACACGCTGACGATCGGGCTCGCCTCCACGCAAGGCAATTTCGCGCAGTCCGAGGGCATCGGCTACCTCATGGCGCAGGCCGTCTTCGCCGGCTTGCCCATCTTCGTGCTATATCTGTTCTTCCAGAAGTACATCGTGGCGGCCGTGGCCGGCACCGCAGTTCGGTAGGCGGTGACCCCGAACCATACATCGGCCGGTCGCCAATTGATTCGTAGTACAAACAAAACGATCCACTGGTAGCACGTGAACAACGCGCCAGCGGGGTCTTGCACAGGAGAGAGACATGAGAAGATCGTTGGTGCGCGGTGTACTCACGCTGGCTGCGCTCGGCCTCGCGGCGACCTTGACCGCGCCGGCCCACGCCAAAACGGAAATCACACTGTCACGCTTTTTCGGCGCCTGCGACGCCGAATACGGCAAGGTCAATGACGTGAGCCAGGCCTCGGGCGAATGCGGCATCATCACGACGCTCGTGAACCAGTTCAACGCGACGAATAAGGAAGACATCGTCGTCAAGCCGCAGATCATCGAGTGGGCGCCCTACTATACGCAGATCGATGCGCGCATTCTGAGCCGCGACGTGCCGACCATCTCAGTCATGCACGAGGCGGTCCTGGGCGACTACGTGAAGCGCAATCTGGTCGAGCCGCTCGACGACGGCTTCAAGTCGGTCGGCGTAGACACCAACGATTTCACGCCCCAGGCCCACCGCGCCGTGACGTTCGGCGGTAAGACCTATGCGCTGCCGTTCGACACGCATTCGTGGCTCTGGCACATCAACGTCAACCTGTTCAAGAAGGCGGGACTCGTCGACGCGAGCGGCAAGCCCATCCTGCCGAAAACGCCCGACGAACTGCTTGCGCAGGCGAAGCAGTTCAAGGACAAGACGGGTCTGCCCTACTTCGCCGTGCCGATCGCCAATGAATCGGCCGCGCAAACGCGCACGTTCGACACGTGGGTCTATCAGCAAAATGGCACGCTGTTCCCCGCCGGCCCGACGAAGATCGACATGCACACGCCGGCAGCCGCCAACGCGCTCACGCTCTACGACAAGCTCATGAAGGCGGGCGACGTCACGCCGGGGCTCGACTATGGCGCTGCCAACCAGGCGTTCGAGAACGGCAAGGCCGGCGTGCTGATGGTCGGCACGTGGATGATCGAGGACTTCACGAATCTCGCGAAGAAGCCCGATTCCCCGCTCGCGAATGGCTACGACGTGGTGCCGTTCCCGAATCTGTATCAGAAGAAGGCGGTCTGGGCAGACGGCCATTCGTGGGTCATGCTCAAGGGCGGCGCGAAGGACGAAAAGACGCGCCACGCCGCGCTCGTCTTCCTCAAGTTCCTCTACGACCACGATGGCGACTGGGCGCGCACCGGCCATCTGCCCGCGCGCCAGTCGATCATCACGAGCGCCACGTTCAACGCGCTGCCGCATCGCGCCGAAATCAAGGAAATCTCCACCACCGGTTACGCACTGCCGAACACGGTGCCGCGCCAGTTCGCGATCCAGCAGATCGTGGGCGAAGAGATCAGCAACATGCTCTCGACCGGCAAGTCGGTCGCCGACGTGCAGAAGGAAGCCGAACAACGCACCAACGCCCTGCTCGCGCGATAACGCCACGTTAGGTCCGCGCCCGCCCGGCGCGGCCGCCTCACTTCACACCGCTACAGGACGGATAGAGGAACACCATGATCGCTTCCCGCCTCATCGTCGATCGCGACTTCGTCATTTCTGAGCTAGACCGGCGCCTGTTCGGCGTCTTCGTCGAGCACATGGGCCGCTGCGTCTATACCGGCATCTTCGAGCCCGGCCATCCGGACGCCGACGAGCGCGGCTACCGCAAGGACGTGATGGCGCTCACGCGCGAACTCGGCCCGACGATCGTGCGTTACCCTGGCGGCAATTTCCTCTCGGGCTACAACTGGGAAGACGGCGTGGGACCGCGCGAAAAACGCCCGCGCCGGCTCGATCTCGCGTGGTACTCCACCGAAACCAACCAGTTCGGCACGAACGAATTCATCGAATGGTGCCGCTCGCTCGACATCGAACCCATGTACGGCGTGAACCTCGGCACGCGCGGCCCCGACGAAGCGCGTCGCTTCGTCGAATACTGCAATCATCCAGGCGGCACGGCGCTCTCCGACCTGCGCCGCGAGCACGGCTATGAACAGCCCCACGACATCAAGTTCTGGTGTCTCGGCAATGAAATGGACGGCCCGTGGCAGATCTGCCGCAAGACCGCCGAAGAATATGGGCGCGCTGCGCTCGAGACGGCCAAGCTCATGCGCTCGGTCGACCCGACCATTCAGCTCGCCGCGTGCGGTTCCTCCACGCACGAAATGCCCACCTACGGCGCGTGGGAGGACCGCGTGCTCGACCATTGCTTCGAGCAGGTCGATTTCATTTCGCTACATACTTACTTCGAGAACCGGCGCGATTCGACCGCGGAATTCTTCGGCAACATCGAAGTGATGGATCTATTCATCAAGGAAATCGTCTCGGTGGCGGACAGCGTGGCCGCGCGCAAGCATTCGTCCAAGCGCATCATGCTTTCATTCGACGAATGGAATGTCTGGTACAAGGCGCGCACCATCAACGACCTGCGCAAGCCGGGCTGGCCCGAGGCGCCACGGCTGATCGAGGAGGTCTACAACCACGAAGACGCGCTCGTGGTGGGCGGCGCGCTGATCACCATGATGAACAATTCGGACCGCGTGAAGACCGCCTGTCTCGCACAACTCGTCAACGTGATCGGGCCGATCATGACGGAGCCTGGCGGCCGCGCTTGGCGCCAGACCATCTTCCATCCGTTCGCGCAGGCCTCGAAATTCGGCCATGGCCGCGTGCTCAAACCGGTGATCGATTCTCCCACCTATGAAGCGGAAACCTTTCCGGAGATCCCCTATCTTTGCGCAGCGGTGGTGGACGATCGCGTCACGGGCACGACGACCCTCTTCGCGCTCAACCGCCACCTGAGCGACGAAATGGAACTCGATGTCGAGCTGCGCGGGCTCGGCAAGGAACGTACGCTCGATCACGCGCTCGAGTTGTATCATGCCAACATGAAAGCGGTGAACACGGTGGAAGCGCCAACGACGGTGGCGCCGGCAGTGAACAACGCCGTGACGGTCGAGGGGGAACGCGTGCGCGCGAAGCTCAAACCGGGCTCGTGGAACGTGATTGTGACGACCGCCCGATAACACAGCACGGACACGCTGTGCACGACGTCCATGAAGGGGAAGTGATGTTCGAGCGCGAACCGATCGTTGGCAATATAACAACGCAGATCGCCAAGATTATCGGCATGCGCGTGGTCTCGGGCGAGTTTGCGCCCGGCGACGCGCTGCCGGTCGAAAGCGAACTGTGCAGCGCGTACGGCGTGAGCCGCACCACCCTGCGCGAAGCGATCAAGCAGTTGGCGGGCAAACGGCTCATTGCCGTTTCGCCCAAGATCGGCACACGTGTCCTGCCCTTCTCCGACTGGAACCTGCTCGACCGCGATGTGCTCGCGTGGCGCCTCAATGCGCAGTTCGACTCGAAGATCGTCGAAGACATCTTCGAAATGCGCATCTGCTTCGAGCCGCGCGCGAGCTTTCTTGCCGCACGCCACGGCAAGGAAGAGACCTTCCAGATCATCGAGCGCCGCTACCTTGAATTGGCTAGCGCTTACGGCCAGTCTGCCCAGCATGGCGCCTCGGACATACGCGCGGCCGCCGACGCGAATCTCGAGTTCCACCTCGCCATCATCACGGCCTCGCAAAACGGCATGTTCATCACGATCGGCAACGCCATCAAGGCCGCGCTGCGCGTGTCGTCGGAAATGATGCAGCGCCAGGCCGCGAAACCTAGCGAAGATCTCGAACTGCACGATGCCGTGCGCCGGCACATCGTCGCGCGCGAAGCCGACGCTGCGGCGGCTGCGATGACGCGCCTGCTCGAGCAGTCGCGCGACCGGATCCTGCGTTATACGATCGCGCCTTGACGAGCGCAGGCGCGC
Source organism: Paraburkholderia sp. BR10872 (assembly GCF_040965835.1). Classification (NCBI taxonomy): domain Bacteria; kingdom Pseudomonadati; phylum Pseudomonadota; class Betaproteobacteria; order Burkholderiales; family Burkholderiaceae; genus Paraburkholderia; species Paraburkholderia sp. BR10872. Next base: position 324,770 of record NZ_JBFRCN010000001.1, read on the forward strand.
GTTGGCATGGATTGCCGCGTTGTGCCGATTGCACCTGAATCGGACGTTTTCCCCGGGGTGCCAGATCGCCCGTATCGCAAGTTCCGCAATCGGGCATGACCGTTGCGCCCACGCCTCGTACGCGGCGGCACCGCCCGTCGAAAGCGAAGGGAGACAGTCATGAGGCAAACCGTATTGGGCGTCTACGACAGCTATGGGAGCGCATGTTCCGCGCAAAAGGCGCTAGGCGACGCAGGCGTCGCGCAAGCCGATATCGCCATTTACTCGATGTCGACGGAGACCCCGGTGGAAAAAGGGCCGCGGGTGTATGCAGCGGGCGCGAGCGATACTGAGCAACGCACGCCGGTATTCGATCAGCTCGAACGCTTGTTCGCGCGGCTCTTCACGCCCGGCGCGTATCCGCCGGTGACCGAAGATTACCGGGAGTTCATCCGTCGAGGCGGAACCGTCGTCAGTGCAGACGTTTCCGAAATGCAGGTAAATCTGGCCCGCGATGTGATGCGCAGCGCGGGTGCAGCGGACATCGAGGAACGCAGCCGTGCCTGGCACCAAGCTTCGTCGGGCATTGCACCCTCCAGGAGTACGGCTCGCGCGGCCGGCAGTTTTCACCAGACGTCGCCCGAAGCGCCCGCCGAAACACGGCACGCCGCCTATTCATCTGCAGTGCCAACTGTCGTCAGCAGCATGCAGCAGGTCTCGACGCGCACAGCGACGGAACCCGAACGGACCTCCAGCACGGCCAATGCGCCACAGACATCGGCCAATGCGCCACAGACATCGGCGAGAGGCCTCGTAGGGGATCCCGTCATGGGCACCCCGCTCGACGACGGATCCGACGAGACGGAAGTCCGCAAAGACTATGACGCAAATTACGCGGACTCCGGCATGTCCTACGAAGAATATTGCGCAGCCTACGAGCACGGCGCAACGCTCAGCCAGGATGAGCGGTATCGCGGACACGACTGGCAAGGCATTGAGCCGAGTGCTCGCGAGGATTGGGAGTCGCGCTACCCGGAAAGCGGCTGGGAAAGATTCAAGGCGGCCGTGCGGCACGGCTGGGAACGCATGAAGAGGGTTTGACGCCGCCTGCTTCCACCTTATTTTGCTTTCACCCAGGCTGCTGAGCCAGGCAGCCAGCCTGGGAACGTGCGCTCGCCTCACCCTCCTCGTCCTCCCCACCCCTTACACGCCGCGCGCAAATCGCGTTTGCGGATTTCCTTCGGTTCCAGCCTAGTTCTGCGCCTCGTCAGCGGCTCCCCGCCGAATTCCCGCCTTTCAAACTTGCACATTCGTATACCCCTGGAAGGACTCGTAAGCGATTGGCCAAAGGCCACGCTGATTCCCGCTTCATGCACACGCTCTGGAAGCGAAGATTTGCCTCGCCGCACGTCGATTGCCCCCGATCGGCGTAAGGCGGGGCGCGCTTCCCCCTTCTCGGCGCGCCCCTTTTTTGTTCCATTGCGCCAAGGAGGCCCATCATGACCAGCCCTATCGGTTCGAGCAACATCGCGCACACGTCCTCGTTGACGACGCTGGGCGAAAACCGCAACACCAGGAACTCCAGCACGGGAGGTACCGCCGGTAACCCCTTTCCGCAGCAGGAAACCGTGAATCCGGCCCCACCGATCGGTCCGCTCGGCCACAACATCAACACTTCGGCATGACCACTTCGCTGTCACGGGAGCCGTCGACGCAGCGCTCGCCCATGTGCCTGACACCCCGGTTGTCAACGCATCTGGCGCGCGCCGCGTCGGCCATTGCCCTCGCCTGCCTGGCTCTGCCGCTCGACGGCTGCGCCGTGGTGGCCTTTCCATGCCGGGTCGCATCGGCCACGCTGAAGATCGTGCCGCTGGTCGGCCATCCCGCAGCAGTGCCGTTCGACGCGTGCGCGGCGGCGGTCGACTGATCGAGGTTTAGCCGATGAAACGGGCGTCATTGATCGCTTGCGCTTTGAGCGGCGCATGCCTGGCCGCGCCGCTCTCGCCCGCGCATGCGGACACGCACTACGAAGGGCGCGTGCAAATGTACGTCGCGCCGCAGGCCCCCGCGCCGGCGAGCCCGCCGAGCGCATTGATTACCGCGAACGCGGTGCATGAGGCAAGCGCAGCGAAACCGCCCGCGGCACCGCCGAGAAAACGGCGGCCGTCGCCCGCTTCACCGCCCACCCGTCCGCGCGTTCCGGCGCCGGATGAATCGCCCTTTGCGTTTCGCGGCATTGTGCTCGGTACGCCGCTGAGCGCGCTACGGCAAACGGACATGGTGCGCGCAACGCCGCACGAGAGCGAACTGCTTTGCGAGACCGACATCGCGGGCAGCGACATCGGCATGATGGTCAAGAGTTACACGAGCCAGACGGTCGCTTGCCGGTGGGCTCACCATACGGCGCAAGGCTGGACGCCCTCGCGCGCCGTCGTGGACGGCGTGCCCGCGGTGGACCATATCCTGCGCTTTGCGCACGCATCGGCGGGCGACCCGCTGCGGCTCTATGAAATGTCGTTCGTCGTGGACTCGACAACGGCATTCGACCTGCGCAATCTGCTCGCCTCGCGCTACGGCGCGCCGCGCGTGCTCGGCGCGTCTTCGCTGCCGCTGCTCGTGTGGGAGAACGCATCGAGCACGATCACCATCTGCCTGCTGCCCGACAGCCAGCGCGCGACGCTCACCTACCTGCTCAAGCCCGCCACGCTGCGCGGCAGAGGCAGCGAGAAGACGCTCAAGCTGAGCCAATTCGATGAAGGCTGAAACGATGTGCGCCAACCCGTCGCCCGAACGAACTCGACGAATCTGCTGACTTCGCTGAATTCGCCAAATCCGATGAATCACTCTTGCACCCGCCCCACCGCCATGCCCTACGATCAATCGGAATCCTCAATGTCCAGCGCATGCCGGACGACTCGTTCGAAAAGCTTGCGGTACGTGTTGCTGTGCGCGTCGCTCGGCGCGGCGCTGGCTGGCTGCGCGACGCCGGAGTCGATCGTCAACACGCCGATGACGCCGCCGCTCGCGGAACCGCTGCTGAACGTCAACACCAGCGGCGCGATCTATCAGTCGGGCACCGCCATCTCGCTGTACGAAACACCGCGGGCGCAGCGAATCGGCGACGTGCTCACAATCCGGCTTTCCGAAACCTATAGCGGCAACGATGTCGCGAATGCGGCTGCGAAGCGCGACAGCAACATCACGGCCACGGCCGCCGACCAGTCGACCGGCGCGGCGGCGCGACTTGCGCGCCTGTTCAATATCGGCTCGGCTTCGACCTCGTTCAACGGCAGCGGCAGTCACACGCTTTCGAGCGACATGACCGGCACGCTGGCCGTCACGGTCATCAGCAAGACGCCTACGGGTAATCTGGTTGTGTCCGGCGAGAAGATTATCGCGATGAGCGGTGAGCATCAACGGTTGCGGCTTTCCGGGATCGTTAATCCTAACGATGTCGAAGCCGATAATTACGTTGAGTCGGGGAAGATTGCCAATGCCCGGATCGAGCAGGTGGGGCGTGGGTTGCTGAATGATGCGACTACTGTTGGGTGGTTGCAGCGTATGTTTCTTAGTGTGCTGACGTTTTGATTGTTTTTGCTTTTGTGTTTTCTTGTTTTCTTGTTTTCTTGTTTTCTTGTTTTCTTGTTTTCGCGTCGGTATGCATGCGTTGCCCCTGTGCGGGGCGGCACCTACTTTCTTTGCGGCGGTGTATGGACCGGAAACATGGGTAACAGGTGTGCGGGGACATGGGTAACACATGATCCGCTCATTCGGGATGGTCCAGGTTGATGGTTCCGAAATGATGATGCAGGAAAAACAGGTCATAGCGGTTGCCGCTTCCTGCGCTGGGGCGCACCGCAACCGGCAGCTTGTGCAGCGCACTTGAAACCTTGAAACAGCGGCACCGGAAACGGAGTTCTCCATTCCACCCCACGCGTACCACCGTGTCGTCGCTGCGATATTCGATCGGCGGCAGTGTCTCCGGATACGGGTGCGCACTGGGCCGGTAACGGGTGATCGGAGTGGCCATCTGCAGGGCCTGATGCGGGCGCTGATGGTTATAGACCGTGCGCCACTCGTCAAACACCCGCTGGGCGTTGCGCAGGCTGTCGAAGCGACGGCCGCTGAGCACCTCGGCCTTCAGCGTGCGGTGAAACCGTTCGTCCTTGCCGTTGGTCTGCGGGTGCGCCACCCGGCTATGGGACAGACGCACACCGAGCCGGATCAGCCAGATGGCCAGTTCGGTGAGCTGTCCCGGCTGGCCGGGACTGCCCCATGGCGAGCCGTTGTCCGCGTTGATGCGCAGCGGCAGCCCGTAACGGCGAAACGTCTGCCGCAGATGCGCGCGTACGGTGGAGGTGTCGGTCCTGCCGCACGCATCGAGCGTCAGGTTGAAACGCGAATGATCGTCCAGCACCGTCAGCGGCGAGCAGTGCCGCCCGTCCTGCAGCTCAAACCAGCCCTTGAAGTCCATCTGCCAGAGTGAATTCGGATGCTCGTGTTCGAAGCGCTGCCACGGTGTGGCCGCCTCCGAAGCCTCCGCGCGGATCAGGCCATGGCGGTGCAGGATGCCGGTCACCGTGCTCGGTGCGGGCACCGCGGTGTGGCCGAGATCCTCGAGGCGCCGCTTGATCTTGCGCCCGCCCCAGGCGGGATGTGCCTGGCGCAGTTCAACCACCTGCTGCTCGACTGTGGGTATGGTGCGCGCCGGACTCTGCAGGGGCCGGCGCGAGCGGTCCGCCAACGCCGTGGCGCCGTCATCCTGTGCATGCCGGGCAAGCCACTTGTAGCCGGTCTTCGGGCTGATGCCGAAACGCCGGCATAGTTCACGCCGGTTGGCGCCTTCCTGCAAGGCCAGATTCACGAATTCCAGACGCAGGTTCATGGTGTTTCTCGGGTTCCAGGGCATGAACGGCTCCAGGCCAATCACTCGCCCGAAGTGTTACCCATGTCCCCGCACACCTGTTACCCATGTCTCCGGTCCATACACCGCGGCAAAGAAAGTAGGCAAAGAAAGCCGCTCAAACCGCCAGCGCCTGCCACAGTTCACATCGCACCACTAATGGTGAATGGCTCCGGAGCGTCTGTCGCCTCGCACCACCCAAGTGAGTGACAAGGCAGTCATTCATCCCGCTGCTCGCTGCGCGCACTGCGGTCGGGTCTGCATGGGAAACCAAGGGGTATTGCCAAGGTTCGCGAGAATGCACGCGCCCCGCTGGTGTTGGGTTATGCCCTTCGGCGCGCGCAGCGCCGCCGGAAGGATGAGCGCCTTGTCACTACCTTTGAAGGCGCGAGGTGACAGACGCTCCGGAGCCATTCACCATTTATGGCGAGATGTGAACTGTGGCAGGCATTAGCGGTTTGAGCGGCTTTCTTTGCCTACTTTCTTTGCCGCCGCAAAGAAAGTAGGTGCCGCCCCGCACAGGGGCAACCCAGGCAGACCGACGCGAAAACAAGAAAATGCCAACGGTTTAACGAAAAGCACAAAAAAGCCGCTCAGTCATCCTCACCATCAGGCATTTCACCTTCAAACTCATCGGCATATTCACTGCCGCCTTCACCGGCCGGCTCCCGAGCAGCATGTTCACCAAACCGCTCGGCAAACCCCACCTCACCGTCCGGCACAAACACATACCCATGCCCCCAAACAGTCTGAAGATACCGCGGTTCAGAAGGATCGGTTTCTATGAGCCGCCGCAAACGCCAGATCGCGACATCGAGACTGCGGTTCCGATACCGCCCCGCCTCCCCATACACGATTTCAATAATGCGCTCACGCGAAAGAATCGTCATTGAGTGATTGACGAATAGCTTGAGAAACGCGAATTCACTGGAACGCAGCGGCATGCGAACTTCCTCGCGATACAACTCCCGCGAACGAAAATCGAGTTCAAAAGGGCCGAAGCGAAACGATTCCCGGCTCTCCGGCGCGCCCGTGAGATTCGATATGCTGCGCCGGCGCATGACTGAACGAATGCGCGCCACCAGCTCGCCCGGATCGAACGGCTTGCCCACGTAGTCGTCGGCGCCGAATTCGAGGCCCAGCACGCGGTCGATCACTTCGTTACGCGCGGTGAGCATGATGACCGGCAAGTCGTCGCCGCTTTCGCGCAAAGCGCGCAGCGCGCTGATGCCATCCACTTCCGGCATCATGATATCGAGCACGACAACCTGCGGCCGCTCGGAGCGCAGCCGCTCCTGCATCGCGCGCACGGAAGGCAGCGTCGTCACAGTAAAGCCACGCATCTGCAGATATTCGGACGTGACGTCGCGCACGACCGGATCGTCGTCGACGAGAAAGATATTATTTGCCATGCGTAAATCGTAAGGGACGAGAACGAGCCGGTACAGGCCCGCAGCCTTACCAATCCTTTCCCACGCCTCGCGTGGGACACCCGTTTTACTGGTCGCTCGAAGCGGACTGGAATGAATTGCCCAATTGCGTCTGGTCGACCACCATGCTGTCCAACAGCCCCTTGAGCTTCACCGCCGCGCTCGAATAGCGGTCGGTGCCAAGGCCGTGCACTTCGTAACGCCCCGTAACGGCAATATGATTGTGCATGAAGATCGTCAGATTGATTGTCGAAAGATAGGCCCGGCTTTCGTCGCTGAACGTCGGCTTGCCGAATTCGATCGATGCGTTATACACGAGGCGTCCTTCACAACTCACCGGCTCGGTTCCGGCGCCGTAGACGTCCGAAGTCACGCCGCGCTGCGCGAGCACGAGCTGCAGCGATGGCACGAAGTCTCCCGACGTGACCATGGGATTGTTCTCGATGCAGATCGAACTGAGATTGACCGGCCGGCCCGACACGAATTTAGGCGAGGAGTAATTCGACGCGACTGCGTAGCCCGCCTGGATCACGGAGCCGGTCGCATCGGCCGCGGTGATGAGCGTCCATGCACAGCCGTTGAGCGCAAGCGCCGCGGCGCACGGGGCGCCGAGTTTCACCGCGCGCGCCCTCGCACGGCTGACGTATGACACGATTTCATGTGGCATGGGAGCGGATACCCGATGCGTTGATGGGCTGCGCGGAACATGACACATTCCCTGCAGGACTCGCCACGCATGATCGGCGCAAAGCGATGCGCGCGATGGCCGGGACATCGGTCAATGTTGAATGCCACTTTCCACTTCTTCAAAAACCTCCCGCCTGGTAAGGCGTTGAACGGCACTCGTGTGCGCCGTTTCAACGCGGAGGCGCGCACCACAAGCGCTCAACGACCTTCGGTCACGACCGCGGGCGGCTGCGCGTGTAATGTTTCGTAAGCGCTCCTGCATTCTCCCCGCTGAGCGAGACATTGCGGATTCACCGCCGCGCTATCGTTCTCACTGCGGTTCTCACTGCGGCGCCTCGCGCCTTTGCGACGCCGGACGAGCCACACGCTGTTCCTGTCTTTCTCCTGCTCTTTCAACATCATCATGGCTGCCATGAACCGAGAACCGAAAATCCGTCGCGCCCACTTCTTGAAGCGCGGCCTGAACGCTGCTGCGATCGCGCTGTTCGCGTCGCTCGCTGGCTCGCCGTTCGCGCACGCTGCAAGCTTTCACTGCCCGCATAACGCGTCCGCCTCTGAGCGGCTCGTGTGCAACGATCCGACGCTCTCCGCGCTCGACGACAAACTCGCCGCGCTCTATCGCAGCGCGTTCGACGCGAGCACCGACACCACCGCGCTCGAAGCCGACCGCGTGAGCCAGTGGCAATGGCGTCAGCACAACTGCAAGGACAAGGCGTGTGTGTCGGACTGGTACGACCGCCGCATCGCCGAACTCGAAGGCGATCTCAAGCATGGCAAGCAGGCTGCCGCGCGCCGCGTGAAGGAAGGCGTCGTCGACCAGCACCTCGCCCCGTCGGCACAAGACGCCGTGCTCGAAATGCACGGCATCCCGCCCGCGCCGAAGGACGATAGCGCAGCGGCCGCGCCCTCTGCGGACAGCACGAAAAGTGTGAAGAAGGCGGGCGCGAAGGTCGCGGGTGCCGAAGCCGATGCGTCGCTGCACCTGCAAAAGATGCCGAGCGGCGTGGCCGCCGACGCGCGCCAGACGCGACTCGCGCAAGCGCAGGCGCAGGCACACGCGCATGGCCTGCCCCAAAAGGATGTCGCCCCGACGGGTGACGTTTCGGCGATGACCGCGAAAATGGCTGGCGCGAACTCGGCGTTCGCCAAAGCGGCAGGCATGGCATCCATCGACGCGCCGGCCACACAGCCCGCGAGCCCCGCGGCCAATGAAGCAGCCGCGAAGCCGGCGGACCAGGCGAGCGCACTCAACTGCGCATCCGTCGCGTCGACGGAATCCGCGCACGCTACGCAGGCAGCCATCGAGCCAGGCGCCGTCGCCATGAAGTAACACGCCATGTAAGCTACGGCAAGAAATCTGCGGTCGCGCGCTGTTCTGCCGGTTGTCGATATCAAATAAAATACGGCGATGAGTCCACACGTTCTCATCGTCGACGACGATCCGGTCGTGCGCGATCTCCTCTCCAGCTTTCTTCGGGCCAATGGTTTCGAGGCCTCGGTCCTCCACGACGGCACGCATCTCGGCGCTCGGCTGGAACGCGAGCGGCCATCGGTCGTCGTGCTCGACGTCATGATGCCGCGCACGGACGGCTTGCGCGCCCTCGCCGCCTTGCGCGCGCAGGGCGACAACATTCCGGTGATCTTCGCCTCCGCACGCGGCGCGGTGGGCGACCGCATTGCGGGTCTCACGCTGGGCGCGGACGACTACGTCGCCAAGCCCTTCGATCCGCAGGAATTGCTGCTGCGTATCCAGACCGTGCTGCGCAGGCGCGGCAACGGCCCCGCGGGCGCACCCGTGGCGCGCGAACGCTACCGCTTCGGCGATTTCGAGCTCGATTTCATGGCGCGCACGCTCGAACGCGACGGCAAGCGCGTGCCATTGCGCAGCAGTGAGTTCGTCCTCCTGAAGATTTTCACGGAGCATCCGTATCGCGTGCTTTCACGCGTGCTGATTCACGACCTGCTCCACGCAGACGGCCTCGAATTCAACGAGCGCAGCCTCGATGTACCGGTCTGGCGCCTGCGCCGCGTGATCGAAGACAATCCCGCACAGCCGCGCTACGTGCAGACCCTGCGAGGCAAAGGCTACGTGTTCGTGCCGCAGAGCGGGGTCGGCATCGAAGGCGACGCAGGCAACCCCCCAGCAGACGACAGCGGCCGCAGCCTGAACGCGTAATTGCATGAACAATCCGTTGAATACGCTGTTCGGACGCATGGCGCTGATGTCCGCGCTCCTGCTGTTCGCCATTCAGGCATGCTGGTTCATCGTGTTCGCGCCGCAGCCGCGCCGCCACGAAGTGGAAGGCTTCGAGCGCGGTCTGCTGCTCATGCTGCACGCGGCAACCAGCGCAGCGCCCGGTACGGCGACGAGCGCGGCACCCAGCACGCCCCCTAACGAGATGGACCTCGCGCCAGCCCTGCGCGTGCATCTCGTGCCCACCTGGAACATGCCCGCCGATGTGCGGCTCGAAGTGCCCAAACGCGAGCCGCTTGCCGACTTGCGCAAGCAACTCCTGCGCGATTTGCCGCCCGGCACCGAGATTCTCGCCGACCTGCGCCATCGCGAAGCCCTGTGGGTGCGTTTCGCGGGGCAGCCAACGTGGATCGTCGCGCCCGTCGATCTGCCGCCACCGCGAAACCTGCTGCCGCTGTTCGGTTCGATGCTCGCCATTTCGCTGCTGCTCGCGCTACTCGCCATGTGGCAGATGCAACGGCCGCTTTCGCTCGTGGCCCAGGCCGCGCGCGCATTCGGCACCGGCGATCGTCCCGCGCCCGTCAAGCAGCACGGGCCGCGCGAATTGCGCGAACTGATCGGCTCATTCAACGGCATGATGAAGCAGCTCAACGAAGCCGACGACGATCAGGCCGTCATGCTCGCGGGCGTCGCCCACGATCTGAAGTCGCCGCTCACGCGCCTGAAGCTGCGTGCAAGCATGATGGGCTCCGAGCGCGAGCGCGAACAGCTCATCCGCGAAGTCGATTCGCTGAACGACATCGTCCAGCAGTTCCTGGAATTTGCCCGCCAGCGGCCCGAATCGGGTCCCGAGGTGGATGTCGATGCGCTGCTGCGCGAGCAGTTCTTTTCCGATGCAGGCGATGACGACGATGCGCTCTTCAGGCTCGATCTGCGCGCGGGCTCGGCGTTCAGGCTGCCGCGCACGCTGCTCGACCGGCTCGTGTCGAATCTCGTCGACAATGCGCTCGAACACGGCGTGCCGCCCGTGGAAATCGCCACGCGCCGCGAAGGCACGCAGTGGATCATCGAAGTGCGCGATCATGGCCCCGGCATCCCGCCCGAGCGCGTGGCCGCGGCGCTCAAACCCTTCGTACGCCTTGACGAAGCGCGCGGCGGCGAAGGCCATTGCGGGCTGGGTCTCGCCATCGTGACGCGCCTCACGCGCAATCAGGGTGGCCGCTGCGAGCTGTCCAATCACCCCGAAGGCGGGCTGCGCGTGCGTATCGCGCTGCCGACCGATGCACGCTCCGCTGTGTAAGCCCGCTCGGATTACCTGTTGATTCAGCGCTGCGCGCCGCTCAGACCACTAGCCGGCCGCGCAGACGATTCACCGTGTCGGACGCAAGGCCGAGACCCGCGGTGAGATACCGGTTGAGGTCGCCGTAGCTGCCCTGCACCGCGTCGAACGCGGCCTGCAGATAGCTGGCCTGCACGGGCGGCGTCAGATTGGTCGAATCCACACCCGTCGAGCGCCACGCATCGGTCAGCATGAAATCCTTCACGATGATTTCGAGCGGCACGTTTGCGATCAGCAGCAACAGGGCGCACGCCCAGCCCGCCACGTCCACGCCTGTGCCACCCGTGATTAGCAGCGGCCCCGGTGCGTCCGCGATGTGTTCGAGCAGCGCGCCGTAGATCGAGCATTGCGTGCGGCCTGTCACGAGCATGCGCCAATGCATTTGCATCGCCGCATCGAGTTCGCCGGCCAGCATGCCCCCGAACGACGGCGGCTCGAGCGTGCCCAGCACATTCAGCGCGAGGTAACTGGCGGTGCTGGGCGTTACGTCGGGCGCCGCGTCGATCTCAGCAGGCGTGCGCAGATCGTAGATGTTGGACAGCGCCATGCGCTCGAGCGTCGCGGCGTCGGCGGCGCTCGGCGTGAGCGCGTCGGAGCGGTAAATCAAGGCGCGGCGCACGTGCGCGCCGTCGCTCGTCGAGTAGCCAGGCGCAGCGCCGCCCAGATCGCGGAAGTTCGCGACGGAGCCGATCACCGGCGTGGGCGCATCCTGCGCGCCGTCGCCTCCCGTGTATTCGCCGCCGCACGCACTCAACAACGTGCTCGCGCAACCGCTCAGCGCGAGCAGGCTCACCGTGCCCTTGAGCAGCGCGCGGCGCGGCGGGTTGTCGAGCGCGCCGCCGCCACTGCGGTTGAAGTTGCCGGTCGCGGCCACAGGCAAACGCTTACGCGCCTGCGCGAACGAAGAAGTGTAGGCGGAGAAAGACAAATTCATCGGTTGGCAGCTTATGTAGGGAACCCGCAGTTCGCGCGGGCCGCTGCAACGTCGCACGTCGCATGCGTTCGGAAAGGCCGCAGTTTACCGGCAGATGCGCCTGAAAAGGTAAAAGCGCAAAACGCGGTAATAATTTTTTCCGATCCACGGTGCATTGCGCACTGATATTTTCCGCCGGTTTGTACTTATATTCTTACCGTACCTTTCTATTCACACCGAACAGGTAATTGCCGTGGTAATGCGCGGTTATTTCCCATTTCAATCCACACCTGAATATCGGCTGCACAGGCCATTCTCTTTATAGATATTCCAGTTTCTTTCCAAATATTATCCTTGACGCTCTTTGTTGCGCTTTTATAATCGCCCGTGAATTCAGGCATTCGCCTGGACCACCGTGGCGGTCGTCGGCTGCCCCTGGGAGTACCACGTCATGTACAAAGGCAGTGTGACCGAAGAAGCGCGTGAAGTGCTGCGCGCAATCGAGCTGATCCAGCTGGGCGCACGCATGCCTGTGCTCGAAAAAGAACTGACGCTTTCGCGCAATCGTTTGATCAGGCTTTATCGGGAACTCAAGAATGCTTCGCCGCCCAAGGGCATGTTGCCGTTTTCGGCAGACTGGTATTTCACATGGCTGCCGAACATTCATGCGTCGCTCTTCTACAACATCTATCTGTTTCTTACGGATAGAGCGAAATGCAGCCGGCTCGATGCCCTCACGCGTGCATACCGCCTTTATCTCGAGCATTGCGACAGCGCCGAAACCGAGCGCGTGCTGAGCTTCACGCGGGCATGGACGCTGCTGCGCTTCTTCGAAGGCGGCCTGCTCACGCTGTCGAGCTGCACCGTTTGCCACGGCCGCTTCGTGCGCCACGTGCGCGACGCACACAAGCCCACCGCCTGCTGCATTTGCATGCCGCCCGCGCGCGCCGGCATGACGCGTGCCGCACGCGCGAGCCGCACGACGGAATCCGATGCCCCGGCAGCCGCCTCCGCCACGCGGGGCCGCGCCGCAGCAGCAGTGGGCGAACTTTCGGGCACCATGCGCGAAACCATGCGCGACACGCTCGCCGAAGTCACGCGCGCCCTCGATCCAAAGCGTTCCGCGAACCGCCTGCGCCTCGTCGCTTCCGTCCCCGTCTAGGTTAAAGCGGCACGTTCCTTACGTCACATCCTCGTCGCGCTCTGCATCCGTCTGCAGAGCGCGAATATCGCACGCACAAATCCGGCAGATTGCTTTGTGGTCCTGATGAGCGTGCTGATTCTGACGACGCTCGCATTGCTGCGCCGCAAGCTCGATGGCGTGTGAGTGCGCGGCCTGCCAGATCTCCCACGCGATCTGCGCGCCGCTTTGCGAATAATCGTCGTTTTGATCGCGCTCGAGCGCATCGGGCAGGCGCGTGTGGACTTGCAGATAGAGCGTGCGATAAAGCGCCTCGAAAATCTCGCGGCGTGACGGGCGCTTCAAGCTCGCCTCTTCGCGAACGTGAACGGATTTGTGAGGCGCAGAGACTTCATCCACATTCGACGTCGAGGCGTGCTTCTTCTTGCGGGTGGGGAGGATCACGCAGACGTCGCGCAGTAATACGCGCACGACGTTACGGATACCGATATTGTCGCAGGCTCCGCAAAAGAATTGGCCGCGGAATATCGCGAATTTTTCGGCGTTATTCGTGAGTCGCTTCAGCGCTGGACCTGCGATTATTGCAGGCATAAGAAAGTCGAAAGGAGTCGACCATGCAAATCGGGGCGGCGACACAGTTCGCCAACGGTAGCGCCAACACGAGCACACTCCGTGCGGGCGCGGCTTCAGACCAGGCAGAACAGGACGGCACGCAGTCGAGCCACGCATCGACGAATGTCGCGCCGTCCACATCGCAGGACGAGGCCGTGCAGATTTCGCCGCAAGGCTATGCGGCTGCATGGACCGACGATAGCGCGGACAGCGGCGACGCAGCGGCCGACACGAGCGATGCGAGCGACACGAGCGATACCGGCGATGCCACCGACACGAGCGACGCAACCGACGCGACATCGACGCCGGCCAACGCGCAGCCCGTGAAATCGCTCGTCTATGGCGCGCTAGGCCTCGAGCGTCCCGACGCGCCCGCCGACCCGAACCACACCTATACGCTTGGGCGCTGGATCGCGGCGGGCATCACACTGGGCGGCATCATTTCGCTGTTCATCTGAGCGCGCTGCACCGCAATCCGGAGCGCATAATGTTTCGGAGACCCGATGATATGGGCGGCAAGTCGGCTATCATCACTGCCGGCAAGACCATCAACCCATAACGTACACGAGGTCCACCCGTGGCTCTCAGCGCCTTTGCCGCTTCGCAAGCCGTTCCGCTCGCTGCCATCGCCGCCGCGGCCGTCGCGCTCGCCAAGGGCGGCCCGAGGCAGCCTGAGCCGCTCGAATCGATCAACGCGCCGTTCAAGGAGGTCGACTTTTCCGACCTTCCTGCGGTGCGCCGTTATCCGGCGCGAGACGGTGCGTCGCTCGCCTGGCGCGCCTACCTGCCGCAGGCGGGCGCGCCACAAGCGTGTGTCGTGCTCATCCATGGATCGTCGGCAAGCAGCGCGAGTCTCCACCCGCTTGCGCGCCAGTTCGCCGCCGCGGGCTACGCGGCCTGCGTGCCCGATATGCGCGGCCACGGTGAATCGGGGCGCAAGGGCACGATTGCCTACATCGGTCAGTTGGAAGACGATCTCGAAGATCTGCTCGCCGCACTGCCGGGCGAGCTGGCAGCGCTGCCCAGGACGCTGATCGGCTTCTCGTCCGGCGGCGGCTTTGCGCTGCGCTTTGCGGGCGGTACACGTCAGCGCCTGTTCGAGCGTTACGTGCTGCTCGCACCCTTCCTGCACCACAAGGCGCGCACCACGCGCAACGAGGTCGGCGGCTGGGTCTCGGTCGGCATACCTCGCCTCATCGTGCTCGCTATGCTTAACGGCTTGCGCATCCGCGTCTTCAATCATCTGCCGACGATCGCCTATGCGCTCGCGCCCGAGGTCCGAGACGAGCTCACGCCGCAGTATTCGTTCAACCTGATGCAGAATTTCCGCCCGCACGACGACTACCGCGCGGACATACGCGGCGCGCGGCAGCCGGTGCACGTGCTGGCCGGCGCCGACGACGAGTTTTTTCACGCCAGCGAATACGCGGCGGCGTTCGAGGAAGCGGGCGCACACGTGCCGGTCACGATCGTACCCGGCGTGGGGCACATCGGCTTGACGCTGGATGCCACTGCAATCGCCACGGTCATCGGCTGCGTGAAGGGATAAGGCAGAGGCGCCCTCGCCGCCGTTTCGCCTGTCCGTATCCGCCAAACTGGCGGAATCCGCCGATTGATCTCCGCGGCGAAGTGGCCCATATTCAAGTGAGTGCGTACATCAGGCACCGGTTTTGCGGCAATTCGTCAATCGAAGCGAAAGCGCGCTCCTCCCATGCTCAACACCCCTGGTCACGACGACTCCGATCCGTCGGAATGCCCCTACTGTGGGACCAGGTTCAATGCGCCGCTTGCACTCTGCCCCCAATGCGGAGCGAATCAACAGGCCGCTGCCGCGCGCATCGCAGGCGCTGACGAAGGCTTGCCGGACGAACGCGCGCACGGGGTAGCCGAGCGCGTGCGTGCAAACCTGGCCCTTGGCGCCAATCGGCCCTACGACGGCGAGTACCCTTCGATCGACGAGGAACACGTCGCCGAGCGTAAGCGGTTGCCGCGCTATGCCTGGGCGGGTCTCGGCGCGCTCGCGATCGCGCTCACCGGCTACGCGTTCCTGCATCGCGGCGAATGGGAGCCGAAGCTCGGCGTACAGGTGGTCCAGGGGGCCGTGAGCGGGTCGAAGGGCACGCGGGGCACTCACGGCAGCAGCCGCAGTGTCGCCGCAGTGACTAATCGGCCACCCGCCGTCCTGCCGCATGCGAACGCGGCGCAGCGCCGCGTCGCCCAGCGGAATACGCCGGCGGTCTCGCATCCGCTCGCCGCGCCGCGCTATGCGAGTGCGCATCCCGAGGTCGCGAGCAATCTGGCCAGCGCGCGTCTGAGTCTCGACAAGAACAACCTCTGGCCCGCACGCAGGGCGCTCACGAGTGCGCTAGCCGTCGAGCCCGGCAACCCTGAAGCGCAGCAGATGCAGGCCGAACTCGTCACGCGCGAGCAGCAGCGCGACGCGTTGATCGGCGAGGCGCGGCAATGCGAGCACGAGCGCCAATGGGCTTGTGTGCGGCAAGACGCGGGGCATGCGGTGGAAGTAGACGCATCGAGCCGCGAAGCGAGGCACCTGCTCACGCTCGCCGGCACCGAGCACCAGCCGGCCGCCGGCAAGCGCAATCGCCGTACATGGCCAGGGGAAAGCCAGTATGCGCAGGCAGGCGACAGCCGCTCTCGCCAGGAGCCCCTCTTCTGGCATCACTGATCCGCCCCGCAGGCAGTGACATCGGTTCAGTCGCGAACACATCGGCCGCCACCCGGATGGCTACAGTCATGCTGCCTATCCTTGTGCAGGCAGCACGAAGCGCGCAATCGCCTCGCGCAAGCTCGCGGCCTGATCGCGCAACGAGTGCGCAGCAGCCGCGGCTTCTTCGACCAGTGCTGCGTTCTAGCGGCCAACATAGTCGGCAAAGCCACCACCTGGCTGGTTGCCCGCGGCCACGAGCTTCGGGAACAGCGGCTGACCGGCCCCGTCCATCATGCGGCTCACGTCCTTGCCGGTCATTTGCTGCAGGAACGGGTTCATCACGATCACGAGATGCGAGTCGATGACCGCGAAATAGCCGTCCTTGCCGTAGCGCAGCCCCGCTAGCGCGGCGAGCGCCTGCTTGCGTGCGTCGGAGTCGCTGAGCACACCTTGCTGTGCGAGGCGGTGGTAGTGCTTGACGAGCGTTTCGGCCTGCTGCACGAGCGATTTCAACTGATCACGCCGGTCGTCCAGCATGGTCGAGCGCATTTGCCATGCACCAAAGCCGCCGATCAATACGAGGCCGATCCACAGCACGGCGATCATCGACAGGAGCTTGCGATTCAACGTCATGTTTGTATTTTTTTATAAGGATAACGAATCAGACTCAACAAAGCGCCACCTTGCCCCGCGCGCGGCGGCACTTACCGTGCGACGATCATGCACACTGCCGTTGCCGTGGCGATGAGCTTGTCTTCCTGCCAGAGTTCGCCGTGCACGTTGCATACGCCGCGCCCTCTGCGCACGAGGTTTGCGCGGCCGGTCAGCTTCCCGGGCCTTGCGGCCCTCAGGAATGAAGTGTTCAGGCTGAGCGTCGCGCAGTGCTCGCCTTCGGCGAGCGTGGAGGTAACCAGCGTTGCCGTCACGTCGTCGAGCATGGCACACAGCATGCCGCCCTGCACTTGCCCCGCCGGGTTGCGAAACGACAGGGCGCCCTCGTACTCGGCCTCGAGCGCATTGTCGCTCAGCGAGAGAAACGTGGCGCCCAGCGTGGTCGTGATCGGCGGTGCGCCGTTCACGCCGTACAGACGCGCGAGAGCCGGGTTATCTTCGATTTCCATGAATGCCGTCCTTTTCGTATAGCTTCGCGGGGGTGCTCGTGTTTTGCCGCTCGCGGCTCACTCGCCGCGAAATACCGGCTTTCGTTTCTCCTTCCAGGCGAGCGAACCTTCGCATAGATCGCGCGAGGCATCCGCTTCTTTCACGTCGCGCTGGAATTCGTCTTCGTCGAGCGTGCCACTCGCGATCCGATTCAGGTGCTTTTTCATACCCAGCAGAGCGAGCGGCGCCATTGCCGCCAGTTCGCCGCTCAGGCGCTCGACTTCGTCGAATAACATTGCACGCGCAACGACTGTGTCGAGAAAACCGCAAGCCCGCATCTGTCCGGCATCGAGGGTCGTGGCGCACAACAGCAGCTTCTTCGCCACGTTCAGTCCGAGCCGCGACACGTAGCGCCGCAAACCACCGCGATAGAACAGCAGGCCGAGCCGGGCCGCAGGCACGAACATCTGGCTGCTTTCGACGCCGACGCGGAAGTCACACGCGAGCGCCAGATCGGTCGCACCGCCATAAACGCCGCCGTTGATCGCGGCGATCGTCACAGGCCGCGCTTCTTCGAGTTCGTTGGCGAGCGCCTCGAAACTCGCCCCCGCGTTCTCGTCGGCAACGCTGCCAATGTCGAACCCGGCGCAAAAGTGCTTGCCTTCGGCGCACAGCCGCAGCACGAGCACCTCGCGTTGCGCGTTCACTTCGCGAATGAAACCGCGCAATGTGGCGAGGTCTTCGAATTCGAGGCGGTTCGCCATCTCGGGGCGGCGCAGCGTGATGGTCGCGATCTTCCCGGCGACGGTGAGTTCCGGCGCCTGACCTGCTGAATGAGCGGGTTTCGAGGTCATCGTCAGCCTCAGTGGAAGTTGTAGATCTGCATGGTAGTTTCGCCTCCCTCGATGCGCTTGCAGATCGCGGCTTCGTCGGCTTCGCGCTGCACGCCCTTCTCCACCACTTCTGCCGCGCGGGCACGCGGAACGGCCACCACACCGTCGCGGTCGCCGACGATCAGGTCGCCCGCACAAACCGTGACGTTTCCGATCATCACCGGCTCGTTGATCCAGCCGATCGCGCCAAAGTCCTTGCCCGTGCCGCGAATGGACAGCCCGCGCGAGAACACCGGGAAGCCGATCGACTCCAGCAGGTCGGCGTCGCGCACCGCGCCGTCAATCACGAGCCCCGCAAGACCGCGCACCTTCGCGGCTGTCGTCATCACCTCGCCCCAGTAGCCGTGTTCGTACACGCCGTTCGTGTAGACCACCAGCACGTCGCCCGGCTGAGCAAGCAGAATGGCGCGGTGCAGCCAGAGGTTGTCGCCGCCCGGCGAATGCACGGTGACTGCCGTGCCGCAGATCCTGAAGCCAGGCGCGACAGGCTTGATCGCAGCGGGCAGCGCGCCGATCTTGCCGCCGGCTTCGTGCAGCGTGGCTGCGGGCACCTGGCGGGCCGCGTCGACCACGCGTGCCTCGACGCGTTCGATTGAAGTGCGGATAGTGGTTGCCGAATCGTGTTCTTTCATACCTTTTGCTCCCGCGTTTGCAACTGGTGGTACTTGAACTGCTTGCGCGCTTCGTCCAGACGCATACCGCCGCGGCACGCCTCTCGAATCGCTTCCTCGGCATGATGGATCGCCTCCGCGGCATCGAGGACAGCGTCTTCGTGCTCGCGCGGAATCGCGAGCACGCCATCGGCGTCGCCGCGCAGGATGTCACCGGGCTGCACGCGCGCCTCGCCCATGTTGACGGGAATATTGGTCGCCTCGACCTGCACGCGGTCCTTGCCGGTGCGCATCCAGTGATCGCGGCTGAACACCGGATAACCGAGCTTCAGGCACAGCGAAACGTCGCGGCAGATGCCGTTGATCACAGTGCCCGCAATGCCACGGCGATGCGCGATCTCGGTGAGAATGTCGCCCCACACGGTCGCATCTTCGCGTCCGCCGTTATCGAGCACGATGACCGCGCCTTCCGGGACGTCGTCGATATAGTCGCCCACCGTGCCCGGCGGGTTGGCGGCGGGACCGTACTTGAGCGTCCAGGCGCGTCCCGCGAGGCGGAAGTCCGTGCTGCGCGCCTTGATCTTGTAGCACTGGCCGTTGATGCCGAGCTTGTCGAGCGCGTCGGAGAGCGTGGCGGTGTCGAGCTTGCCGGCGCGCTCCACGTTGCGGTTGTCGTTCGTCGTCATGGTTCTGGATCGCTTGCGTGAATTGTGAATATGCGCTCAGGCGAGCATGTGTTCGTAGTTGCCGCCCATGACCCTGCCGACTGGGACGCCTGCAAGAATCGCTTTTGCCATCGCGGCCTCCTTCGCCACAATCGTCTCCGCGGTGTCCAGCACGAGGCCGATATCGGCAGCGCGAATGAAGATCACGGCGCTGTTGTCGGCCACGACGTAGTCGCCTGCCTCCACCTGCACCTCGCCGATCTGAACCGGCACATTGGTGCCCTTTTCGACCACGCGGCCGCGTGCCGTGCGCGCCGTGGTGGCGTGGCTGAACACGGGCAATTCGTAGCCGATGGCCTCGTCGATATCGCGCACGGGCCCGTCGACCACGACGCCGGCGACCTGGCGCACCTTCGCGGCGAGCGAGAGCAGGCCGCCCCAGCAGCCGGCTTCCACGCCGCTGCGCTGCTCGACCACGATCACGTTGTCGGCGTCGGCCTGTTCGATTGCGGTACATCCGAGGTGCACGGGCGGTCCGGGCGGCGCGTCACCGGTGCCGAGCTTGACGGTGATCGCGCGGCCCGCAATGCGGCCCTGGCCCGAGCGCTGCGGCAACCCGCTCACCACGCCGGGCAGTTTGAGTTTGTCGAGCGCGTCCGAGACGGCGCAGCAGTCGAGCCGCCGCAGGCGCTGTACATTTTGGTCAGCCATGTTCTAGTCTTCCGTGAAGGTCTTGCGCAAGTGAAGCGGATCAGTCCAGCGTGCGCCACGCGGCGAAGCAAAGACCCGTGCCGGTGAGCGCGGGGCTGCGATAGCCCGGCGTGTACGAAACCCATTCGAGGTCGAGCGACTTGGCCGCCTCGACCGCGATGATCCAGTTGCGGATTTCCGAACTGCCCGCCTGTAGCTGCTTCGGATCGAGCGCGGCAAGCCACGCGCTGTCCTTGCGGTGGATCGCTTCGATAATGCCGTTGTCGAGCGCCTCGTCCACCACGAAGTGCGAGAGGCCGCCCGACGCGAGCACGCCCACCCTCAGGTCTTCGGGGTATGCCTCGATCAGCTCGCGCAGCGCGGCGCCAAGCTGAATGCAGCGGCGCGGCGTGGGCTGGTTCGGCGGATCGAAGGTATTGACGATCACCGGAATGACAGGCAAGTCGAGGCCCTGCAGATAGCGGCGGTGAATGAACGAGAACGCGTGGCCCTCGTACTGGCCGCGCTCCAGACCGTCCATCGCCGCCATGTCGAAGTCGCGCTCGCAGAGTTCACGAATCATCCAGCGTGCCATCTCCGACTTGACGGGATAGTGCACGTCGGCATCCGGCTCCTGGCGCATGGTGCGGGCGCGGGCGTACCAACTGTCGTTCGGGCTCGTCTCGCGCTTTGCGTTGCGGATGGTCTCGCCATAGTAGATGGCGAATGCCGGGTTATTCGTGGTACGAAACAACTCGGTCTGATCGTCACCCACCACGATCAGCACATCGAGCCGGGCTGCGCGAATACGCTCACGCAATTCATCCATCGCCGCTTCCGACCGGTCGTAGCGCTCGCCCATGCGCTCGGGCGTGACCATCGCCTCGGCGTCGGCCGGTACGCGTTCCAGCAGGTCGCCGTACGTAACGTGATTGCCCGCCTTGTCGTAGTAATGCGGATTCTTCGGGTCCACCGCGCGAAAGCCGTGCTGCCAGTCTTCGCGCTGCGACACCAGCATGATGCTGTGCGACGAGCCGAATGCCGCTACCAAACGTGCCATTTCGTCTCCTTCTCCTGTGCGTTATTGCTTTGCCGGCGCGCGCTCAGACCACGAATGCCGCGCGCCATTGTTCGATCTGTTCGTCCGCGTAACCGAGTTCGCGCAAGATGGCCTGCGTATGCTCGCCCTGCTCAGGCGCAAGCCGCGGCGACGCTTCGCGCGGATAGCGCGAGAGCCGGAACGGCTGGCCCACGAAGGCGACCTCGCCTTTGCCCGGCAACTCGACCGGCCACGCCATGCCGAGATGCTTGACCTGCGGGTCCTCGAACACCTCGTCGATGCGGTGAATCGGGCCGCAAGGCACGCCCGATTTAATCAGCACTGCAGTCCATTCTTTCGTCGTCCGAGTCTTGAAGACTTCGCCCACAGCGCGGTTCACGGCGTCGCGGTTGGCCACGCGCGCCGGATCGGAATCGAAGCCCGCGGCGCGCGCCAGATGTTCGAGGCCGAGCGCCTCGCACAACCGTGTCCACATCGTCTGGCCGATGGCAGCGAGATTCAGGTAACCGTCCTTCGTTTCGAACACGCCGGTCGGCACCGTGAGCGGATGCTCGTTGCCTACCTGCTGCGGCACCTTTTTGTCCACGAGCCACTGTGCGGCCTGAAAATCGAGCATTGCGAGCTGTGCCTCCAGCAGCGAGGTTTGCACCCACTGGCCTTCGCCCGACGCGTCACGCTCCAGTAGCGCGGTGAGAATCGCCATCGCGCAGAAGTGGCCCGCGCACAGGTCCGCGATTGGGATGCCCACGCGCATCGGGCCTTCGCCCGGCTTGCCCGTCACGCTCATGAGGCCGCCCATGCCCTGCGCGATCGAATCGAAACCCGGCCAGTTCGCATAGGGACCGTCCTGGCCGAAGCCCGAGATGCTCGCGTAGACGAGGCGCGGATTGATCGCCCGCAGCGCGTCCGGGCCAATGCCGAGGCGGTCCTTCACGTCGGGGCGGAAGTTTTCGATGAACACGTCGGCGCGGCGTACCAGCTCGCGGAGAATCCCGCGGCCCGCGGGGTCCTTCATGTTCAGCGTGAGGCTTTCCTTGTTGCGATGCAGGTTTTCATAATCGGCGCGATTGTGGTCGCGGCCGCCGATCATGTCGTCGCCACCTGGCGCTCCGGGCGGGATTTCGAGCTTGATTACGCGTGCGCCCATGTCCGCGAAAAGACGCATGGCGGTCGGGCCCGCTCGCACCCGCGAGGCGTCGATGATCGTGAAGCGTGACAGCGCGCCTTTACGGGCGGTGGCCGCACCCTGGTCGTGCTGGGTGTCCTTGTTTTCTGCGCTCATGGGCGTTTTTTCCTTAGGCCGGAGTGAACATCGGAACCGGATAGCCGCCATCGCTCGGCTCGAACACGACCTGCACGCGCTGGCCGATGGCGAGCGTGGCCGGGTCGCAGTCGACGATATTGCTGAGCATCTGCACGCCTTCGTCGAGCGTCACATAGGCCAGCGTGTAGCGCGCCTCTTCCTTGCCCATCGTGCTGCACGAGTAGATCGCGCCTTTGCCCGTCGACTCGACCCACTCCGTGTTCGCGCTCAGGCAATGCGGGCAGATGTCGCGCGGGTAGTAGTGCGTCTCGCCGCAGTCGGCGCAGCGCTTGACGAGCAGGCGCCCATCCTTCGCCGCTTCCCAGAAAGGCATCGCCTCGGGCAACACGCGCGGAGGCGAAATGCGGCGCCGGCCGGTGGCCGCGGCGGCCTTGGCCGACTTTTCGGCAACGGGGTTCTGATTAGTCGTACTCATCGTTAAGCCCGTTCCAAAATGAGCGTTGCGGCCGTATGACGCGAAGCCAGTGCGCCGCCGATTCCGTTCGCCAGTGCGATATCGCAGTTCGGCACCTGCACGGCGGGGTGCGCTTCGCCGCGCAACTGGCGCACGGCCTCGATCACCTTCGTGACACCGCCCCGGTTCGCGGGGTGGTTGTTGCACAAGCCACCGCCGTCGGTATTGAAAGGCAGCTTGCCCACGCCCGAAATCAGGCCGCCGTCCTGCACGAACCTGCCGCCCTCGCCCTTCTTGCAGAAGCCGAGGTCTTCGAGCTGCATGAGCACGGTGATCGTGAAGCTGTCGTAGAGCGACGCATACTTGATATCGGCGGGCGTCAAACCTGCTTCGGCGAACGCTGCCGCGCCTGACCACTTCGCCGCCGACCACGTGAGGTCGATCTTGCCGCCGCCAGCGTGCTTGGGCGCTTCGCCCGTACCGCGCACCTTCACGAGCGGGCGCTTCAACTGCTTCGCGATCTCGGGACGCGCCACGATGAGCGCGCCGCCGCCATCGCTCATCACGCAGCAGTCCAGACGATGCAGCGGGTCAGCGACCATCGGCGAGTTCACGACGTCTTCGACGGTCACGACGTTGCGCAGCATCGCGTTGGGGTTGTGCTGCGCGTGGTGGGACGCCGCGACCTTGATCCACGCGAGTTGCTCGCTTGTGGTGCCGTACTCGTACATATGGCGCTTCGCGACCATGCCGTACAGATTCTGTGTGGCCGGGCCGAACGGCAGCTCGAACTGCACTTCGGGCGCGTCCGGGTCCGGCGCCTTGAGCGAAAGCGCTGCGCCCGCCGCACGTGGGCGACCCGCAAGCGTGATCAGCGCGATATTGCAGCGGCCGGCCGCAATCGCTTGCGCCGCGTGCGCGACGTGCAGGATCGGCGCGGACCCGCCGCATTCGGTCGAATCGACGTGGCGCAGCTTCAGGCCGAGGTATTCGGCCATGGTCGTCGTGCCGAGGCCGGGCGCATCCCCCGCGCAGAAGTAGCCGTCGATGTCGTCTTTCGTCAGGCCCGCGTCTTCCAGCGCGCCCTTCGCGACGTCGGCGTGCAGGCGCGCGACGGAAAGGTCGTCCGCTTTGCGCGTGGGGTGCTCATAGGCGCCGACGATACAGGCTTGTCCGTTCAGAGTCATTCGGATTCCTTATCGAGTCGTTGCACCGTAAAGCGGTTCAGATGCCAGGTGGCGTCACCGTAGGTCATGTTGATCGCGAACATGCGCTTTGCGTAGTGGCCCGCGCGGCACTCTTGCGTCATGCCCATCGCGCCATGCAGCTGAATCGCCCATTCGCCCGCGTTCTTGCACACATCGCCGATAAAGGCCTTGACGGCGGAAACAAAGCGGCCACGGCGCGCCGGGTCGTTTTCATCGACGGCCATGGCCGCCGCGCACGCCATCGACTTGCCCTGTTCGAGCGCGATCAGCATGTCGGCCACGCGGTGTTGCAGCGCCTGAAACTTCGCCAACGGCGCACCGAATTGCGAGCGCGTATTCAGGTGCTCGGCGGTCAGTTCGAGCAGCGCTTCCAGCGCGCCGACCGACTCTGCGCACAGCGCCGCGTTCGCGCGGTCGAGCGCGGCTTCGATGAGCGCGTGCGCTTCGCCGGCCTCGCCGATCAGGTCGGCTTTGGTCACGATCACGTTGGCGAAGCTCACGTGGGCCGCTTCGCGTGCGTCGATCGTCGCAAAGCGGCGCAGCGTGATGCCTTGCGCTTTGGCGTCGACGAGGAAAAGCGAGAGGCCATGCATGTCGCCGCGCTCGCCCGAGGTGCGCACGGCTACCACGAATGCGTCGGCGATCGCGCCGTCGAACACGAGTGTCTTGGTGCCGTCGATGCGCCAGCCGTCGCCCGTTTCCTTCGCGCGCACCGCGATGCGCGCAAGCTCGTAGCGCGCATCGGCTTCGCCCACCGCGAGCGCAAGCACCTTCTCGCCGCACGCGGCCGCTTCGAGCCATTGCGAGCGCTGCTGCGCGCTGCCCGCCGCGCTGATCAGCGCAGCCGCCGGCAAGCCGCTCGACAGCCAGCCTGCACCGCCCAACGCGCGGCCGAGTTGCTGCGCGACGAGCATCGTTTCCACCGCGCCGTAGCCGCTGCCGCCCTGTCCGGCGTCGATGATGAGGCCCGTGATGCCGAGTTCGGCGAAGCCCTGGCGGCGGTGTGCCGCAAGCGCCGCGTCTTCGGTGTCGCCGCGCCGGTGCGCGGGAAACTCGCCGTCGCAGAAGCGGCGTACCGCGTCTTGCAGCGCGACGTGATCTTCAGTCAGAGAAAAGTCCATGTTTATTCGTGTCCCGCTTCAGGCATTGAAGAACGCGCGGCTGATCAGGTTGCGCTGCACTTCGTTCGTGCCGCCGTAGATCGACAGCTTGCGTGCATCGAAGTAGTTGGCCGCGACGGCAACGGTCTCTTCCGGGCTCGGCGGCTCGTGGCCCGCCTGGTCGAGCAGCGCGGCTTCGTCGAACGGAATGCCGTCGGGCCCTGCGACTTCCGCGAGCAGCGCGTAGATCGCCTGGCGCAGCTCGGTGCCGCGCACCTTGAGCATTGACGCCTCTACCGCCGGCACGGGGCTCTGCTGGTTTGCGCTCAGCATGCGCAGGCCCGTGAATTCGAGCGCCATCAACTCGATTTCGAAGCGGCTCACGCGCGCCTCGAATAGCGGATCGCCGGCGAGGCCCTGCTGCTTGCCAAGCTGCTTGACGCGCGCGAGCTGCTGCTTGCAGGAGCCGATGCCCGCAATGCCGGTGCGTTCGTGGCCGAGCAGATACTTGCCGTACGACCAGCCCTTGTTGATCTCGCCGACGAGGTTCTCGACCGGCACGCGCACGTTGTCGAGATAGACCTCGTTGAGGTCGGTGCCGCCTTCGAGCATGCGAATGGGGCGCAGCTCCACGCCCGGCGACTTCATGTCGATCAGCAGGAACGAAATGCCTTCCTGCGGCTTGGCGGTCGGGTCGGTGCGCACCAGCGCGAACATCATCTCGCACCAGTGCGCGTACGAAGTCCAGACCTTGTGGCCATTCACGACGAAGTGATCGCCGTCGCTGTCTCTGGTAAGCACGGCGGTGGTGCGCACGCTGGCGAGGTCGGAGCCCGCACCCGGCTCCGAGAAGCCCTGCGCCCACCACGTTTCGCTGCGGCGGATTGCGGGCAGGTAGCGCTCTTTCTGCTCGGGCGTTCCGAACGCATTGAGCACAGGGCCCAGCATGTTGATGCCGCTCGCGATGATGCGCGGCGCGCCGCCAACGAGCGTTTCCTCGTCGAAGATATAGCGTTGCAGCGGCGTCCAGCCAGGGCCACCGGCCTCCTTCGGCCACGACGGCGTGATCCAGCCGCGCTCGTACAGATGCGTGTACCACTCGACATAATCGGCGCGCTCGATGCGCAGGCCCAGTTCGGCCTTGCGCTTGAGTGCGGGCGAAAGGTTCTTCTTGACGAACTCGCGCA
Organism: Paraburkholderia sp. BR10872; assembly: GCF_040965835.1. Classification (NCBI taxonomy): domain Bacteria; kingdom Pseudomonadati; phylum Pseudomonadota; class Betaproteobacteria; order Burkholderiales; family Burkholderiaceae; genus Paraburkholderia; species Paraburkholderia sp. BR10872. The sequence continues at coordinate 350,869 of NZ_JBFRCN010000001.1, forward strand.
CCTCGGCGCGAAACGCCTCGTCCTCTGCGGAGAATTCCAGTCTCATTGATTCATTGTCCTTATTAGTGATGTGCGCCGCTGTTTGCGCCCTGCGAACCGCACACGACGAGTGCATCGAGCGCGAGCACGCGGTCCGGGTAGGCAACGAGCGGATTCACATCGATCTCGGTGATCTGCGGGTTCGCGCGCATCTGCGCACCGATCGCGGCCACGGCCTTCGCGATGGCGGCCACGTCCACACCTTCGGCGCCGCGCACGCCGTCGAGCAGCGCGGCGGCCTTCAGGCGGCGCAGCTCGACCACGATGTCGGTTTCGGCCATGTCGGCGGGAATCAGGCGCACGTCCCTGAGCGCTTCGATCCAGATGCCGCCCAGGCCGACCAGCACGACGGGGCCCCATTCGGCGTCACGCCTGGCGCCCACCACGAGTTCGAGACCGCGCGGGCCCATCGCTTCGACAAGCGCACCGTCGAGCCGCAGCTCGGGGCGATGCGAAGCCACGCTCGCGTGCAGCTTGTCCCAGCCGGCGCGCAGCGAGGCCGCATCGGCGAGACCGACCACCACGCCGCCCACGTCGCTCTTGTGCGGCAGTTCGCTCGCCTGCGCCTTGAGCACGACCGGATAGCCGATTTCATCCGCAATCTTCTGCGCTTCGTCGATCGTCTTCGCGAGTCGCCCCGGCGGCACCGGCAGACCCGCTGCGGCAAGCCATTGCTTGCCCTGATATTCGGCATAAATACCGTTCGCCGGCACGGCGCCCGGCAGCGCGATCGCGGCTGGCTGCGCCGTTTGCGCGCGCTGCGCTCGCTGCAGCGATTCGCCGTAGGCCGCCACGCGTGCGCAGGCGCGCAGCGCGCGGTCCGGCGAACGGAAGAACGGCACGCCGCTCGCGGCAATCGCTTCGATGAAGAACGGCTCCAGCACGTTGTTGTCGCCCATTACCGCAAGCACCGCGGGCTTGGTGGCGCGCGCGAGCGCGGGCACGAGGTGGTCGGCCTTGTCGCGCTGCGCGATGGGAGGGCCGCCCATGATCGAGAGGACGAGGCTGCCGATGTTCGGGTCGGCGAGCACCGTGTCGATCAGTTCGCCGATCAGGCCTGGGTTGCGCACGCCGATCGTCGTGTAGTCGAGCGGGTTGTCGGCCAGGGCGAAGTCCGGCAGCAGTTCGGTGAGCTTCCCGAGCGTCGGCTCGGTGAGCGGCGGCAGGTTCAGACCGATGTCGTCGGCGAAGTCGAGCGTAATGTTCTTCACCGCGCCCGATGCCGTCATGACCGCCGTACCCGCTGCGGGCGGCACCGGGAAGCGCGCGAGGATCGTCGTGGTGTCGAACAGTTCATCGAGCGAATCGACCACCACCACGCCTTCGCGCGCGAGTAGCACGCTCGCCGTGGCATGGTCGCCTGCGAGCGCGCCGGTGTGCGACTGTGCCGCTTCGCGCGCTCGCGCGCTCTTGCCCGGCATCAGCATCACGATCGGCTTGCCTGCCGCACGCGCTTCGCGCGCCAGCGCGAGGAAAGTCTGCGGGCGGCGCACCTGCTCCGCATACACGGCGATCGCAGTCGTCTGCGGGTCGGCGATGAACCACGCGAGATAGTCCTCGATGCCAAGCACGGCTTCGTTGCCGGTCGAAACGGCCGCCGTGATCGGCTGGCCGCGGCCCATGAAGGCGTCGCGCAGGTTCGCGGCCATCGCGCCGCTTTGCGCAACCACGCCAACGCCCTTGCGACCCGCGCACGGATATGGCGCGAGCGCCTCGAAAGTGACCGGCACGCCGGCCTGGAAGTTGGTGAAGCCCATGCAGTTCGGGCCGATCAGCGCGATGCCCGCGGCGTTCGCGGCCTCAGTGAGCGCCTGCTGTTTCGCACGGCCTTCCTCGCCTGCTTCGGCGTAGCCCGAAGCGAAGATCACCGCCGCGCCCGCGCCGCGCGCGCCCAGCGTGCAGACGGCGTCGAGCACACCGGCTTCCGGAATGCACAGCACCACGAGGTCGATGCCTTCGGGCAGCGCGTCCACGCTCTTCACGCACGGGCGGCCGTTGATTTCCTCGCTGCTGCGCGACACGAGATGGATCGCGCCCGCAAAGCCGAAACGCTCCAGGTTCTGCAGCACGAAGTTGCCGAACGAGCGGGGATCGGCGGAAGCACCGACGATCGCGATCGAGCGCGGCTTGAGCACGCGTTCGACGGACAACACGCCGCCTGCTTCGGAGAGTGACTTACTCATCAGGTCATGCCTCTTCTTGATTGCGATCCCGGCACTGGCAAACCAGGATCAGTTCGATTGAGAGTCATTCTGGCATACCACAACCTCTTTCTCAATACACCAGAGGCACATTTACTAGGTTAGTGTTTTTCCCTAACCGCACCCACCCGGGCCACCTATCAAACGGCATCTCATTGATTTTAATGTCTTTTAATTGTCGCTCGACGTACATCCAGCAAACGGCGCGACCGCATAAGAAAAAACGCCGCCTTGAATGCCACAACATCATGTTGGTATATTTAAGCCATCCGAACCCCAACGACCGTACTTTCCATGAAACCTGTAGCCGACCTGACCGCCGAACGCGACGGCGCAGCGCGCGCCCATCCGGCAGCCGCCCCCCGTATGCGAGCGAGTCTCGCGAACGACATTCGCGAGACGCTTCAGGCCGAGATCGAAACTGGCCAGCTCGCGCCGGGCATGCCGATCGACGAGCGTGCGCTCGCTGCGCGCTTCAACGTGTCGCGCACGCCGGTGCGCGAAGCGCTTCAGCATCTCGCGGCGCGCGAACTCGTGGTGATCTCGCCGCGCCAGGGCATGACCGTGGCGCGGCTGTCGATCGCCAAGGTGCGCTCGATGCTGGAGTACATCGGGGAACTGGAGGCGCTGTGCGCACGCTTTTGCGCAAGGCGCGCGAGCGACACCCTGCGCGAGGCGCTCGACCGCGCGCTGATGGCGTGCCAGCAGGCCGCAGTGGAAGGCGACGCCGGCGAGTACGCACGCGCCAATGCGCTTTTTCACGACACGATCTACGAAGGCAGCCGCAACGAGTGCCTCGCCGACCAGATTCGCGCCGCGCGCCGCCAGTCGGCGCGCTACCGCGTGGCCGACCTGCGCAACCGCAGCCAGATCAGCCGCTCGCTCCAGGAGCACTTCGAGATCGCGCGCGCCATCCAGGCCGGCGACGAAGCGAAAGCCGCCGAGGTGATGCGGCGTCACGTTCCCGCGGGCACGACCGGCTTTTCCGAATTCCTCGCCGCCGTGCCACGCCACTTCTTCGACTTCGGCACCGACTGAGATATCCAGTCATCCTGAATAATCCATACGGAGACACCATGCCCCGCTCCATCGACGTCCCAGGCCTCTCGCATAACGCCCCGATTCCGGTGGGCGCCCGCGTGGCGAACGTGCTGTGCTCGTCGGCGATCGCCGGCAAGGACCCGGCCACCGGCAAGCTCGCCGCCGGCCCCGCCGACCAGGCCCGCCTCGCGTTCGACAACCTCGAGCGCTTTCTCGACGCAGGCGGTGCGACGCTCGCGGACGTCGTGAAACTCACCGTCCATGTGAAAGACGATAGCGTGCGCGAACACATCAACGCGCACTGGCTCGCCTTCTGGCCCGACCCGGCGCAGCGGCCCGCACGCCATATCGTCGTGCACGACCTGCAGCACGGCATGGCTCTTCAGCTCGAAGCAATGGCCGTCGCGCCCTGAACGCGCGGCCTCCACCACCAACGTCAAGCAACGCAGCGCATCCCTCCATTCATTGAAAAAGGTTCCAACGTGATCATCGACTCCCACGCCCACGTCGTCATGCCACCGCAAAGCTTCCGCTACATGGCGGAGCTCGTTGGCGGACGCGCCAACCCGTCGACCAACCCGAACATCCCGGACGAAGCGGTGCGCAAGCAGGCCGAGGAACTCGTGCGCAGCATGGACGCCGTCGGCACCGACGTTCAGTTCATCTCGCCGCGCCCCTACCTGCAAATGCATTCGGTGAAGCCGGCGCGCGTGACCGAGCTGTGGACGCGTCACTGCAACGACCTGATCAAGCGCTTCGTCGACATGTTCCCGGACCGCTTCCGTGGCGTGGCCGGCCTGCCGCAGTTCATGAACGAATCGCCCGCCGAAAAATGCGTGGCCGAACTGAAGCGCTGCGTGAATGAACTGGGCTTCGTCGGCACGCTGCTGAACCCCGATCCGACCGAAGGCGAGGGCCCCGCGCCGGCCGGCCTCGGCGATCCGTTCTGGTATCCGCTCTATGAAACGATGACGGCGCTCGACGTGCCCGCACTGATCCACTCGGCCGGCAGTTGCAGCCCGCGCGAGTCGTACACGCTGAAGTTCATCAACGAAGAAAACATCGCGGTCATTTCGCTGCTCGAATCGGACGTGTTCCAGAAGTTCCCGAACCTGAAGATCGTGGTGGGCCACGGCGGCGGCGCGATTCCCTACCAGATGGGCCGCTTCCGTTCGTGGGCCGTGCGCCGCAATCATCCACAGACTTTCGACGAACAACTGCGCAAGCTCTACTTCGACACCTGCAACTACTCGAAAGATTCGATCGAGCTGCTGCTCAAGGTGGCCGGCACCGACAACGTGCTGTTCGGAACCGAAAAGCCGGGCACGGGCAGCGCGCGCGACCCGATCTCGGGCCGCGACTACGACGACATGAAGCCGGTGATCGAAAGCATCGAGTGGCTCACCGAGGAACAACGCAGGAACGTGTTCGAGTGCAATTGCCAGCGCGTCTATCCGCGTGCGTTCCGCCACTATCAGGAGGCTTGAACATGGCCATGACCGCTGAAGAAAACGATCTGCTCACGCGCGTCGAAAACGGCGCGCCGATGGGCGAGATGATCCGCCAGCATTACTGGATCCCTGCCGTGCCGTCGGCGAAGCTCGAAGCGGATGGCGCGCCCGTGCTGGTTCGCCTGCTTGGCTCGAACTACGTGGCGTTTCGCGGCACCGACGGCAAGGCCGGCGTGATCGACGAGCTTTGCCCGCACCGCAAGACCTCGATGATGATGGCGCGCAACGAGAATAACGGCTTGCGCTGCATTTTCCACGGCTGGAAGGTGAACGTGGAAGGCCAGGTGGTCGAAGCGCCGAACCAGGTCGGCGACCAGGCGCAGTTCTGCAAGCGCGTGAAGACGAGTCAGTACAGCGTGGAGGAGCGCGGCGGCATCGTCTGGATATGGCTCGGCAAGGGCGGCGAGAACGCCGGGCCGCCGCGCTTCCCCGACCTGCCGTTCACTCAGCTGCCCGCCGGGCAGCGCTCGGTCACCTGCGTCGAAGTGCCGACCAACTGGGTGCAGAGCGTCGAGGCGTCGATGGATTCGTCGCACGTGGGCGTGCTGCACGAATCGACCACGCAGATCACGGCTGGTGGCGGCAACGAACGCATGCACATGACGAAAGCGCTCGCGCCACGCCTCGAGTTCGAGGACCGGCCATACGGCTATCGCTACGCCGCGCTACGCGATTTGCCCGACGAAAAGGTCTATGCACGCGTCAACAATTTCGTGATGCCGTGGTACGGCATCATCTGCGCGCCGGACTCGAACGGGCCGAGCACGGTGTTCTTCTCCACGCCCGTGGATGACGTCACGCACCGCGCCTGGTTCGTGCACTTCAACCCTACGCGCAAGCTCGGCATGACGGTGATGTCGGCTACGCCGGATGTGTGGAACTTCCCGCCGCTGCCGCCGGGAACGCGCGAAACCGGCTTCGGTCAGAACCGCGACCTCATGAAGCGCGGCCACGCCACCGGCTTTCACCAGCACCTGGGGACCGAAGACTTCGCGATGTTCCTCGGCCAGGGCCCGATTGCGGACCGCACCACCGAGCAACTCTGCTCCGCCGACGGCGCCGTGCTGCGCGTGCGCGGGCTGCTGCTCAAGTCGGCACGCGAGTTCATGGCCGGCAAGACGCCCACGCTCGCCGACAACCCCGAACTCGACTACTCGCGCGCGATCTCGATCGGCGGCGTGCTGCCGGTCGGTTCGGACTGGCGTTCGTTGACCGATGCCACGTAATCGTATGCAATCCTACGTACGCGACCGAATTACACCCGCATAACACCGTATCTCCGGAATGACTTCGATGCTTGCTCCCCTGCTGCTCACGCTGCGCGTCGCGGCGATCGACACCGCGACTTCGCTCATCAAGTCGTATACGCTCGAAGCGGCCGACGGCGCGTTGCTGCCCGGCTTCGAGCCTGGCGCGCACCTTCAGGTCGAGATCCCGTCCCCGACGGGCGGCGTACCGCAGTGGCGTTCGTATTCGCTGATCCATCTCGATCCGTCCGTCGATCCTCGCGGTGGCGTTCCGGCCTACCGGCTCGGCATCCGCCGCGAGGACGAAGGCCGCGGCGGCTCGCGCCACATGCATGCGCTGGAAGTGGGCGCCACGCTCAACGTGCGCGCGCCGGTCAACCATTTCCGGCTCGCCGCGCCGCCGCGCGTGCTGCTCGTCGCGGGCGGCATCGGCATCACGCCGATCGTCTCGATGGCCAGCGCCCTCGCCGCACAGCAACGCGAATTCGAACTGCATTTCAGCGGCCGCACGCGCGAGGCGCTGCCCTTCGTCGATGAACTCCGCGCGCTCGCGGGCAAAAGGCTCGTGCTGCACGCCGACGACGATCCGGCCACGCGCCTCTCGGTCGACGCGTTGCTCGACGGCGCTCAGGTGAACCAGCCGATCTACGTGTGCGGACCGGCGGGCATGATCGAAGCGGTGCTTTCAGCGACGCGCCAGCGCGGCTGGCATGAATGTGATCTGCACTACGAGCTGTTTGCCGAGGCCGTGGCGCACGAAGGCGACGCCGCATTCGAAGTCGAACTGAAGTCATCGGGCAAATGCTTCACGGTGCCCGCCGACAAGTCTCTGCTCGATACGCTGATCGAAAACGGCGCCGACGTGATGTACGACTGCCGCGCCGGCTACTGCGGACTGTGCACGACCAAAGTGAGCAGCGGAGAGATCGAGCATCGCGACGTCTATCTCTCCGAGGCGGACAAGGCCAGCGGCAAGGTCATGCAGGCTTGCGTGTCGCGTTGCAAGAGCGGCCGCCTCGTGCTCGACCTCTAACACTTTCCACGCAATTCAAGCGGAATCCAGAATGAGCAAAATCCTGGTTACTTATGAACTCGACGGCCCGGTCGCCCTGATCGGCCTGAACCGCCCTGACAAGCGCAACGCGATCAACGAAGACGTGATCGCCCAACTGCGCGCCGCCGTCATGCGCGCGGGCGAAGAAGCCGACGTTGGCGTGCTGTTCGGGCACGGCGGCAATTTCAGCGCGGGTCTCGACCTGCGCGAAGCGCTTGCGCGCGCAACCGGTGAGACCGCGGCCCCGCGCAAGCGCCGCCGCCACTCATGGCACGAAGTGTTCGACATCATTGCGCGCGGACCGATTCCTTTCGTCGCGGCGCTGCACGGCGCCGTGGTGGGTGGCGGCCTCGAGCTCGCGACGGCGGCCCACGTGCGCGTGGGCGACTCGACAGCGTTCTTCGGCCTGCCCGAAGGCCAGCGCGGCATCTTCGTGGGCGGCGGCGGCACGGTGCGCATTCAGCGCGTGATCGGCTACACGGTCATGGCCGACCTCATGCTCACGGGGCGCCTGCTCTCGGCCGAAGAAGGCTTACGCGAGCACGTCATCACGTATCTCACGCCGCCGGGCGAAGCGCTCGCCAAGGCGAAGGAGCTGGCCGCGAAAATCGCCCAGAACGCGCCCGATACGAACTGGCGCATCACCAACCTGCTGCCGCGCGTGAACGATCTTTCGCACGAGGACGGCCTCTTCCTTGAATACATGAGCTCGAATATGGCGCGCTCGCCCGAAACCGCGAAGCGCCTGCAGGCGTTCGTGGATGGCAAGGCGAAGCCGCTCGAGCGCCCCGACACCCGCAAGACCACGGCATAACGACAGCGTGAGGCGCAACGAATCATGAATGCATCAAACGAACTGAATCCGCAGGAAGCGGTCGCGCGCGAAGCGGCGCTCGCGCACGTGAAGGCTGCCGAGAAGACAGCCGCGCAAATCCCGGTCGGCGACGCTGCGCCGCGCCCGGTCGCGCAGGCCGCCGTGATCGGCGCAGGCACGATGGGTGGCGGCATTGCGATGGCGCTGGCCGCCGCGGGCATCCCCGTGACGCTGATCGACGCGAACGAGGAAAGCCTCGCGCGCGGCCTCGCCCGCATTCGCGACAACTACGAAAACAGCGTGAAGCGCGGCAAGCTCGACGCCGCCGTGCGCGACGAGCGTCTCGCGTGCATCACGAGCTCCCTCTCGATCGCCGACGTGAAGAACGCCGACATCGTGATCGAGGCCGTATTCGAAGACCTCGCGCTCAAGCAGGGCATCTTCCGCGAGCTGGACGTGCACGCGAAGCCGGGCGCCGTCCTCGCCACCAACACCTCGGGCCTCGACATCGACGAGATCGCCGCCGTTACGAAGCGCCCCGCCGACGTGGTGGGCGCGCACTTCTTCAGCCCCGCGCACGTCATGCGCCTGCTCGAAGTCGTGCGCGCCGCGCAAACCGCCGACGACGTGATCGCCACGCTCATGGATCTGGGCCGCCGCATGGGCAAAGTGTCGGTGCTCTCGCGCATCTATCCGGGCTTTATCGGCAATGCGCTCTTTCGCAACTACAACCGCGAAGCGCACTTTCTTGTCGAAGATGGCGCACTGCCGCACGAAGTGGATGCGGCGCTCAAGGCGTTCGGCTACGCGATGGGCATCTTCGCCGTGCACGACATGGCCGGCAACGACGTGGGCTACCAGACGCGCAAGGCGCAGATGGCGACACGTCCCACCGACCGCCGCTGGAACGATCTCATCATGAAGCTCGTGGAAATGGGCCGGCTCGGCCAGAAAAGCGGCAAGGGCTGGTATCGCTACGAGGCGGGCAGCCGCGAGCCGCAGCGCGACGAAGAACTGGAGCGCTTCATCGTAGAGGAATCGGAACGCATGGGCATTACCCGCCGCCCGATATCCGCCGGGGAAGTCGTCAAGCGCTGCGTGTACGGCATGATCAACGAAGGCGCGAGGCTGCTGGAACAGGGTATCGCGCTGCGTGCGAGCGACATCGACGTAGTTTACGTGACGGGCTACGGCTTTCCCGCGCACCGCGGCGGCCCGATGTACTACGCAGACCAGATCGGCCTGGCGAACGTCTATCGCGACATCAAGCGGCTCCATGAGGAGTATGGCTACTGGTGGAAGCCCGCACCGCTCCTGGAAAAGCTCGCGGCGGAGAACGGCCGCTTCGGCGATCTGTGACGCAACCGCTGTCCCGCAGCCGCCGCGCGTACGCGCACGGCGGCCGTTACGGCGCCCGGCCGAACGGGCGACGCTTTCACTCTTCGTCCTGCTCGGCGTCGAGCGACCCGGCCTCGGCCGAAGCCGTTTCGCGCGCGTGGCTCATCGGCGCGTCGTTGAAGAACTCGGCCGGCAAGGTGGCGAGGAACTCCGAGAAGCCCGCGTCGCCGCCCGGCGAATGCTGCGCCATGACTTCCTCGGCGGTCGCCTCGTCGCCCGAAAGCAGCGCTTGCGCGAGGCGCTGGTGGTCGGCGATCACCTTCTCCCGGCGGCTCGGCGCCAGAAACAGCTTGGGGCGATAGCGTGAAATCAGGCGGCGGATCGCCCGGATCTGCTCGGCCAGGTAGTCGTTGTGGCAGGCCTGACAGATCACCTCATGGAATTCCGCATTGCTGCGCGCAAAACGGCGGGCGTCGCTCTGGTTCAGCGCTTCCACGCCTTCGTCGATCGTGCGCTGCAGTTCCACGCGCTGCTCGTCGTTCATGCGGCGGGCGGCCAGGCGCGCCGAAACGGCTTCCAGCTCGTGCAGCAGTTCAAGCATGTTCCGCAGCTGCGGGACCGTCATCTTTGTCACGAACACGCCCTGGCGCGGCACGATCTGCACATACTGCTGCGCGGCAAGCTGCTGCAGCGCCTCGCGAATGGGCGTGCGCGACACATTGAAGCGCGCGGCGAGCGCGCGCTCGTCGAGCGCGGCGCCCGGCACGAGTTCGCCTCGCTCGATTTCCGATTCCAGGAGCGCCTTGATTTCGGCGGACCGGCTCAGTTTGGGTGGCAGACTCATTGAATGGCTGACAGTGGGTTCGAAGGGCCATATCGGCGGCTTGCAACTGCCGATGGCGTTTAAAATCCATATGATACCGTCAGGTATACCAAACGCCCAACTGTGTGTTACCCCAATGAAAAGGGAATGATCGAGTCGCCGGAGGGCATCCGTGCGCGCGGACAGCAACTCAACCCGCGCAAGAGAGTGGCATTCTCCTTACCCCGGCTTGGCGCCCCCAGGGCTTCGCGCGCGAATGCCCGCCAGGTCCATGCGGTCCCGGCGGGCATGTAGACAAACGGTTTGAACCGGCCGACCTGTCGAGTAGGATTCCTTAAAAAAGCGCCGGCACCCGGAAACTCAATCCAGCTACCGGCGCGTCGCGAAACGATTAGAAAGTGTGTCGAATACCGATCTGCATAGCCAGCTGGTTGGCCGTGGTCGATGCGAGGTTACCGTACAGCGAGCCGCCTGCTCCCGGAACCGAGTACGGCGTCGAAACGAGGAAGCTGTCCGCGAACTTCTGCCCCGCGAACGCATGCTGGAATACGCCGAACATGTAGACGTCGGTGCGTTTCGAAAGGTGATAGTCCACGCCGGCGCTGTAGAGGTCGTACTTGCCAAGGCGGTGCTGGTCTACATAAGTGAACCCGCCGCCCACCGTGAGCATCGGCGAGATCCTGTAGCTCGTGCCGACCTCGTAGGCGTTCACCGTGACGACACCACGCGGGCTCTTCGACGCATTCGTGTACGTGTACAACCCATTGACCGACCACGCATCGTTCAGGTTCACCATGCCGCCAACGGCAACCGTGTAGATCGACTCCGCGTCGAGCGCAACCTGCGCCATCGTGCCGACGCCGCGCGTTGCGTTGCCGCCGTCCGTCTTTGTGATCACGGCAGCCATCGAGTACGGTGCGTTGAACGTGCCGGTCGGGCTGTACTTGATGCCGCCGCTAATCACGCGCGGGTTACCGGTCGGCGTGCCGCCGAAAGCGCCTGCGATATTGCTGAAGCCGTACATCACGCCCGCGCCGAAGCCATGCCAGTTAGGCGTTTCGTAGCGCACCATGTTGCTCACCGGCTCGCCCGCGAGGCGGTCAATGTCGTAGGCGCCGTGGAACGCATACGAAGGCGCGAACTGCGCGACGTTCGTGTAATAGGAGATGTAGTCGTAAATGAAGTCGTAATCGTAGCCCGCGATCAGCGTACCGAACCTGTCGCTCGACAGTCCCACGAAGGCGCGGCGGCCGAACAACGCGCCGCCGTGGCCCGCGGCGCCGGTGTTCAGCGAAAAGCCGTTCTCCAGCGTGAAGATCGCCTTCAGTCCGCCCCCCAGATCCTCCACGCCTTTCAAGCCCCAGCGCGACGCCTGGTTGATGCCGTCATCCATTTTCCAGAGCGAATGACCGCCCGCGTTGCTCACATAGGTGAGGCCATTGTCGATAATCCCGTACAGCGTCACGCTGCTTTGCGCGTGCGCGCCACCCGCCATCACGGCCGCTATCGCGCCCGCCAAAACCTTCTTCTTCACTTGACGATCTCCTGAAATTGCGGGCTTTTGCACCCGCTTTTATTGCTGGTGTATTCCCATCGGCTGGCGCCGGCTTCGAACTACTTGCTGCGAGAGAGGTGGCGCGAGGCCAGGAAGTAATGGACAGCCGACCATCCGAGCGCCACGCTGACCGCCAGCATCGCGTAACGAATGCCGTGAGCCGAAGCATCGTGACAGGCCGACGCGAAGGCTCCCTGACCTGCGGCAACTGCGCCATGCAGGCCGTGTGCGCCGCCAGCCGCGCAAACCAGCTTGAACTGGCCTTGCGTGAACAGGCGTGCCGCAAGGTGATCGCTCAGGAATCCTACAGTGGTCGGACCCAAACCCTGACCCACCAGATTCATGAGCAGGAACACACAGGCCGACGCGGTGGCGCGCATGCGCGGTTCGACGATGCCGTGCACGACGGCGAAGGTCGGGCCATTCCACATGCTCAGCATGATCGTGGCGCAGAAGATCAGTGCCACCGCGGCGTGCCATTGCCCGAGGGTGAGGGCGAATGCCACGAGCGGAAAGCCGATTGCCGTGCCGAGCGCGGGCACCCAGGCATACCAGCGCCGATTCTTCACGCCCAGCGAGTCGGCGAGCAGGCCGCCCAGCGGGTTGCCGAGCAAACCGCCCACACCGATCATGAGGCCGAAGATCAGCCCGGCCTGCGCGAAGCTCAGGCCGTACACGCGGTTCAGATAGACGGGGATGAACAGGTTGACGCCGTACTGCGCGAACCCGCCGATCACGGTGCCGAGCAGCATGTGCACGAAGGCGCGGCTCTTGAACAGAACGGCGAGCACATCGCGCAGCGGCGGCACGGGGGCCGCAGCGTGCGCACCGCCCTCCTCCGCCCCGCCGCGCTTCGGTTCGCGCAGCGTGATCCAGGCAAGCAGACCGAAGATGAGTCCCGGCAGGCCGACCACGAAGAACACCGGGCGCCAGCCCATGTGCTGCACCATCAAGCCGCCGCCTAGCGCGCCGGCAAGCACGCCGATGGGCGGCCCGAACGCATAGATGGAGAGCGCGCTCGCGCGGCGGCGCGGGCCAAACTGATCGGAAATCAGCGAGTGCGCGGTGGGTGTGCTGCCGGCCTCGCCAATGCCCACCCCAAGTCGGTAGAGCAGCAATTGCCAGTACGCGCCGGCAGTGCCGCACAGCGCCGTCATGACCGACCAGGCACCAATAGAAAGCGCGATCAGCACGACACGGTTGAAACGCTCGGCGAGACGCGCGATCGGCAGACCCAACAGCGAATAGAAGATCGAGAACGCGAGCCCGTTCAGCAGCCCGAGTTGCAGGTCGCTCAGGTTCATCTCGATCTTCATCGACTGGCCGACGACCGCGATGATGATCCGGTCGACAAAACTCGACGCATAGATCAGAACGAGGAGTAGCAGAAACCAGCTGCGGTACCAGCCGGTTTCGGACCTCGCTCCGATGTTCGGGGCCGTCAGTTCCTTCATTTGGTGTCTCCGAGGTGAACCGTACGTCATGTTCGGCTCGCCGTTTGTATGCCACAAAGCGTCTGTGGGATTTTTTGAGGATTCTGTAGCATAATTTTTAGGTGCGCAAGGCTAACTCGCGTCAAAGGCATCCTCGTTTTCACTAGGACGAATCGTCTAATCAATGCAGTCCCCGGCGACCGGATAAGTCCTGGCAAGCCGCAAATGCGCGCTGACCAAGGCGCAGACGGGCGCGAGTCGGCAAACGGCTAACGGATGGAGAGGGTGAGACGCGACAATCAGCGATTTGTTGCGCACGCAACGAACATGATCGAACAGCTTGTCACTAATCCGGCGCCATTTACTGTTTGATGTTTGGCGCCAAAGGTGCTACGAGTGGCGTGGCGAACGCGGTGGCCGCCCTCGAACGCATCGTTGCGGTCGATGTGCGCGAGGGGGCGTGAAGTCAGCCGGTCAGAGAAGCCGCGATGGCCTTCCTGAACGGCATCAGTTTCGAAGCCGCGCGCAGCATGAACTCGCGCGCCAGTTTCGCGGGGGCGGTGTTGTTCGTATAGACGTCGGTGATGAACCGGGTCGCGAGATAGAGCGGCTTCGTCGCGCGGCGGTGCTGGGTTTCATAGCGCTGCAAAACCGAGGGAGCCCCGATATCGAGGCCGCTTTTGTGCGCCTCGATGATTCGGTTACCTAATGTTTCCACGCCGAGCAGACCGAAATTGAATCCATGCGCGGTCACCGGATGCATGCCGACTGCCGCGTCGCCCACGGCCGCAAAGCGTTTGCCGACGAAGCGCTCCGCATAAACGGCCACGAGCGGATACACATGCCGCGTGCTCGCCAGCCTCATCGCGCCCAACCTGTGCATGAAACGATCCTCGATATGGCGCGCGAATGCGTCGGGCGCAAGCGCGGCGATCTCGTTGACGTGGCCCACGGGCAGCGTGAGTACGACCGACGACTGATGCGCGTTCGTCGAGCGCTCCGCGTTCATGGGCAGCAACGCGAGCGTCTGATCGTAGCCGAACCATTCCCACGCGGCGTGCTCGTGAGGCGCTTCGTGTGTCATGCGGCAAACCAGCATAGCCTTGCCGAAATCGTGCATGTTGGCAGCAATGCCCATCATCTTGCGCGTAGACGAGAAGCGGCTGTCCGCCGCGACGATCAACTTCGCTGAGAGCGTTTCACCCCTCTCCAGTGTCACGCTCGCCTGATCCTCACCGGCGTTCACCGCGCTGACCTGTTGCGCTGCCAGCAGCGTCACGTCGCCATGCTCCGCCGCGCTTTGCCGCAGCGCCTCGCAGGCAGCCTTGCGGATCAGGTGATTGGAGACCAGCCAGCCCAGCTCTGTGTGGCCGCTCAGGTCGTGCCCGATCTCGAGCGCCCCCGGCGAAGGACCATTGAATACCCTCGCGCTGCGAAGCGGCGCACGCGCGTGCGGGTCGATGAGATCCCAAAGCCCGAACCTGCGCATCGCGCGCACCGACTTCTGGGTCAGCGCGATCTCGCGTCCGTCGAACTGCGGTTCGCTGATGTCGGCGAGGCACTGCTGCTCGACGATGACGATCTTGAGGCCAACACCACTGAGCGAGCGCGCGAGACACAGCCCCACCGGTCCGGCGCCCACGATTACGATATCTGCTTGCATGAACCGAACGATTGGAATGTGATTCAGACGGGTTGATCGGTTAGATCGGCCTGATCGGCCGTTGCGATGCCGCGTTCGCGCAGGGCTTCGACCATGAGCGCGTCCATCGACTTCACGTGCCAGGCGAACCATTCGCGTAGTTCGCTCACCAGTTGCCGCCCGCTGTCGAAGCGTCCCTCGTCGGCGACTTGCCTGCGCACCTCGCGGGCCACGTTCAGGACGTGCCGATGCTGGCTCCCATGGCAATGGCGCGGACCAAAGTTCATCTCCTCCATCCATGCCTCTTCCTGCGCGAAATGCTGCTTCGTATGCGCCGCCCACGCGTCGAACGCGCCGAGCAAGGTTTCGTCGCTCGCGCACGCGAGCGCGTCGACCAGCGCGACGAATTCGGCATGCATCGTATCGGTCATGGGTTCGCCCAGTTGCAGATCGGGCGCAAGTGTCGGCGAGGTGCGCGGCGCGGGTGAATTCATCAAGGGGGTGACTGCGCTCAGAAACGGTCCGAAAGCCCACTCGGGCAATTTTTCAAGATACCGGGGCGCATGAGATTGCGCGCTGATTTTTAGCAAACGTCGCACGATCGATCGGTGAGGCCGATGGACGCGGCCCGCCCACATGCAGGCAAAGCGATCAGACGAAAAGAAACATCGATGCCGGCGCAGCGCGGGGAGCGCGGGCCGCAAACGTGGAAGGATGCGAGGAAAGGTGCCGCAGACGTAAAAACACGAAGCCGCGCGGCGCGCGGCTCAAACCAGTTCGGCGAGATTGACGAGGGCGCGGTCGCCGTCGGACTGCGCTTCGTCTTCGGCGCGGAAAGTCTTCTCGCTGTACGCGATGACCTTGAACCCGCCGCCTGCCGAACGCTCTATGGTGATACCCCAGTGCCAGCCGCCTTCCTGTTCAAATACGTGCAGCTTCGGACTCGATGGTTGGCTCGGCGATTGAAAAATATTCATTTGAAGCCTCCCGTGGTGGGAATATCGTCTCCGACGATTGCCTGGATAAGAATCAGTCTAAAAACCTCCTTGCTGCGACGCAATACGGAATTACGTGGACGTGAGAACCCTGAGGCGTTGCGCATTATTCGAGAAGTACCCTGGTTACTATTCGACGCCTGGCAAACGCAAATGCCGCCAGCCACGCTCCCATTCCTGAGTGCGAAACAGCGAGAGCCCGATGACTACCGTAACGAATGCCACGACGCATGCCGCGTCCCCTATCAGCTCGATCTTTCGCGGCATGCTCGCCGCGCACTGCTGGAAGGACCCACGCCGATCCAGCCCTTGCCGCGGCTAAGCCACGAACTGGGGGGCGTCAATGTCTATGTCAAGCGGGACGATCTGACTGGCCTCGGCGGCGGCGGCAACAAGCTGCGCAAGCTGGAGTTCCTGATGGGCGAAGCGCTGGCTGCGGGCGCGGACACCATCATCACTGTGGGCGCGCGCCAGTCGAACCATGCGCGCTTGACGGCGGCTGCGGCGGCGCAAGCGGGCCTGCAGTGCGAACTCGTGCTCACGCGGGCCGTGCCGCGCGCGGATTTCGAGTATCTGGAGAACGGCAACATCCTGCTCGACGACCTGCTCGGCGCACGCGTGCACGACCTGCCCGGCACGGCCAACGCACTGGAGTTCGCCCAGGCCCGCGCCGACGAGCTGCGCGCCCAGGGCCGCAAGGTCTACGTGTGCCCGCTGGGCGGATCGAGCCCGGTCGGATGTCTGGGGTACGCGGCGTGCGCCGCGGAAATCATGACGCAGGCCCATGCACAGGGTTTGAGCTTCGCACGCGTCGTCGTGCCGAACGGCAGCGGCGGCATGCACGCAGGGCTCGCCGCCGGCTTCGCGGCCTTGGGCATCGACCCGAGCCTCGTGCTTGCGTACACCGTGCTGGCGAAGGCCGGGCAGGCCCACGCCGCAACGTTCGAAAAGGCCGGCAAGACGCTCGAGCTGATCGATCAGGCGCGGCGCATCGAGGGCCGCTCGATCGTGATCGACGAAGCCCAGCTCGGCGAAGGCTACGGCATTCCAACCGACGCGATGCGCGAGGCCGTGCGTCTCGTCGCTTCGAAAGAAGGCCTGCTGATCGACCCCGTGTACGGCGGCAAGGCGTTCGCGGGTCTCGTGCACGCCGCGCGATCGGGGCGCCTTGCACGCGGCGAGAACGTCCTCTTCGTCATGACTGGCGGCTTGCCGGGCTTGTTTGCTTATCGCAGTGCATTCTGATGCGTCGCGCGCCGCATTCTAGAATCATCGAACGGAACGACGAGGGAGTCCACGATGACCGATGACGAACGTGCCATTCGAGAGCTGGTGCAAACCTGGATGGAGGCCAGCCGCGCCGGCGACACGGCCAAAGTCCTGAGCCTGATGACCGACGACGTGGTGTTCACGGTGCCCGGCCAGGAGCCGTTCGGCAAGGCCGAGTTCGCGGCGGCCTCGCAAGCGCAGCAAGACATGCGCATAGAGGGCACGGCTGAGATCGTGGAACTGCAGGTGCTGGGCGATTGGGCCTTTCTGCGCAATCGCATCGACATCGCCATTACGCCGCCGGGCGCGCCCCGGCCCATACGCCGTGCAGGCTACACGCTCACGCTGGTGCGCAAGGACGCGAGCGGACGCTGGCTGCTCGCGCGTGACGCCAATCTCGTGGCGCCGAAGGCGTAAATTCCCCGCCGCGAACGCGGTCGGCGCCGCTACAAACCACGATCCTGCCGCCGCGCTCCAGGCCGCCGGCGGGGCGGGCGCACCCGCTTGCTTTCACCGCTGAAAGAGAACAGCCCCGCGCGACGGGCCTCGCAGCGTTACGTCCCTTTTTCGAATCAGAAAAGCTTATCGATTCCTTCAGTTTATTGAGTTTCCCTTAATCGTTCGGTTGCGGCAAAGTGACGCTCATACGCTCGGAGCCACTCCTTGAACCAACGCATCGATCCCTCCCTACTTGCTGTGCCCGACCTGTCGTACGCGACGTTGCACTCGGGCATTGCCCTGCCGTTCCTGGAGCGCGGCGATGGCGAGCCGCTGCTGTTCGTCCACGGATCGCTCTGCGATTACCGCTACTGGATGCCGCAGCTCAACGGCCTGTCGGAGCATTTTCGCTGCATCGCGCCGAGCCTGAGCCATTACTGGCCCGCGGCCGACGCCTGTATCCAGGGCGATTTCGGCTGGGAGAGCCACGTCACCGAGTTGGCCGATTTCATCGCCGCGCTGGGTCTCGAATCGGTGCACCTCGTGGGTCATTCGCGGGGCGGCTGCGTGGCGTGGCATCTGGCGCGCCGCTATCCGCGCCTCGTGCGCACGCTGGTGCTGGCCGACCCGGGCGGCCCGCTCTCGCGCGTGGACGACGACGAAGCCGCGCTGCCCCCTGCCACCAACGCACTGCGCACGCGCGCGGCCGACCTCATCCATGCCGGCGAAGTCGAAGCGGGGCTCGAGTTGTTCGTCGACTCCGTGAGCGTGCCGGGCGCGTGGAAGAAAGGCTCGGCGGCATTTCGCCAGATGGCCATCGCCAACGCCACGACGCTGCCCAAGCAGTTGCAGGACCCGCTGCCGCCGTATGCGCCGCGCGCCGCCGGCGAGATCAAGTGCCGCACGCTGCTGATCGACGGCCAGCGCAGCCCGCTCATGTTCCGCAACAACGTCGAAGCGCTGGACGAGTGGATCGAGTTCGCGCGCCGCGTCACGATCAAGGGCGCCACGCACGGCATGAACGGCACGCACCCCGACCTCTTCAACACCCACGTCCATACCTTCATCACGCAGGGTTGAGACTTCAGTCACGGCCCGGTTGATAGGTCGCCTGTAGTCGAGCCGACTCAACCGTCGGCCGCAATTCCAGCCGCACCGGCATGCGATTCGGCACCATCGCGAACGCCGTGATTTCCTCGATCATCGAAGGTTCCTCCGCCCACTGTTCGAGCACACGATGCAGTTTGGGCGCATTCAGCTGATGCAGATTGCCGATGAGCGGCAAGCCGCGCGGGCATGGCAGGTCGCGCACCTGGCGCAGGCGCCGGGCGGTGGATGCGGCGGCGTCCATGGCGCGACGGAGGCGAAGGCGCTCAGTCGAGCGACATGCCCAACTCGGCGGCCATGCGAGCGACGAGCGTTTGCAGGCGCGCGACTTCATCGGCGAGACGCTGCTGTTCGGCGCGTACTGCTTCGAAGTCCGCGAGCGAAACGCTCTCGCCGGCCTCCTCGCGCGCCCCGGGAGCGATGGTCCCCGCGGCGATGAAACTTGCCGTGTTGACCTCGCCGCACATCAGATGCATCCAGCGGCTTTCGCGCTCGCCCGGCGCGCGCGGCAGCTTCACGACGAGCGGCGGCTCGCGTTCGGCCAGTTCTTCGAGGAAGCCTTCGACCGAAGAGACGTCGGCGAACCCGTGCAGGCGCGACGAGTTCAGGCGCAATTCCGCGGCCGTCTGTGCGCCGCGCAGCAGCAGCACCGTCAGGAGCGCAACGGCCTGGCTCGGCACGCCGAGCACGCGGTTCAGGTTGTGCTCGAAGCGCGGCACGCGGCTGCTGCTGCCTTCGAACACCAGGCTCAACAGCTTGAGGTCTTCGATGGCGGCCAGCACTTCGGCTTCGCTCACGTTCATGACCGGCGTGCGCGCGGTCTTCTGGTTGCAGCCGAGCGTGAGTGCGTTGAGCGAGAGCGGATAGGTGTCGGGCACCGTGTGCTGCTTTTCGACCAGCACGCCGACGATACGCGCCTCGATCGGCGAGAGCGCGCGCAATGCGCGCGGCGAGGAAGCATCGGCAGGAGAATTCATGGGCAGATCAGTCCGCTGTGTTTCTGTTGGAATCAGGCGTTCGATCATACGCGCGCCGGGCTTCCTGCAGAAGTCACACATCGCTCAGTCCGCGCTCAGCCCGCGATCAGCTTCAGCCCCGCCGGCAGCGCCTCGCCGAACACCCGGCCCGTGTCGGCCGTATCGAGCGCGACGACTTCGCGCACCATCGTGACCCACGTGGGCGGCGCGTTCGCCGATTCCATCCGACGCACCACGGTCTCGCGCAACTCGGGGGGCAGGTCGCGCGAACGGTCGCCCGTCATGCGCGCGATTTGCGCGGCGGCGAACATCGCCGGTTCGATCTTCTTCCAGTCGAGCGCGAGAATCGCATCGAGCCAAAGCGCTGCGGTGTGCGGCGGCACCACGCCGTGCGCGCTGCCGTAGAACGGCTGGCGCGCGCCGATGCGGCCCACGGCCCACCACGTCTGATGATTCTCGGTAGGCTTCTGGAGCCGCTGCAACAGCCGCTCGCCGATCTCGATCTTGCGCTCGGCCGCAATCTGCTCGAGCGAGGCATAGAGCCGGATCATGTCCGGCACGCCCAGCTTCGCGGCGTCGAAGGGCAGCTTGTGGCGCTTCGCGCCGGCCGCCTCTTCGAGGTACGTCATCGCCGCCAGCACCTCGTCCTGCTGCGCCTCGTTCAGGCCGCCCGCCGCGCGCCGCCAGAGCGTCCACCACTCCGACCACACCTGGCCTTCGCCCACGAACTGGATGCCGTCGTCGAAGAGCGACCAGAGTTGCTCGACGCGCCATTCGTCCAGCGGATAGCCGAAACCCGGACGCAGACAGAAGCCGGCGAGATTGAGCCACAGGCGCTCGTGATCGGCGGAGCGCCGCCGCTTGCCCGCGCGTTCCCAGAGCGCGCCGAACAGCTCGCGCAACAGCGGTCCGTCCCAGTTCTGGCGCGGCCCGAGCCGCTCTTCGAGATGCGCGCGCAAGCGCTTCACTTCCTTCGCGTCGACCTTGGCGGAACGCGCGCCGAACACGCGCTCGATCGCCTCGATCGCTTCGTCGAGGCCCGCATGGCGCGACTCGCCGATTGCCGCGCCTGCACCGCCCTCGTGCTCCGCGCGGCGCAGCGCAAATTCGAGCAGCCAGCGCTGCGAAGCATCGTCGGTGGCGATGCAGTGCATCTCCAGGGTGCCGACTTCGGTGAGCGCGGTCGTGAGCTTGACGGGGCGCTCGCGCGCCGTCTTTGCATCGCCGCCCGCGGGCACCACGGTTGCGAGCGGCGGCAGGCGCACGAAGTCGGCTGCCTCGAGGTCGGCCAGCTCGCCGGGTTGCCACGCGGTGTCGGCCACCGTCGATGCAAGGTGGAACTGCACCGGCTGGCCCAGTTGCAAGGCGAACGTACGGTCGTCCAGATGCAGCTCGTGGCCTTCCTCCGTGCCGCGTGGCAGGACGCACACGCCGCGCGGAGCGGCATCGGCTCCCGCGCCTTCATCGAGAACGAGAAAGTAACTGCGCGGCGAGCCGCCGCCGATACGAGGCGCGTTGCCTGCCCTCGCAAGCGCATAGGCGACCGCGCCGCGCGCGACGGCCACGTCGGGCTGATCGTTCTGCAGCACGTTGAGCGGCTCGCCGCGCCACGTGCCGAGCGTATCGGCCAGACGCTGCGCAAGCGAGCGAGCGCGGAACACGCCGCCGTTGAGCAGCAGCGCGTCGGGCATGGGCAGCGCGGCTTCCGGTTCACCGGCAGCGCCAAACAAACCCAGCGCCTCGCGCGACTGCGCCGCGAAGCGCTGCAAGAACGCTGCGATATGGCGCGTGATGCCCGGATCGGCGGCATAGGGCAAGCCGAACTCGACGATCGCCGCGCGCGAGCGGCGCGGCAGGTCGCCGGCAGTGCCCATGGGAAAGAAGCCGTCCACCACGATCTGCGCGACTTCCTCGCGGCCGAGCTGCGTGGTGCGCGCGCCGCCCACGAGACGCGCGCCGGCACCGAGCAGCGTGATCGGCACGGACTCGGGCGCGCTCGTGTCGAGCAACTGCTCCTTCGCGACGCGGCAGCGTTCCACGAGCTGCGAAAGGCTCGCCGCGCTCAACCGCGTTTGCGCGTTCGCGAGCCGGCTTTCGGCCAGATGCGCGAGCGCGAGATCCATGTTGTCGCCGCCGAGCATCAGATGATTGCCCACGCCAATGCGTGTGAGCTGCGGCTCGCCGGCGTCGAACTGCACCTTGATGAGCGTGAGGTCGGTCGTGCCGCCGCCCACGTCGCACACGAGCACGAGGCGCGACGCGCCCAGCTCCGCATCGAGCGTCGCGCGATGGTGATACAGCCAGTCGTAGAACGCGGCCTGCGGTTCTTCGAGCAGACGCAGCGCGGGCAATTGCGCCATGCGCGCCGCTTCGAGCGTGAGCGCACGCGCGCCGTCGTCGAACGAGGCGGGCACGGTGAGCACCACGTCCTGATCTTCGAGCGGCGCATGCGGGAAACGATGGTTCCACGCGGCGCGCACGTGCGCGAGATAGCTCGCGCTCGCGGTCACCGGCGAAACCTTGGCGACGTCGTCGGGCGCGCCCCACGGCAGGATCGGCGCGAGGCGGTCCACCGCGGCGTGCGAGAGCCAGCTTTTCGCACTCGCCACGAGCCGGCCCGGCACCTGCGCGCCGAGCGTGCGCGCGAGGCGGCCGATGACGGCGTCGTCGCCGGGCGTCGGTGCGCGCCACGGCAAACGCAGATCGCCTGCCGCAAGCTCGCCTGCCGCCGGGTGATAGCGCGCGGAAGGCAGCATCTTTTCCGCGCCCACTTCCCCGAGGCCGGTGAGCTGCTCGACGTCGAACACGCGGATGGCGTCGCCGCCAGCCTCCACGTACGCCACGACGGTATTGCTCGTCCCCAGGTCGATGCCGACGACGTATTGCTTCATCGGGCTCAGTCGCCTGCTCCGCCACGCACGTCGAACTCGACCTTCCAGCGCTCGTTCGTGCCGCTCGGCATGGCTTCGAGCTCCAGCGTGCCCGCCTCCGTCACGCGCGCGTGCAGCTTCACGGGCACGACTTCGCCGGGCGTGCGGCCTTCGGTCGGCAGCGTCGCCTGGATTTCCTCCAGCTCCTGCAATTCTTCGGGCGACCAGTAGTCGAGCATCGTGCCGACCTGATCCAGGCGCCGCACCGAAGAGCCGAAGAAACGGAAGTGCACCGGCTCGCCCACGACGAGGCCGAACTCCTGCGGCGGCAGCGCCGCCTCGGTGCCCTCTTCCATGCCGAACGGCGCGACGCAGAGCGCCGACACCGGCGGCTCGAGCCCCGGCACCGCCGGCATGGCCGATTCGACGGCCACGTAATACGCGCGCGCCGTGCCGCCGCGAATGCGCACGCCCTTGCCGCGCTTCACGTAGCCGTAATAGGCCGCGCCGCGCGCCACCGCGAGGTCGAGATCGGCACCGCCGAGCAGACGCGCGGGGGCAGCACCCTCGGCCGCGAGCCAGCCGTTGAGGATATCGAGCACGCGTTGCGAGAGCAGCGCCGACTTGAACACGCCGCCGTTGAACAGGACCGCCGTGGGATGCAGGAAGCTCGCGCCTGCGGGCGGCGCGCCAAAGCCTTCGAGTTCCGCGAGCGCCTGCACCTGGCGGCCGAGGAAGGCCGCGAGATGGCGCGTAACGCCCGCGTCCTGCGCATACGGCAGGCCAAGCTGCGTGAGACCGACGCGCGTGCGCACGGCGGGACGCGCGGCGGCGTCCACCTGCGGGAAGAAGCCTTCGAGAATGATCTGCGTGAGTTCGGCGCGCGTGAGTTCCGTGCGGATCGAACCGCCGATCAGCTTCGAACCGCGGCTCGGCACGACGATCGGCACCGTATCGACGGAGGCGTCGCTCAGCAGCGCTTCCTTGGCCGAGCGGCACGCATAGGTCAGCGCGCGCAGTTGCCACGGATCGGCCTGCGTGCCCTGGGTCGCGAGCTTGCGCGCGACCACGTGGGCGAGCGCGAGGTCCATGTTGTCGCCGCCGAGCAGAATGTGCT